>NZ_JBIIKX010000076.1:0-27433 GCF_044232965.1 Prosthecobacter sp.
CGTGCGTAGCTGGAGGCGATTTGATCGAGGAACTCGCCCTGATCGCCGCTCCACCATTTGTGGGAGAAGATTTCGACCTCGCGATGGCCGGTGAAGCCGGTGGCGTCCACCCAGTCGCTGATTTCGCGGATGTTGATGCAGCCTTCGCCCATCAGGCCGCGGTCGTTGAGGAGATCCGTGGTCGGTGTTTTCCAATCGCAGATGTGGAAGGCATGCAGGCGGCCGGTTTGGCCCGCGAGATCGATCTGTGACTTCAACTCCGGGTCCCACCAGACGTGATACACATCCACCGCGATGCCCACCGACTTCGGCGAGCCGAGCGCGTCGCAAATCTCATGCGCCTGACGCATCGTGTTCACCGCGCTGCGGTCATCGGCATACATCGGATGCAGCGGCTCGATGGCGAGTTTCACGCCCGCCGCCTCCGCCGCAGGCAAACAAGCCGCGATGCCATCGGTGATCTGCTTCCGCGATTCGACCAGCGACTGCCCCGGAACGGCTCCGCAGACCAAAACGATGAGCGGAGCGCCGATCTCCTGCGCCTGCTCGACGGCGAGCAAGTTGTCGTCGATGGCCTTTTGCCGATCCGCAGCCGATTTGGCCGGAAAAAAGCCTCCGCGGCACAAACTGACCACTTCCATGCCCGAATCGGCCGTCTGGCGCTTCACCGTGGCCAAATCGCGACCTTCGAGAGCCTGGCGCCAGATGGTGATGCCGCTCACGCCGCGCTTGGGAAACTCAGCGAGGCATTGTTCGAGGCTCAGCGGCTTCGTGGTGATGGTGTGGACGCACAGTCGGCTCATGGGCGGATCATGGCGGCTCACCGCCATAAGAAAAAGATGATTTTACGATGCTCAGGATTGGAAATACTGATCTTTGATCATGGAACTCTACCAACTCGGCTACTTCATCGAGATCGCCCGGCAGCGCAGCTTTACACGGGCGGCGGAGCGTTTGCACATGGCGCAGCCGGCTTTGAGTCAGCAGATGAAGAACCTCGAATCGGAACTCGGCACCGCTTTGTTCATCCGTGGCCGAAAAGAAATCCACCTCACTGCGGCCGGGAAAGCCTTCCTGCCACGTGCAGAAGCGCTCCTCACTCAAGCTGAGGCGGCGAAGGCCATTGTCTCCGATGTGGCGCAGCTTCGCGGCGGCAAATTGATCATCGCAGCGATTCCAAGCGTGAGCGCGTGCCTGCTGCCAGAGGTGATTCGCAGCTTCGGCAAACAGCATGGCAAGGTGGGTCTGCAATTGATCGAGGACAGTTCTGAGCGTGTGGCCGAGAACGTGGAATCAGGCTTGGCAGACATCGGATTTCTCCAGCTTCCTGCCAGCAAGTCAGCGTTTGAGACGCGGACGATTATCACCGAGCCCTTCGTGCTGCTCGTCGCGAAATCGCATGCGCTGGCGAAGCAGAAGGAGGTGGCATTAAAGCAACTGGCCTCGGAGCCCTTCATCTTCTACAAAGGTCGTGCGCGTGACACGGCGCTGGAGACCTGCCGCAAAGCTGGATTTGAACCGCGCATCGCCTGTGAGAGCGGCGAACTCGAAACAGTGCGGGCGTTGGTCGCGGCGGGACTCGGTTTGGCCATCGTGCCGCAACTGGCGGCCGGAAATCTGCCCAAGACCATTCAAGCGATCACGATTCGTGATCCCAAGATGCAGCGGCAGATCGCTGCGGTGTGGCAAAAAGGCAGCGTGCTTTCGCCAGCCGCCCAGGCTTTGCTGAAACTGATTCCTTAATCTCTCACGCGCTCCACCTGTGCGCCGAGTGTGGCCAACTTGTCGTCGAGGTGCTCGTAGCCGCGATCAATGTGGTAGAGTCGATTGATCTCCGTCTTGCCTTCAGCGACGAGGCCAGCGAGCACCAGCGCTGCGGAGGCGCGTAGATCAGAGGCCATGACGGGAGCGCCTTTCATCTTCTCGCCGCCACGGATGCGGGCTGTGGCACCTTGCAGGTCGATATTTGCTCCCATGCGCTTCATTTCAGCGCAGTGCATGAAGCGCTGCGGGAAGATCGTCTCGGTGATGGTACTGGTGTCGTTGATCACGCACGCCAAAGCGCAGAACTGGGCCTGCATATCCGTCGGGAAGCCGGGATAGCAGAGCGTGGTGAGGTCGAAGCCTTTCGCGTTCGGATTCGGGCGAACCGTGATGCTGTCCTTCGTGATCTCCAACGGGAAGCCGCATTTGATCATCGCATCGGTCACGGATTTCATGTGCTCAGGCATGACGCGCTTGAGCGTGACGCCGTCCCCCAGCATGGCACCCGCCACGAGGAAGGTACCCGCTTCGATGCGGTCGGGAATGACGGTGTGCTCGGCTCCGTGCAGTTCCTTCACGCCTTCAATGACGATGCGATTGGTGCCTGCGCCTTGGATCTTCGCCCCCATCTTGATGAGGAAGTTCGCGAGGTCTTCGACTTCCGGCTCAGCGGCAGCGCCTTCGATGATCGTGGTGCCTTTGGCGAGCACGGCAGCCATCATGACGTTGTCGGTGCCGAGCACGGTGGAGCCGTGTTTGCCCATGAGGTTCATCGGGCCGCCTTTGAAGCCCTTCTTGGCATTCACGCTGATGTCGCCGCCGTCCACCGTGACCTGCGCGCCGAGGGCTTCGAGGCCTTTGAGATGAAGATCGACGGGACGATCACCAATGACGCAGCCGCCGGGCAAGGACACGGTGCATTTCTTCAAGCGGCCCGTGAGCGGCCCGAGCACGCAGATGGAGGCGCGCATTTTGCGCACGAGGTCGTAAGGCGCGACGGATTTGATCTTTTCCGCCTTCACCACGACGACGCCACTGGCACGCTCCACTTCAGCGCCGAGCTCGCCGAGAATGCGTACCATGTAATTCGTGTCGCTGAGGTCAGGCACACGACGAATCGTGCAGGTATCCTTCGTGAGCAACGTGGCCGCGAGAATCGGCAGCGACGAGTTCTTCGATCCGCTGATGTTGATGCGACCTTTCAGCGGAGCGCAGCCGTGTACGATGAGTTTTTCCATATTGTAGGCTTTGTGCTGCGGAATGGCGCACTGGCAAGCGCTTCTTCCGCTTCCTGGGCAGAGATTGGCCGTTTAAAAAAGCATTTGCCAACTTGGATTACATGCGTAATCCGAGGATCACATCTGTAATCCTCCACCATGGCACGCCGTCACGAAACATCTCCCGCTCCCAAAATCTCAGACGCCGAATGGACGGTGATGAAGGTGCTGTGGGAGCGTGGCACGAGCACGCTGGCCGAAGTGGTGAAGGATCTCGAAGGCCGACTGCACTGGAAACCGCGCACCGTGCAGTCGCTTATCCGCAGACTTACCGACAAAGGTGCTCTTGCAGTCGAATCCGTCGGCCGTGAGTTTCGCTACTCGCCTGCCGTGGCCCAAGACCAGTGCCAGCACGAGGAAAGCCGCAGTTTCCTCGATCGTGTCTTCAACGGCCGCCTCACCCCATTCGTCGCCGGCCTCATGGAGCGCGAAGAAGTCTCGAAAGACGACCTCGCCGCCCTTCGTGAGGTGCTCGCTCAAGCTGAGAAGAAACTCAAAAAATAGCCACGCGCTTCATCGTCCTCCTACTCGAACTCGTCCTCGATCCCAACGCACTCGTCAGCAGTCTGACGTGAGAAGTTAGAAGTCGCCACCACCCGCAGTTCCACATTTAGTCCTTCACAGCACCATGAATGCCGACGCACTCCTCCACTGGCTCCAGCGCACCTCCATTGAGGCCAGCCTCCTCATCCTCGCCGTGCTCGGCCTGCGCCTCATGCTCGGCACGCGCCTCAGTCCCGCATGGCGCATCGGTCTCTGGATGCTCGTCGGGGCTAAGTTGATGCTCCCCGCCTTCATCCCGGCTGGATTTGGCCTTGGCGCGTGGGCAAAGGAGGAAACCGCGGCTGTGAGCGAGGTCATTCAGGCAGCATCACCCGCGAAACAAACCTCCATCCTCGCGCTGAACACCGTTTCGCTCCCCGATGCGCCAGCAGAGCGCTCGTGGTCGTTTTCGCTTCAGATTCTGCTCACGTGGATCTGGCTGCTCGGCGCGGCAGCCGTGTTTTTCGGTGCTTGTTATCGTCAGCGACGTTTTGATCGCTACCTGCGCACTCGTCGTGTCGCGAACGACCCGCATCTTCATTCCCTGCTGCGTTCCCTCTGTTCACGTGCTGGCGTGCCGCACACTCCCAAAGTCGTGTTGATGCCCGCAGGCACCACACCGGCCTTGGTCGGTATCCGCCAGCCGAAACTGCTGCTGCCGGAGGATTGGCAGACGCGCTTCACCGACCGCAGCCTGCGCCATGTGCTGATGCACGAGCTGCATCACATCCGCCATCGTGATCTCTTGTGGAACTGGGCCGCCACGGCCGTGCAGGCGCTGCATTGGTTCAATCCGCTCGTGTGGTTCGTCGTGTCGCGCTTCCAGGCGGATCGCGAACTGCGCTGCGATGCCGGAGCGCTCGCCATCCTCGCGCCGTCCGAGCGACTCGACTACGGCCACACGCTGCTGCGCATCCAGGAAACCTTCTTCGCACCACCGGCCATCGCAGGGGTGGCTCCATGCGTGCGCAACCACCCCACCCTGCGTCAACGCATCCTCATGATCGCCACCCCGACCACCCGCCAGCCCGTCATTCAGGCCCTGCTCGTCCTCACGCTCAGCGTGCTGGTCGGCTACTCCTTCACCACCGCCCGCGCCGCCGAAAAAGAAGTCCCGCCGAAAGTCCGCGAAGGCTCCACCACCGCAAAACCGTCAACAGAGTCACCACGGTCAACAGAGTCCCCCAAGCCCACCATGAAGGACGGTGAACGCGAAGGCGGAAAACCCTCCGCAGAGCGTGAAGGCGGAAAACCCAGCGCCGAACGCGACGGCACCCGCAAACCCGGCCCCCGCGATGGCGAAGCCGAAAAGAAACCCGGCATGCGCGATGGCGACAAGCCCCGCACCGGCGAACGCGATGGCGAAAAACCGCGCACAGGCTCCCGCGACGGCGAAGGCATGAAAAAGCCCGCTGCGGAACGTGATGCGGGCACTCCTGCCCGCAAAGGCGATGGCGAAGGCCGCAAGCCCTCCGCCGAATCCGGCCAAAAGCCCCGCAAAGGCGACGGTGATCGCTCCACCACCTCCTCCAGCGAACTCATCACCCTCAAAGTCATCGACGGCGGCGACACCGTCCTCATCGGCGACGAAAAAGTCCCCATGAACCGCCTCCGCGGCTTCCTCAGCACCTTCCTCCCCGACCACCCCGGTGCCAAAGTCGAAGTCACCGGCAACGACGACATCCCGCTCAAAGCCCTCCACAACACCGTCGATGCCGTCCGCGACAACGGGAACAAGAACGTGGGTATCAAGGCAGAGTAATCCGTTCCCGAATCTGCGTCATGAAATACGCGAGAGACTACATCGAGCGTTTGCTCCATGAAACGGAGCCCATTGAAGCTCTCGCCAGACTGGGAACAATCTGGTCAACGCGTGAAGGCGTAAGCGAAAACAAGCCTTACTTCGGCTTCTCGGAACCTGAGTTCCACGTTCACATGTATCTGCTATACCAAGGAGAGGTGGGAAACGGCGGGCATGTACAGTTCTTCATGAATCCATCGGGACGACACGCCGCAGAGGTCAAAAGCGCTCTACAGGCCCTTGGCTTCGATGGTGCGCTAGCCATCTTCCAACGCGCTTGCTCGATGTTTCCAGAGGGCGAAGTCCCTCAGGATCACCAAAAGCGTGAAGACACCATCGCCACACTTCCCGAGGAGACTTTGGTTAGATGGGCAGCACTCGATAAAGAGTTCTATAAAATAGACTCCGCATACTGGGGCGCACTGATGGCCTACCTCCGCAAGAATGACGATCAAGTTCTCCAACCCGAGCGCAAATGAACTTCTCTTCCCATTCCTCATTCGGTCCTCGTCATTCCTTCCTCATTCTGATTTCGTCCTTCGTCATTCCGCCGCTCGCGGAGGCCACGACACCCGCCGAAGTCTCCGCCGCCACCATCAAAGCGGTTTCGTTCTACCTCTCGAAAGCGGCGTCCCACGGCGGCTACGTTTATCGCTACAGCGCCGACTTCACGCTGCGTGAGGCGGAAGGCATTCCCGGCCCGGACACGATCTGGATTCAGCCGCCGGGCACGCCTGCGGTCGGGATGGCGATGCTGGATACTTACGAAGCCACGAAGGACGAAAAGTGCCTCGCAGCTGCCATCGCGGCCGCGCGATGCGTTTCGCGCACGCAGCTCGCTTCGGGCGGTTGGGACTACTCGGGCCATTTCGATGTCAAAGGCCGCGAATCGAATAATTACTGCCGCAAGGCCGATGGAACGGCCATTCCTCGCACGCAGACCGCCACGCGCGAGGCTGGCTGGCACAACTGGCGTCGTCAGGACAAGAAAAACTACGCCACCTACGACGACGATGTCTCCCAGGCCGCCACGCGCTTGCTCGTGCGCGTCGATCACGCGCTCGGTGGCAAGGACGCCGAGATCAAAGACGCCGCCGACTTCGCGCTGCGCACGATTATGATGACGCAGTATCCCGCCGGTGGTTGGAGCGCGAATTTCGACGACGCGCCCTCGTTTCCGCCGCCCGTCGAAAAGTATCCCATCAAGCCCGCCAACTACCCGCAGGACTGGCCGCGCAAGTGGCCGAAGGACTTCAGCGGCTGCTACGTGCTCAATGACAACACGCACGCCACCTTGATGAGCACGCTGCTCCTCGCCTGGCAGCTCCGTGGCGATGCCCAATACCTCGCGGCCGCCAAACGCGGCGGCGACTTCCTCCTGCTCGCGCAGATGCCCGATCCGCAGCCCGCCTGGGCGCAGCAATACAACGCCGACATGCAGCCCGTGTGGAGCCGTCAGTTCGAGCCCACCGCCATCAGCGGTCGCGAAAGCCAGGCCGCCATGTGGGCGCTGCTGAAGCTCGCCGCCGCCACCGGCGACAAAAAATACCTCGCGCCCGTCGCCAAGGCCATCACTTACCTCCGCACCGTGCTCCTGCCCGGCAACAAGCTCGCCCGCTTCTACGAACTGAACACCAATAAGCCCCTCTACTTCGAGCGCGGCCCCGGCGGCAAAGGCTTCGAGCTCACCTACTCCGACAAAAACGCCTCCTCGAACTACGGCTGGGTCTGGGACAGCGAACTCGACGCCCTGCAAGCCGCTGGCAGCCAGATCGCCCGTGGCGAGCCCGTCACCTTCCCCCGCACCGAAAAAGAACGCTGGTCCTCCCCGCCCACCGACGCCGACATCGCCACCATCCTCAAAGAACAAGCCCCCAACGGCTCCTGGCCCATCACCGACAACGACCGCGGCATCATGCGCGATGCGAACGGCAAAAAAACCAAACCCGCCGGCGGCGTCCTCTACAGCCTCGACTTCGTCCAAAACGTCAAAGCCATGAGCGCATGGCTGAAGTCGAAAGGAGGCGTGAAATGAACTCGCCGTCAGCAATTCGACAGAAGAATGGGGAAAGAAGAATGGGTTCTTTATTCTCCTGCCCCCATTCTCCTGTCTATTTTCTGATTCTGTTGCTCACCGGCCTCCTTTCCACTCAAGCCGCCGAGAAATACGACAACCCCACGCCCTGGTCCTACCAGCGTCTCCAGCGCCCCGCCATTCCAGTCACGAAAGACACCGCGTGGCCGAAAGACGACCTCGACCGCTTCATCCTGGCCCGACTCGAAAAAGAAAACCTCCGTCCCATCGGCGATGCCTCGCGGGCGACGCTCATTCGTCGTGCGTCCTTCGATCTGCGTGGCCTTCCGCCGTCTCAAACCGAGATCGAGGCCTTTCTGCGCGATCCTTCTTCCGATGACATCGCCTTCGCGAAGGTCATCGACGCCTTCCTTCAATCCGAACGCTTCGGCGAGCGCTGGGCGAGGCACTGGCTCGATGTCGTGCGCTATGCGGACAGCGTCGGTCGCGTGTGGAATGCGCCGTTTCTGTATGCGGCGCGGTATCGCGATTGGGTGATCGACTCACTCAATGAAGACAAGCCCTACAACCGCTTCGTCGCCGAGCAGATCGCGGGCGATTTGCTCCCGGCGAAGACCGTGTTGCAGCGCCGTGATCAAATCGTCGGCACCGGCATGCTCGCGCTCGGCAGCATGAACGTGCAGGAGGGCGACTACGAGCAATACATCCTGGATCAGGTCGATGACCAGATCGACGTCGTCGGACGCGCCTTCCTCGGCCTCACGCTCGCCTGCGCACGCTGCCACGATCACAAAACCGAGCCCGTCACCATGCGCGACTACTACGCGCTCGCCGGCATCTTTTACAGCAGCCGCACACTCAGCGGCACGCCGAACCGCAACGACGGCGTCGCCGGTGGTTACGTCAGCCCCGAGGCGCTCGTCGATCTGCCCACCGAGCTCGATGAAGCCGTCGGCCCGCCGCAAAAACTGCCCGCGGGTATTCACTCGATGGATGACATCCGCGAGCTCGGCAATCCGAAGCAAACCATCCGCTACGACCACGATCCGCACTTCTGCATGGGCGTCATCGACGGCGAACTCAAAGACTGCGAAATCGCCATCGGCGGCGACCCACATGATCGCGACACCGCGCCGAATCGCGGCGAATTGAAACTCCCCGCCTTGCCACCGATGCCGAAAGTGCCCGCGCAAAGCTCCGGCCGCCTCGAATTCGCCCAATGGCTCACGCAGCCCACGCATCCGCTCACCTCACGCGTGATGGTGAACCGCCTCTGGCAGCATCTTTTCGGCGAAGGCCTCGTGCGCACGCCCGATGACTTCGGCATCACCGGCGCCGATCCCACGCATCCCGAGCTGCTCGACCATCTCGCCATCCGTTTCGTCACAAATGGTTGGAGCGTGAAGAAAATGATCCGCGAGCTGATGCTCAGTCGCACCTACCGACTCGCCACCACCGGCAATCCCGAGCATCCCGATGCGGGCAACAAACTCCGCTGGCGCCAAAACCCGAAGCGCCTCGAACTCGAACCGCTGCGCGACACGCTGCTGCAACTCGCCGGTCAGCTCACCTTCGACCGCCCCGAAGGCATCCAAGTCGCTGGCACCGGCGGCAAAGGCCGTCACGGCATCACGCGCGGCCTGCTCGGCATCGAGGAGCCCTATCGCACGATCTACCTCCCCGTCGTGCGCGACAACATCCCCGAACTCTTCAGCACCTTCGACTTCCCCGGCCCCACCCAAATCAAAGGCCAGCGCGATGTCACCACCGTTGCCCCACAGGCCCTGTTCTTCATGAACAACCCCTTCGTCGAACAACTCGCCGCCCAAATCGCCGACAAGGCCGGAAAAGACCTTCAAACCGCCTACACCCTCATTTTGGGCCGAAAACCCACTCCCGAAGAAATCGCCGATTCAACCGATCTGGACCTCCAAACGCTCGTGCAGGCACTGCTGGGCACGGCGGAGTTTCGATATGTCTTTTAATTCCAATGGCAGGAAAATTTGATGGGCAAGAAAATTTCCCCGATCCCTCATTCTTCCAATTTTCTTGCCCCAAAATCTTCCTGCCAAATCTCTGATCGCCATGACGACACGCCGCAACGTTCTCCAATCCACCAGCGCAGGCTTCGGCTGGTTGGCGTTCAATGCGCTGCATCAGCAGTGGGCTTCGGCTGCGGCACCGCCGAAGACGATCAATCCGCTGGCTCCGAAGGCTCCGCACTTCGCGGCGAAGGCCAAGCGCGTGATCTTCATGTTCATGCAGGGCGGGCCGAGCCATCTGGACACGTTTGATTACAAACCGGAGCTCGTGAAGGCCCACGAGCAGAAGGTGGCGAAGTACATGGGCACCGCGTTCGACTTCAAACCGCGCGGCAAGAGCGGTCTCATGATCTCGGACGCTTTTACTGAGCTGTCGAAGCACGCCGACGACCTCTGCATCCTCAACGGCATGCAGACACGCACGAACGCGCATCAAATGGCCACCGTGGCGCTGCACATCGGCAGCGAGACGTTTGTGCGGCCTTCGATGGGCGCATGGATCGTTTACGGCCTCGGCACCGAGGCGGAGGACCTGCCGGGCTTTGTCACCATCAATCCCGTGGCCGACACCGGCGGCGCGATGAACTACGGCAGCGCGTTTTTGCCCGCGAGCTTCCAAGGCACGCGACTCAGCACCACTGGCGGCGGCGTTCCCGATCTCTCGAATGGCCGACTCAGCGACGCGCAGCAGCGCAAGCAGATCGAATTCATCCAAAAAGCCAATCGCAGGCTGCTTGCGGGCGATCCGGGCAATCCCGAGCTCGAAGGCATCATCCAGAGCTACGAGCTCGCCTACAAAATGCAGACCAGCGTGCCCGACGTGCTCGATCTCGACCAAGAACCCGCGCACATCCGCGAACTCTACGGCCTCGACAACGGCGACACCGAGCGCTTTGGCACGCAATGCCTCATGGCGCGTCGCATGGCTGAGAAAGGCGTGCGCTTCATCCAGCTCACCAGCACCGGCTGGGACCATCATCAGCAACTCCGCGAAGGCATCACCCGCCAGGCTACATCCATCGACAAACCGATCGCCGGCCTCATCGCCGACCTGAAGCAGCGCGACATGCTCAAGGACACGCTCATCCTCTGGGGCGGTGAATTCGGTCGCGGATCGAGCTACGACAACGAACCCTACAATGGTCGCGGACACAACGGTCGCGGCTACACCATGTGGATGGCCGGCGGCGGCGTGAAAGGCGGCTTCGCCTACGGCAGCACCAACGCCATGGGCGACACCGCCGAAACCGGCATCATCACCACCCACGATTTGCACGCCACCGTCCTCCATCTCATGGGCATCAATCACGAACGCCTCACCTACCGCTACTCCGGCCGCAACTTCCGCCTCACCGACGTGCATGGCGTGGTGGCGAAGGATATTCTGGCTTGATTTTGCGCGGTAGCGTCTAGCTTGGCAACCGATCCAAAGCCAAACACCTTGCCCCTCAGATGAACGTCGAAGAAGCCCCTGTCCCGGCCGCCCTTTCCCGTCGCCTCTCGGGCAAGTTGTTCGGACTGATCACCTTGGCCTCCTTGGAGCTTTGGATGTGGTTTAACATGGTCGGACTGGATTACGAGCGCGGTGATCTGTTTCCGTTCACCACGGCCCACTGGTTTATCATCGGACAAATGTTGATGCTTCCGTTCTTTGGAGTCGTTGCCTGGATCTCGGCATTCCTGTTCAAGCGCTGGCCGACAGTTCTGCGGCTTCTGGTGCCGGGTGGTCTCGCCGTGTTGATCGGGCTGGCCATCCATGACGCCCTGCCTGCCCAGCGCCTGAAGTGGCTCATCGGCCCCAAGCTCGCGCCGCATGCCCTGGCCCAGCGTATCGAACTAGGCGACTCGCATGGCGATGGACAGTGGGCTTATGGCGTCTTGCAGATCGCCCCCGCTTTCCAAGCCGCCTTACTTGAGGACCAAGGCTTCGAGACGTTCAACCCGCCTTTTGACGACTATGTCGTCTCAAGCACTCCCGAAGAGAAGGCTCTTGCCACGAACCGCGACACGTTCTTTAAGAGCAAGCGTCTGGAACTGCGGATCAGCGAGGATGGCAAGTGGTGCCTCTTCCACTACAGCGAATTCATCCCCTAGATGGCGTCTGCAACCGAGCGCAGAGCAACCCCTCATCGTCCCCATCTTTATAGCTTTGGCGTCGAACGAGGGCCGTGCTGAGAAACTCAAACCTGCCACATTGCCTCAGTCCGCTGACGCGAAGGTCGGCGAATTTTAAATGATCGCCCGCTTGAGCAGATTCGCCGTGATGCGCTGCACGCGAGCATCGGTGCCGTGGGGGCGGGAGTAGTGGCTCCACACGGGCATGTGGCCGGGCGGTTTGCTCAAACCCTGCGCCCACCAAATGGTTGAGGCGTTGAAGATGAAGTTGTTCTTCGGTCCGTCGAAAATGACGGACTGCCACTGCTGTGGCCGCGTTCCGCCTTGGAAGGCAGTGCCAGCGGCGACGATTTGCAGGCCGGGCAGGTCTGCTGGTGCATCGCCGTGATACTCCCAGCCGATCATGCCGGGAATGAGGTCGCCCTTTTTCATGCCGGTGCCTTCAAAGACCCAGTGCTCGGGCTTCGTGCAGATCCAGTCACCGCCGCCGTTCACCGGGTCGATGTTGCGCACGCCCATGAGATAACCTTCATCAGGGCCACGATGCGGGTAGGGGCCGTGCTCTTTCTCGCGATCCACGGCATACTTGTAGTCGCCGCCATACGGCCCGCCGCGGAAGATGCGGCGATTCGGCACGCCACCCGCGTTTGGAGAGAAAGGCGTCACCCAGCAGACGGAGTTGCCGGAAAGGAAGAGCAGATTGACGCCTGCATCTCGCATCTTCGCCACGCTATCGTGCTGGCGAAGGTCCCAATACTCGTCGTGGCCGATGCTGATGAAGGCTTTGCACTTCAAACCATGATCCGGCGTGTTCATGTCGGCATTCGAGCAGTAGGTCACATCGTAGCCTTCCTTCTCCAGCCAGTAGGCGGCAGGAAACTCGAAGCACAGCCACTCGCCACTGCCCACGGACTGAGGGTTCGTGTAGATCTGCGCGTAGTTGGCGTAGGGCCGGTCGAAACTGACATCCGACCACGGGCCCTGGTTGCCTTTCGGATCGGTGTAGAGCGAGTAGTTGTCCGGCCACCTGTTGTAAGCCTGCCAGGTGTTATCACTGCACTGGAAGAGGATGTCCGCCTTGCGGTCGTCAGTGACGATGAAAACGATGTAGCTTTGCCAATACGGTTCGTCCTTCGTGGCAGGCAAAGTCGTCAGCCGCCCGAGATACACGCCGCTGATCCAATCCGCAGGAATCGTGAGCGAGGTCGATTTCTCCCAGCGGCATTCGCGCAGACGTTTCTCGCCGATCCCCGGCACCGCCTGCTCTTGTCCATCGAAGGGGCCGAGTTCGGCCATCAAGCGTGCGCCTTTGCCGCCGTAGTAGCCGGTGCGGAAGATCTCGATCTTAAAATGGGATGCGGGCTTCGTGCTGACGAAAATCTCGAGCGTCTCGCCGGCCTTCACGGACTGCCGCGAGCAGTAGCCTTCGATCACCGGCGAGCGAAAGCCGCTGCCATCAAGGCGCATGCGGGTGAGCTGCCAGTCGTTCGATCCGGGCCTGGCGTTTTCTTCGGTGATCAGTGACATGATCAGAATACGCGCACCTTGGCTGAAACTGATCAGTAGGTTGCTCGGCCACCGGACAAATCGAACACAGCCCCGGTCGTGAACGAGCAGTCCTCGGAACTCAGCCACGCCACAAGCGCCGCAGCCTCCTCCTTCTTGCCGAAGCGGTTCATCGGGATCTTCGAGAGCATGTAGTCGATGTGCTGCTGCGTGAGTTGCTTCAGGATGTCGGTCTCGATCACCGCCGGCGTCACCGCATTCACAATGATATTGCTGGTGGCGAGTTCTTTCCCGAGTGACTTCGTCAACGCGACCACGCCTGCTTTCGAGGCGCTGTAATGCGCGGCGTTGGGATTGCCTTCCTTGCCAGCGATGGAGGCGATGTTCACGATGCGGCCATAACCGTTCTTGAGCATATGCGGCACCACGGCGTGGCAGCAGTGGAAGGGGCCGTTCAGATTGATCGCCATCACACGCTGCCAGTCGGCAGGATCGGTTTCCCAGGTCTTCGCGTTCGTCCCGGCGATGCCCGCGTTGTTCACGAGGATGTCGATCTTGCCAAAAGCTCCAATGGTGGAAGCAGCTCCGACTTCGACCGAACCCAGGCTCGTCACATCTACCGTGGCGGCATGAACTTTGCCGAGAGCGGAGAGTTCGCTTTTGGCAGCCTCCAGCGCCGAAGCATCCATGTCCCACAGGCACACATGGGCACCGGATTGAAGCAGCCGTTCAGCGATGGCATAGCCGATGCCACGTGCACCGCCGGTAATGATGGCCACTCTGTCTTTGAGGTCGATTTGATTCATGAGGGCAGAGCAATCGCGCCTAGTCCTCCCAGACTTTCAGCAGTTCCACCTCAAAGATGAGCGTCTCGTTCGGCCCGATGTCGATCCCGGCGCCGCGCTTGCCATACGCAAGCTCTGGCGCGATGAAGAAGCGGAATTTCGCCCCCTCCTTCATCAGTTGCAGGCCCTCGGTCCAACCTTTGATCACGCGTTTCAGCGGAAACTCCGCCGGTTCGCGTCCGGCGAGATAGGAGCTGTCGAATTCCACGCCATTGAGCAGGGTTCCACGATAATTCACCACCACGGTGTCCTTGACCTTCGGGCTGGTGCCGGTGCCTTCCCTTAAAACCTCATATTGCAGACCGCTGGCGGTCGTGGTGATGCCCTGTTTGCGGGCGTTTTCAATGAGGAAGGCTTTGCCGAGTTCGAGAGCGGATTGAGACATGCGAGTAGGAGTTGGGCCTGTGTTCTTCCTTTGGGACCGCACCGTTGCAACCGCTAATCCCACACAATGCGCCGTTGGATTCGCCGAAATCCGGACCACTTTCCAGACGTAACCTTTCAAGCCCCCAAAACCCGCTTTTTCATGCTCCGACGCCTCACATTCGCGTGCATCGCCCTGCCGTCCCTGCTCACCGCCGCTGAACGCGGTCAGGACGCCTACAACCAGCGCATCCTGCCGTTGCTGCAAAAATTCTGCTATGACTGCCATGGCGACGGAACGGACAAAGGCGACTTCGCGCTCGATGAATACCCCGAGTATTCCAAACTGATCGCTGACAAGGTTTTGTGGGATCATGCACGCCAGCAACTCGTCACCCATGTGATGCCACCGGAGAAAAAGGACAAACCCTCCCTCCCTGAGCGAGATGAAATCGTCGCCTGGATCGACAACACCGTGTTCTGGTTCGATCCGCAAAAGATCGACCCTGGCCACATCACCTACCGCCGGCTGAACCGCACAGAATACAACAACACCATCCGTGACGCGCTCATGGTGGACATGCGCCCTGCCAACGAGTTTCCGCCGGATGACACCGGCTACGGCTACGACAACATCGGCGACGTGCTCACCATCTCACCGCTGCTGATGGAAAAATACCTCCGAGCGGCCAAGGTCGTGGCTGAAAAGGCCATGGACACTTCGGATGTCGAACGTGTCGATCTCGAGCTCGGCGCGAAAAAGTTCTGGAACCAGAAGGGCGAAACCAAGGAGTGGGAGGGCATTCGCTGGTTCCACAGCAACGCCGACGCAGCCACCAAGTTCACCGCGCCCGCCACAGGCACCTACGAGCTGAAGTTTCGCGTGTCCGCCACGCAGGCTGGGCCAGACGCCGCCAAAGTGGCCTTGCGTGTCGATGACAAGGAACTCGGCACCTTTGATGTGACCGCCCGTTATCATGGGGACAAAGGTCCCTGGCAGACGATCCGTCAGGAAGTGGCGCTCAAAGGCGGCGAGCACAAAGTCGTGGTGCGGTTTTTGAACGACTTCAGCGACCCGCAGAATCCCGACCCTGAGAAGCGGGATCGCAATCTAGCTCTCGAAAAAATCGAAATCGAAGGCCCCGACGGTTTATTGCCTCCCCGTGGTTCACGCCTCGTGCAGTGGCTGCTGGAAGGCAAGCCAGCCGGGCTTCCCGCCATGAAGCTCAGCGGTGAAGATTTCGAACGTGGCGAAGGGGAGTCCAGCCGCGACACAGGAGCCATCTTTCTGCCTAGCAGCGGCTATGTGAAGCATCCCGTCACTATCGAGAAGCCGGGCAAGTATCGACTCATCATCAAAGCAGGCGCGCAGCAGGCTGGCGGTGAACCGGCGAAGTTTGACGTGCGTCTCGCCGGAAAAAACGCGGGGTCATTTTCCATCACGGCCAAAGACCAGGCACCTCAGTGGTTTAAAGCTGAAGCCGACCTGCCCGCAGGCAAACACGAAATCCAGGTGTGGTTCCTGAACGACTTCTACGATGAAAAAACACGCCAGGACCGCAATTTCTGGCTGCATCAGCTCACCATCGAAGGACCGGTCGACACGGAAGGCGGCATCACATCCGCCAATATGTCTGCGCTGGTGGAAAAGCTCGGCACCCGCCTGTTCCGCCGCCCGATCGGCGATGAAGAGAAAGCCAAGTGGCAGGGCTTTGCCTCCCTGGCGTCTAAAGAGGGTCTCCCTGCCGCCGAGGCGCTGGAGTATGTGCTGCGGGGCATGCTGGTTTCCCCATCGTTTCTTTATCGTGGTGAACCGCGGCCTGTGGGGGACACAGTACATGGCATCGCCCTCGTGGATGAGTTCAGTCTTGCCTCACGCCTTTCCTTCTTCCTCTGGTCCGCGCCTCCGGATGACCGTCTGCTGCAACTCGCCGCCAAGGGTGAACTGCGCAAAAGCCTCGCTGCCGAAGTGAAACGCATGATCGGTGACTGGCGCGGCTGGAGTCTCACCGAGGACTTTGCCGGCCAGTGGCTGCAATTGCGAGACATCGACCTGGCCTCACCCAACGAACGGGCATTTCCAGATTGGAAGGGAGGCATCGCGTATGCGATGAAAAAGGAGTCGCAGACTTTTGTGGATCACATCCTGCGTGAAAACCGCAGTGTCATCGAGTTCCTCAACGCCGACTACACCTTCCTGAACGACAAGCTTGCCCGCTATTACGGCATCGAAGGTGTGAAGGGGGACAAGTATCAAAAAGTCTCGCTGCAAGGCACGCCACGCGGCGGCATTCTCACCCACGGCAGCATTCTGACACTGACCTCGACCCCCACACGAACCTCGCCGGTGAAACGCGGCAAGTATCTGCTTGAAAACATCCTCGGCACGCCGCCACCGCCCGCTCCCGGCGGCGTTCCCCCTCTGGATGAAAAGAAGGCTCGTTCTTCGAACCTGACACTGCGCCAGCAGTTTGCCGAACATCGCAGCAACGCCTCATGCGCCGGATGCCATGCGTTTCTTGATCCCATGGGGTTTGCCTTTGAAAACTACGACGCCATAGGCCGCTGGCGCGACCAGGAGAAGAAGCTGCCTATTGACGCCTCAGGAAGCCTCGTGCGTGGCCAGACCTTCCAGAACCTCGCCGAACTGCGCACCTTGCTCGTGCGCGACATGGGGGACCAGTTTGTCAAAAACCTCGCCGAGAACCTGCTTACCTACGCGCTGGGCCGCGGAATCGAATACTCAGACAAACCCACGGTGGAAGAAATCGTGCGCAAGGCCAAGGCAACCGGATACCGTTTTCAGGATCTCATCCTGGCTGTCTGTGAAAGCGTGCCGTTCCAGAAGATGCGCGTGACACCAAAAGAAGCGCAGTAAGATCACTTCAAAAGCTCCGACACCGGAACGCGGAAGAACTTATCCGTGCGCGACTGCTTTTTGTCCTCGCCACCGAGGCAATAAATGAAGTCCTCGCACTTCACCAAGGCCACCATTGCCGCATACGGCAGTGGTTTGGCCGGGCGATAGTTGTTTGACTGCACGTCATAAATGAAAGCCTCCGAACTAAAGTTGTCGGTGTAGCCTCCTGCCAGATAAATGTGCCTACCATCCAAGGCCACCGCGGTCAAACCACGCACGGCCACCCCCAGTGGCTTCAGAGTCCGCCAGGTGTTTCCGCCAGGAGAAAAGGCATGAGCCGCAGAAGTGTTCTGAATGGCCTGGGCGGCTTCATCCCAGTTCAAGCCGCCGAAAACAAACAGTTCATTTCCAGCCACAGCGGCGGCGGCTGAGATAAAAGCCTTGCCGGGGAAATCTGCCAGCCGACGCACCCGCCAGTTCCCTTCGGAGGAAGTCACTATGTGCGTTGTCCTCCGCACACCGGCCACGTTGGCCGCATCATCGGTTCCGCCTGCAACAATGAATGTTCCATCCACAACACCACCTGCGGCCAAGACAACCGACGCAGGCAGCTCCGGCACCGCTTGGAGTTTTGTCTTCGTCCCCTCAATCTTGGCGATGGCTTTCACAGCTTGTTTGCCATCACTGCCGCCTAGAATGCTAAACGCACCACCGTCCTGCAATCCCACCCCATACGCCACCGGTCCTTCCTCCAGCTCCTTCACCAACGACCATCGTTGGGTGGCCGGATCAAACTCATGAACCGTACGCAGCCAGTTTTTGGTGCCGCCTTCCCAGTTGGTGCCCCCCACGACCACAATTTTATTCCCCACAACACCGCACAACCCGCCGCCATTGGGCGCGGGCAAGACTGGCAGCGCCTCCCATTCAGCGGCGCCGCTGCTGCAAGCCAGCACAAGGCTAAGAAACAGCCGTTTTGTCATCAGGATCAGTGGAGCGCTCATAGTGGTCGGTGTGAGGAGATTTCCATCCGGGGCGAAGACGCACATCACTCGCGCCGCTGAGCTCACCAGCGGTGCTCGCAGGCGTCGCGTCATCTTTTCGCCGCATCTCCCACCAGCACTGGCCGCAGTGGTTGTGCTCATGATCAATGACGAAACCCGACCCCTTCATCAACGGCCCAATCCAGCCCATGCAATGGTCGCAGTAGTCCTTGTATTGATCGAGGCTGTTGCGCAGCAGAAATCCCTTCGATGGACACTCATGCATGTCGATACGGAACACGTCGTCCGTCACCGTACGCTCGTAAACGGCACCCTCGTCCGCCAACGTCGGCCCCCAGTATTCTTTCATGCCCTCAAAGCCCTTCTCGCGGATCAGCTTCGAGGCATGCGTCTGCGAATCCTGATGAATCGCCTCGTCCCAGTAGGCTCGCACCAAAGCGTGACCGCCGAGCTGGTTCAGCCACTCAAACGTCCACTCGTAGTGTCCGCAGAAATCGTAGCAGCCGATCATGATGCCGTGGCGATGTCCTCCAGGTTCTGCGACGACAGGTTCGCCGTCGCCTTTATGAAGCGTTGTGTGCAGCTTCCGTTGCCGCCGCAGACGCGCACCGTCATTCCCGCCGGCCCGGCGATGGCCTCGTTCACAAAAAAGCAATGCTGGCAGAAATTCGGCACGATCTCGCGGCCATGGTCGCGCAGATGGTGGATGGCAGGGCACGTTTTCACTTCAAGCCGCACCTCGTCCTGTGCTTCACTCACCTCGACTTCCCCGCCGGGTTCCGCCGCGAAAAAAGCCCGCCAATACTCCGCCACACCCGCGAATCCGAGTTCGCTCCAGCGCTTGGACACCGGCTGGTAGTAAGACTGTCCGATGTCCTGCCAGTACTTCCTCAAAGCCCCTTCCCCATGATGCCTCTGGATGAAACGGAAGGTCGCGTTGACCGCAAAATAGAAATCCGCATGGCCCACCGGCTTCGTGTCGGCATAAGGCAGTGAGACTGGAATGGGGGAGGCCATCGTTCGCTTGATCAGTCGTGGCAGGTGGCAGAAAACTTTCCGTCATTTCCTCCAATCCTCTGGAAACACAAAGAAACCAGGAAATGCGGCATTGCGGACACGTTGTTCTTTTCTCTATCCTTCCGTCCCATGACCCATTTCTCCTGGCTCGATTACACGATTTTCGGCGTTTACCTCACAGCCTCGGTCGGTGTGGGCCTGTTTTCAGCCCGAGGGGCCAAATCGCTGGGGGATTACTTTCTCGCCGGGCGTGGCATGAACAGCATCCTGGTCGCCATGTCGATCCTGGCCGCATTGTTCTCCGGCATCAGCTACCTCGCAGGACCGGCGGATGTGTACAAGAACGGGTTTGGATTCGCCTACGTCGTACTGGCCTTCTTCATCGCCACCCCCTTCACGGCGATCTGGATGCTGCCGAAGTTTTACCAGTCGCGTTTCTTCACCGCGTATCAGTTTCTTGAAGAGCGCTTCGCCCTCCCCGTGCGTTTGCTCGCCTCCGGTCTCTTCATCTTCCGCGTGGCGCTCTGGCTGGCGGCTGCGACTTACGCACCTGCGCTCGCCTTGGAAAAAGTCACCGGCATTCCTTTGTGGATCACGATTATCGCCTCGGGCACGCTCACCACGCTCTACACCGCGCTCGGCGGCATGCGGGCGGTGATCTGGACGGACGTGATGCAGCTCATGGTCCTCTTCGGCGGCCAGCTCCTGATCGTCATGGTGGCGCTGGGGAAGATTCCCGGCGGCCTCGGGGGCGTGTGGGACACGGCGGTGACGGATGGCCGCATGGACATCAGCTTTTCCTTCAGCATCGCCGAGCGCGTCAACATCTGGTCCCTGCTTCTCGCTGGCGCGTTCCTGCACCTGGTGCAAATGGCCACGGATCAGGTCTCCGTGCAGCGCTATCTCAGCGCAGGCAGTTTGAAGGAGGCCCAGCGCTCGCTTTGGATCAAACTCTGGTTTGTGCTGCCCGTCCTCGTGCTCTTCTACGGCACCGGCCTCGTGCTCTACGCCTTCTACAAGATTCATGGCGACCCGCTTGCCGCCGGTTTGATCGCCAAAGAGGATCAAATCCTGCCATATTTCGTCGTCACCCAGCTTCCGGCCGGACTTCCCGGTCTCCTCATCGCCGCCATCTACGCCGCCAGCATGTCCACGATCTCCGCCGGGCTCAATTCACTCGCCTCCGCCACGGTGGTCGATTTCAAACAACGCCTGTCCAAAGCGCCCGAAGGCACGCAAGCCCAGCAGGTCGGCAATGCGCGCTGGATCACCGTTGGCTATGGTATTCTAGTCATGGCGCTCGCTTTCGCCGTCTCCGTCATGCCGGGAAATCTCGTCGAGTCGGTCAACACCGTCATCGGCCTCATTGGCGGACCGCTGCTGGGTCTGTTCTTCCTCGGCATGTTCACCACTCGTGCCGACACCCGAGGGGCCCTTCTTGGCTGCCTCGCTGGCTTTATCGGACTGCTGAGCATCTACCTTTATCAGAACAGTTTCTTCACCGCCGTGAAGCCTGCGCCCATCGTCTCATTCATCTGGTTCAGCCTCTTCGGTTGCATCATCACGATGGGAGTCGGTCTGCTGACGTCGAAAGCAGCGCCAGCCAAGCAGCCATGATCACTCAAACCAGCCTGGCAAATCCCTGCTGAGCGATCTCGACATCCGCCTCGCTTTTCAACTCACCGCGTTCCTGCGTCTTTGACACGAGATCGAGCGACTCATCCAGCGCCACGAGCATTCCAGTGATCAGTTCATCTGTGTGCGACCACGTCACATAAAGCTGGCTCGACATCAGATAACCGCGCTGGAGCATGTGGCGGATCATGAGCACCTTAGCCGCCGGATCGGCAAAGCCGAGTGAAGGGGAACAAGGCATGCCGCCTATCTTGAGTTGCAGCGTCGGGTGTCTCGCAGCCACTTCGCGCAAACCGGCCTGCAAGCGCTCGCCGAGCGTCCACACATGCTGCTGCACGCCCTCTCGCCGCATTTTGCCAATGCAGGCCAATGAGGCAGCCGTGCCCACGCCGTCGGTCCAGTAGCTGCTGGAGATGAAACTGCTGTTCGAGGCATCCATGACCTCATTTTTGCCGATGATCGCCCCGGCGGGATAGCCGTTCGACATCGCCTTTGCATAAACGGCGAGGTCTGGCTCGATGCCGAGCACTGGCGCGGCACCGGGGAAGCCGAAACGCCAGCCACTCGTCACCTCATCGAGCACAAACACAGCGCTAGCAGCATGGCAGGCGTCAATCACGTTTTGCATGAAACCATCGCGTGGGAACTCGCTGCGCATCGGCTCCATCACCACGGCAGCGAGTTTGCCATCGAGCTTCTGCAACGCGGCGCGGAAGGAATCAGGATCATTGTAGCGAAACGGCACCGCCGTGCCCGCCAGCTCGCGTGGCACGCCGAGCGGTTGCAGGCCCGGCAACAGGTGACCGTCGAGCGCTGCATCATCGCCGAGGTTCGCAGCGAGATACCAATCGCTCCAGCCATGGTAACCGCAGAACGCGATGCCGCTCTTGCCCGTCGCCGCACGCGCAATACGCACCGCGAGCCCGAGCGCCTCGCCACCACCACGGGCATAGCGGACCTTGCCAGCCCAGGGATGCAGATCGAGCAGCACATCGGCGAGTTTCACCTCATCCGGCGATGCTAGCGTTGCATAGCTGCCGAGATTCACGCGACGCTTCACCGCCGCGTTCACCTCATCATCCGCATGGCCGAGCAAAATGGCGCCGACACCGCCGGTGAAGTCGGTGTAGCGAGTGCCATCCAGATCCCAAATGCTCGCGCCTTTCGCTCGCGAGAAATACGACGGCCATGATTGCGGATCGAAGAGATGCGCCCGCTTCGAAAGCAGTCCCGTGCCGCAGGAGATTTTTGTCTTCGCTTCTTCCCAGAGTTTCGGCCCGGCTTTGACCTCAGAAGCTGGTTTGAGCAATCGCAGCGCATTCTCGCGGAAGATGTCCTCCAAGTCATCCTGCGTCATGCCGGTGTCCTCGCAGGCTTCTCGCAAACAGAGCAGAGATTCGATACCCACAGTCGTGTATTGGCCAAAGATCGTCAGTTTATCTCCGGTGATCTCGGGATGAATCCAAGTGAAGCCATCACCCTGCGTGATGCAGGAACCACGCAGCTCGCTGACCATGTAATCGCTGCCCCAAAGCACACGTTGTGGCCCCAAGATTTCAATCGCTGCGCGAAACGCGCCTGCTTGAGTCACCGCCGAGGTATCCACGACCACGTTGTCGAGATCGGCGAGGTGATGCAGGCCTTCTCGGGCATGACGGTAATTAAAAGACCGCGCCACATGCGCCAGGATCAGTTTACAGCGAGGGTAGCGGCGGCACAGACGCTGAATCGCCTCCACATTGCGGGAATCGGTGATGCCATCGGCCAGCATGATGTGCAGCACCATGATCCCGTCGTGATCGTGGCAGATCTCCCACATCCACTCCGGCGCGAAGGACTCGATCTCCGCCTCCTTCGTGTCCGGCACATCCGCATACAGGCGATACGGTTTGATGCCCACAAACACACCCGTGCTCATCAAGCGTCGAACTTCCGCCTCATCGTCCGTCGGTGCCGCCAGTACTAGTGCGCGCGAATTCGTCGTCACATCAATCTGCGACTGGACCCATGAATTCTCACCGACTCGATCATTGCCTGCACTCGGATAGCCAAAGAACAGTCCCTCCACCTCACGGCCCGGCATCCACAGCTTCATCGCCACCTGAAAGTCCGCCATGCCGTAGCCGCGATCCTCATCGAGAAACACCGGCCGCTTTCCCTCCGCGAAGTTGCGGCTGTGAAACAGATGCGTGTGCGCATCGAAGACCTTCGCGGGCACAAAGCCGTCGATGGCGCGATGCAGCAGCTTGCGGTCAGTGTCGGTCAGTTCGGTGACGAGGTGAAGAGACATGAGAATCAGTCGTTGAGATAGATGGCGTAGATCTTGGCGGAGCTGTTCGCGGGATAGTTCACGCGCAGAGCAGTCGTCTTGCCTGTGGGCAGAGGTTTCGAGAAGGTAAGGGGCACACGCACGCCATTCGTGGTGATCTTTGCCTCGTAGCCGTCAAGGACATGGTCAAGATGGTCAAGGAGCTGAATCGTAAGCGGTGCATCCGGTGTAATGCCATCGACATTCAACGCGATCTTCTTCGCCTCAAACGTGCTCGTGATGAAGTGCCCTTCTTCCTCCGCCACCTTGCGGGACAGCGAACCAAATCCATCCCGCCGAAGCGTCGCGAGGCCGATGTCCATGTCTTCGAGCACGCCGCCGGTGTCCCAGTGCGAATACCAGATCATGGTTTGATCGCCTTCGTTCACAAAGGCATGGCCTTGCAGGATCGCCACGTCGTCCCACTCGCCTTCCTTGCCGCGCGGGATGATCTGGAAGCCCGGCACTGGCTCACGGAAATGCACGCCGTCATTGCTGATCATGAGGCCGAGATCAACACGCACGCCGAGATTCCAGCTTGCCCCTTTCGGCGGCGGTTGCTCCGCGTCCTGCCACATGCCGTGCAGGCCGACCATGACGTTGCCTCGATTCCACAAGCCTGCGCCCATGTGCATCTGCTGTCCCTTAACTGGTGGATTGGAAAGCTGGCCCGGGCGTGCATAAGACATCGCCTTCGCCTTCGACCAGCTAACAAAATCTGGCGAGCGATACGCGAGCATATCTCGGCCGATTTCGCTGCCATCAGGCCGCCAGGACCACGGGCTGAGAAGCTGGCCGGTGGCATAGTAAAAATCTCCGAAGCGATACAACCCGCTGACCTCGAAGCGCTCACCGCCCGCGTTCGCCGGGCGATCTCCGACGCACTTCCACTTCAGCCCATCCGCACTCGTTGCGGTCACAAAGGAACCCCAGCGCTTCTCATTCGGCCCGATCTTGCTGCGACCACCTTTAACGTCCTCAATCGGAATGTGCGCGATGTAAGCACACTTGTATCGCTTCGCCGGATCAGGCTCATTGGGCTCGTAAAGCACAGAAAGAAAGTCATTCACGCGTGTCATCGAATGCGGATCGCCCTCGATCAGGCAGATGTTGTTCTTCGTGCTGCCATTAAAGTCCACGAGGCCCAGTTCCGGCTTCGTCCACGTCACGCCATCCTTGCTTTCGGCGTAGCACATGGGCCGCCACCAGCCGGGGGCCTGGCCTTTGACGATCTCCGCCTCATGCATGCCGAGATACCACATGCGGAAGGTGTCGCCCTGCTTCAAAACGGTGCCGTAGAGGATGGCATGGCCTGCATCAGGCGAGCCGGGCGCTCCGCTCCGTAGCACCGGGTTTGCTGGATGCTTCTGCGCCGTCTCCAGCGTAAGCTTCAGATTGTGCTGCCACGCGATGTTGTGATCATCAAAGGCAAAGAACACCTGCTCGGCGGCGTGACATTGGAGCGCGAGACAAATCAGGAGGCAAACACTGGATTTCATGTGCTGATTCTGATCTCCGCTCATGGGGCTACCAGCACAAGTTTCTGGTTCACTAGGCGGACCAGTCCGCTATCTCACATAGATCGTGCTCAGGCGAATGTCCGAACGCTTCGGGCCATCAAACACGATTCGCAGTCTCACACGCTCCGGGAGCTTCGCGTCGCTCTTGAATTCAACCGGTGTTTGAAAACCACTTTGCCGAACAACCGCGCTGTATCCAGGGAGGGGCCGTTCAATTTGATCAAGCACTTCCAAACGCAAAACGGCCTCCTCGCTCAAACCATCCACATTCACGAAAAAGCCGACCTTCGGCCTCGAAACGGCCGCCGTGACCAGTTCGGCCATCACTTTCGGCATCTGATAGTCTCCCGGCCCTTCGCCACTCGCATCGAAAACAAGGTCACCCATCCGATCTCGAGGCCAGGC
Source organism: Prosthecobacter sp. (assembly GCF_044232965.1). Lineage (GTDB taxonomy): Bacteria > Verrucomicrobiota > Verrucomicrobiia > Verrucomicrobiales > Verrucomicrobiaceae > Prosthecobacter. The sequence continues at coordinate 25,041 of NZ_JBIIKX010000076.1, forward strand.
AGCGATCCCAACGCCTCCGCGAGGCACTTCCGGCCCACCTGTTGCCCGTGGATCCCAGGCTCCGTAATAAAGAAACGTCTTCTCCCCGATGTTCTCAAAGCCTTGGCCTTGGATGATACCGCCTTGATCCCACTCGCCATCCTTGCCACGCTCCAGCAGGGTCCACTCATGCTTTGGCTCGCGGAAGTTGTGCCCGTCATTGCTCAGCACAAAGCCGAGGTCCACCGTCACAACCTTGCACTCTGCCGCACCGTGCCAGCGGCCATACACACCGAGCAAAACATTCCCGCGACTCCACACCGCGATGCCCTCGTGATTCTGCTCTCCCTCGCGACTCCGTCCCGCACCGAGATACTCATGCTGCGGTGTGCGCACAAAGCCCAGCGTGCTCGTCGCCGACCAGTTCACAAAATCCGCACTCCGGTGCAGCCGCACTACACGACCTTGGTAGTGATGCGTGTGCGGCATCGCATTCTGCGCTGTCAGGAAATACTGCCCATCCCACTGATACAGCCCGCAGGCCGGTTCCAGATGAAAGCCCGGCACGAGCAGATCCTGCTTCCGCAGCTCGCCCTTCACCGGCTTTACGTCTTTCACCGGCCGCCACGTCAGCCCGTCCGCGCTCACAAACGGCAGCAGTGTGCCAAGACGCGTCTGGTGCCGGAAATAAACATGCGTGACCATCTTGTAGCGCCGCGAGGCATCGGGATCGGATTCGTCCTTGATCACCTTCAAGTTCACAAAGCCCCACGCTCCGCCCACGTCCACGAGGTTGTTCTTCTTGCTCCCACGAAACTCGACAAGCCCCAGCTCCGGCTTCATCCACGTCACACCATCCGTACTCTCTGCATACGCCGCGCGCCAGCGTTCCGAGGCCACCGCGCCCTTCCCCGCGTCATCAAAAGCCACATACCACATCCGGTATTTGCCGTTGTCCTTGATGATGGAGCCATAAAACTGCACGCCATGTGCATCCGGTGTGCCTGGCTCGCCACGCTTCACCACCGGGTTCGCCGGATGTCGCACAGGTTGCCGCATTTCGAGCTTCAAGTTCTGCGTGTGCGGGATGGCGACGTTGTCGAAGGCGAACAATGTCACAGCCTTTGTCTCATCAAACAGCTCCGCACTCCACGCAGACGTGGCCCAAACGATGATCGGCAGCAAGAATCGCATCATTGTGCCTCAACGTCGAAGTCAGAGAACAACACACACCAATTCCACAATGGATACGCCTGCCCCACCCGTGTGCCATAGTCGGCATCGCCAAAAGTGTGAACCGAGCGCTCAGGATCAGAGTCACGCAGATTGCCATAGCTAAACGACCGCTGCGCCACCACCGGCTGCCCGATGGCAAAAGGTGTGGCGTTGCGCAGCTCACGCGGCTCGTAGCGCAGCAGGGTGACTCCGTTGTCTTCACGCACGCTACGGATCGGCACGCGAGTGTTTGTGCCGGAGATGTTCGTCACGAGGAAGGCACCTTCATCAGTCAGCGGCTTCAGCACCTCGGCAAAATTCCGCGTGAGCACGATCTCCTCATCGCCACCTGCGCTCTTTTGGATCGCGGCAATCGTTCCGAGTGCCGATGAAAACGGATGGCCGTAGTTCACGCGGCACTTTTCGCCCGCTGGCAACGCTTTGGTAAAGCGGATACGCACACATGTGGGTGAAACGACCTCGACGGAGCTCAGCGTAAGCGTTTGGCCACCACCACCGCGCACTTGGAATCCAGCGAGCGACGTGAAGCCGCCTTGAGTCGCAATCTCCTGCCGTGCTAGAAAGCCCGTGTCGATCACCAGCGGCGGACGCGGTACGGTGAACTCGATCACGAGTCCATCACGCGATTCATCGAGCTTGGCTTGGCGTGGACGCAGCGGCTGCCAGTCCTCGCCTTGATGCAGCACGCGGTGCATCACCTTGCCCACCTGCTCACCCCACCAGCGTTCACCATCGGCGGAGAGATGGATCGCATCGCCGTGACGATCGGGTGGATAGACACTGTTGATCGCGCTCGGCACTGCGTAGTGCGGCCCCACAAGGTAGATGGAATCATCTGCATCCGCCGCCATGAGCTGCGCATCGCCCGCCGGGCCGAGCGTTTGATAAGTGAACATCGGCAGCTCGCCACGCTGTCCCGTGATCGCGCAAAGGCCCGCCGACCACTGTTTGCGATACGCCATGAGTTGATCGCGATACCACGCCAGCCCGTCCGCGCGCGGAATCTCCGCATCCCAGCGCGTCGGAACGATGCCGCCCGTCGGCCCGCCATTGCCCTCGCCTTGCATCCAGTAGAGCGCCTTCATTTCAAACTTCGCGCCCGCTGCTTTCGCCTGCTCCACCGCACGCCGTGCATCATCCAAACTCGTCTTGTAATACCCGCCGCCATGCCTCCGCGA
>NZ_JBIIKX010000020.1:0-88717 GCF_044232965.1 Prosthecobacter sp.
GAGGCCGGCGGGCTGAAGCATCCGTGGTTCACCTTCGGCCTCTACCCCGACGACAACTCCGGCGGCATCGACATCATCGGCAACATCGTCTTCCGCGTCGCCCACACGCCCATTCACATGCACAACTCGCGCGATTGCATCGTCGAAAACAACATCTTCGCCCTCGGCGGGAAGTTTCAGTTCGATCTGCACGGCTGGACCAAGGAGCAGCGCTTCTACACCAGCCACATCGACACCATGATCAAAGGCTACGAATCCGTCGCCGGTCAGCTCGCTTGGGCCAGCATGCGCGGCATGGAGTTGCATCCCAAGGACGCCATCCGCGACGACGGCACCATGATGAGCGGCAACAGCTTCCAGCGAAACATCCTGTTCAGCGACACCCCCGGCGTGAAGTATGGCGACATCCGCCACGCCACGGCCAAGTGGAACACCATCGATCACAACCTCGCCTGGAATGGCGGTCATCCCGTCGTCACCGGCGTGAACAAAGTCGGCCCCGACAAGCCCGGTGCGCCGCTGCTCACCGAAACCTTCGACAGCGCCGAACCCGGCAAGACCCCGAAAGGCTGGGGCTTCAACCATCGCCCCAACAAGGACGTGCAACTCGTCGTCGCCGACGGCGCTTTGCGTGCCGATTGCGCCCTCGGCACCGACCCTGGCAATCCCAAGACCGTCTTCCACGGCCCCGACATCCCCATCAAGCCCGGCGCGGCCTATCGCATTCGTCTGCGCATCCGATCCACCGAACCCACCGCGAAGCTCAGCCTCGCCTTCGCCAGCTTCAAAAACGGCGAAGGCTACTGGCAGGCCGGCAGCACCAGCATCACCGCCACGCCCGAGTGGACCGAGTTCGAAGCCACCGGCCGCATGCTCCGCGAAAACGAAGCCGCCTGGAAACCCTGGATGAAGCACTTCTGGCTCCGCATCGACTGCCACGAGCCCAAAGGCCAGATCTTCATCGACGACATCCGCCTCACCGAATGCGAACCCCTCGACGAATGGACCTCCTGGCAAGCCGAAGGCTGGGACCAACATAGCCTCATCGCCGATCCCAAATTCGTGGACTGGAAAAACGACGACTTCCGCCTCCAACCGGACTCACCGGCCTTCAAGCTCGGCTTTGAAGCCATCCCCGTGGAGAAGATTGGCATCAGGAAAGACTGAGAAGTCTGTTTGCCGTCATGCATTTTTCATCTTCATTCCCCCATGGCCAGCATCACCACCGAAGAACTCCTCGCTCACACCCAATGGCTCGAAAGCGGAAGCAAGAGCGGTCGCAAGATCGACGAGACGGGCATGAACCTCGCGGGAGCGGCGCTCAATGACCTGAATCTTGCAAAGGGCCAGTTTGTGGGCACCACGTTCACGAAGGCGAATCTGGCGGGCACGAATTTCGCCGGAGCGGATTTCAGCGGGGCGAACTTTGACAGCGCGAACATGCAAGGCGTGGATTTGAGCGGCGCGGATCTGGGTGGTGTGTCGCTGCGGCATGCGAACCTGACAGGCGCGAATGTGCGCGGAGCGGATCTTTCCGGTGCGAACCTGGAAGGCGCGAATCTGACGAACGCGGACTTCACGGATGCGGACCTGATCGCCGCAAACCTGACCGGAGCCACGCAAACGGGCATGAAACGCGCCGGAGCCAAGCTGGCGGACACGCAGGGGCTGGTGGAATAAAAAAACGGAGTGATGCGTATGGCACCACTCCGTTCGGATCCGGCTAAAGCCGGGACTAAAACACGAGTAGATTACTTTTTGGCGTCTGGTGCCGCAGGCTTCTCGCCGGTCACGGGATTGGCATCAGGTGCAGGCGCGGGTTTGATCTCGGGCTTGGGGGCTTCAGGAAGCGATGAGGCAGGCGTGAGAGTGGGAGGCGTGGCGGCAGGCTTGAGCCCTTCCAGCATCTTGGTCACATTCGGCAGTCCGCTGGTAGGAGCCGTTCCGGCCGCAGGTGCGGCGGCATCTTCTTTTTTCTCAGGCGCGGCGAGGACTTCGGCGCGGGTTTTGAGCAAGGTGCTGACGGTGTATTCGGTGACTTCATAAGCCCAGCCGGAGAGCTTCTTTTCAGCGGCGAGTTTCTCCTCCTGCTTTTTCTTCTCTTCAGCGAAGGCCTCGTCGTTTTTCTTTTTGTCCTCGGCTTTCTCATCCTTCACGGGGGCCCGTTCCTTCGGGATGTCGGCACTGACGGCAACGGTGAGGTAGTACTTGTCCGCGTCAGCGACTTTTTGCTTCACGGTCTGCACATCGTAGGTGAAGCCGTCAAAGGTGACGAGACGGGCCTTCAACGCGCCTTTCATGGTTTCAGCAACCTTGTCCTTGGGGAGCACATCGTTGAAGGTGGGAGCGGAGAGCAGGCTGGTGAGGTTGATTTTGCCATTGTCGAGCTTTTCACCGGGCTTGGCGCCTTCAAGGGTGAACTCGGTGGCGTCCGCGTTCGCACGCGAGGCTTTCCAGGAATCCTCCGGCTTGGCGGCGGTGACTTCGACGGACTTGAGCTTCTGCACATCGAAGAAGGCTTTTTCGATCCAGTTTTCAGGAGCGGTTTCGAGATCGGCAAAGGTGTTGCCAACGACCCAGATGGTGTCGCCGTCTTCAGGAATGCGGATCAAGCGCTCATTGCTGCCGCCGAAGGGCGAGGCGTTGGCGTTGCCGGAGCTGGTGACGTTGGCACCAAGAATGAGGGACTTCTTGAGGTTGCCCTTGGCATCCATCAATTCGACGAGGGTGCCGATACCGTAGGCGTTGGGCTCGCCGGGAGGCTGCACACCGATCTTGCCCCAGGATTCCTTGCCGACGATCTGCTTGCGGGTGTTTTTCTGCTCCTTGAGGGCCAGCAGCGCACGGCTGATCTTCTCAAAGCTGGCCTCGTAACCGCCACGCTCGGCGACGGCCCAGGTGGTGCCGTTGAGAGCGACGTTGACCTCGCTCTTGTCGTCTTTGACGCGGATTTTCTGCACGCTGTTGACGTCGAGGGCGGGCAGCAGCAGCTCGCGCATTTCGACGCCCTTGCGGGCACCGCTGCTGAGGCGGGATTTGCGGTCTTTCTGCTGGTAGAGAACCGCGCCAACGAGGATGGCCAGCGCGATGAGCAGGAGGATGATCTTGTTCATGGGATGCTAAGTGTGTTTAAAAGTGATGATTCAAATCAAACGGCGGCGGTGGTGGCACGGCGGCGGATGGCCAGCAGGATACCGGCGCAACTGACGAGCAGCGGCACGGCGAGGAAGTTCAGCCACTTGAGGGTAGTCTTGGTGTGCTCGATCTCCTTGTTCTGGTCCTTTTTGATCTCGCGCATCTTGCGGGAGAGATCGACGTCGCTTTGCATGAGGGCCTCCAGGTCCTTCTGCTGCTGCGGATCGACGATGTAGCCCTTGCCCTTGGAATCGCGCTTCAGACGCAGCGCGCCCATTTTTTCAGCGGTCTTCTCGCGCTCGGCCTCGAGGGCCATGAGCTGCGGACGGTAGCGGCTTTCGACCTTCTCGCGCATCTCCTTGAGAGTGCTGAAGGGCCGCACGGCGGACTTGCGGTTGCGGACCTGGAGGAGATCCCCACCGCCGGAGAGGACTTCGACGGCGTTGAGCAGCAGAGGCAGATTGCCGGTGCGGGAGACGAGCATGCCGGTCATGGGGTCCTGCTGCACGCAGAAGGCGTCATAGAGCATGTCGGCGTCAGAGAAGAGAATGACGACACCTTCGCTGTTGGCGGATTCCTTGAGCGAGCCGTCATCTTTTTTCTTGGCTTCAGGCTGCGGAGCCGGGGCAGCGGCGGGAGCTGCTACAGGAGCCGCCGTGGGAATGGAGACGGGTGGCGTGATAGCCGTCGCTGGCGCGGCAGGAGCAGCCGCAGTGGCGGGTGCTGTGGGAACGGAAACCGGCGGGGTGGTGACCGTCACGGGACCGGCAGGAGCCGCAGCGGGAACGGAGACGGGTGGCGTGGTAGCCGTCGCTGGCGCGGCAGGGGCCGCAGGAGCAGCGGCGGCGGGCTTGGCCTCGTCCTGGGCACCACCGGTGTCAGGCTTGCCGGTGGGTGGCGCGGGCTTGCCGTTCGGGAAGGCGGTTTTGAATTTGCCGCTGAGACGCAGACCAATGAGCTGCTTGCGACCGCTGGAAGTGAAGTTGGAAAGCCCCTGGGGCGAGCGAGCTTTTTCTGCCTCGGTGATATCAATCATGGCGGACTCCTCGGAGCTGCTGACGAGCGTGTTGGCGTCGATGCCCTCGCGCTTGTCGATGCTGAAGGAACCTGCGGTGACGAGGGTGAGCGAATTGAGGCCGGAGGTGATGCGATCGTCGGGATTGATGGCGGCGGCGGGCAGCAGCAGAGCGGTGGGATTGTTGCGGCCTTGCAGCATGCCACGGTAGTTCATGTCGGCGATGACCATGTCGTTCTTGAAACCGACGCCCCAGGCCTTGAGGAGGTTTTTCAAGTCGGAGGCCGTGTTGATCTGGCCGCCGGGCTGGCCGGTCATGGGGTTCTGCTGGCCACTGAACGCCTGCGCCACGACGCTGTTGGGATCCACAAAGGCGATGACCTTGCCGCCGCCGAGCAGGAACTGGTCGATGGCGTATTCGGCAGACTCACTGATGTCCGCCGGATGCAGGACGATGAGCACCTTGATGTTGGTGTCGATCTTGTCGGTTCCCATCGGCACCTCCGTGACGGTGTAGTCGGCGCGCAACTGCTGCACGATGACCCACGGCCCCTGGCCGGCTTGTTTCTGAAACGGATACATGGGCGAACCCATGACCGGAATGGAACTCATGACACCGATGACATTCTGCGCGGGCTTGGTGACCTTTGAGATGGCACGGGCGATGTCATACTCGACGGCGGAACCTTCATTCGGCGCGGGAGGATTGAGGAAGGGAATGACTTCCTTCTGGCCGAGGCACTCGACAGCCAGGCCAAAGTAAATCTTGTCACCCTCCTGATTCACCGGGCCCATGTCTTGAATTTCATCGGCGCGGGCCTTGTCCTCCTCCTCGGTGTTCGGGTTCGGATGGATGGTTTCGAGGATGATCTTGTCACCGGAGGCTTTCACCAGTTCCAGCAACAGGTCTTCCACGGCGCGGACGTGTGACTTGAGCACGTTCGGCATGACGCGGTCGTCCGTGGTGTAGTAGTAACGAATGGTGACCGGCTCGTCCTCGTTGAGGCGGCTGAGGATGTTTTTCGTGCCCTGGGACAGGGTGTAGATGCGGTCCTCGGTGAGATCGAGGCGGAAGTTGCCGAGGCCGAGGCCGCCGACGAGGAAGTTCAGCACGACAACGATGGCGATCACCAAGATGGCGGTGATACCGGTGGTGGCTTGTTTGCTTTTGAGATTCACGCTCATGGGGTCAAATCAGGTTGGAAGGGTTGGTTTGATGCCAGGATCAGGCGCGCTTGGCGCGCAGGGCCAGATGGGTGATGATCAGGGTGACAACGATGACGGAGAGGAAGTAGAGCACGTCACGCATGACGAAGATGCCCTTGGTCAATTCATAGAAGTGATCCATGAAGCTGAAGTAGCTCACGAAACGTACAAAGCCCTCGGCCCACTCGGGTGTGGTGCTGACAATCGTCTGCGTGACACCTGGGTCGCCAATGAGGGCGATGACGATGCAAAACGCGACGCTCACGATGAAGCAAACCACCTGGCTGCGCGTGATGGCGCTGACCGCGCAGGTGACCGAGAGGCAGGCCAGCGCATACAAGTAGCTGGCGACGTAACCGCTAATGATCGGGCCCATGTCAGGCTCGCCGAGGTAGCAGACCGTCCACACGATGGGGAAGGTCAGCGTGAGACCGATGAGCCACACACAGGATGCGGCGAAGAATTTGCCCAAGATCGCCTGCCAGGGAGAGACCGGCATCGTCAGCAGCAGCTCGATGGTGCCGAGGCGATGCTCCTCAGACCACAGACGCATGCCAACGGCGGGCGCGAGCACGGTGTAGATCCACGGATGCCAGACAAAGAAACGCTCGGTGAGGGAGACGTCCTCGCTGTCCAGGATGCGCGAGAAGAAGAACGGGAAGCCCATCGCCGCGAGAAGGAAGATGACGACGATGACGTAGAGCACGGGCGAGTTGAAGTAGGCCAGGAACTCCCGTTTGAAGACGGCCACGGTGTTTTGAATGTCGCGGTTTCGCATGTTCAGGTTAGATTGGGGTTGGTTTGAGAAAGGAGGGGATCAGGCGGCCTTTTTGTGGGCCGTGTCAGGCTTCGTGATGCTGCGGAAGACCTCGTCGAGCGAGTTCGCGCCGGGAACGAGCTTCTTGAGGCTGTCCGGCGTGCCGTCGGCCACGACCTTGCCACGATCGATGATGATGGCGCGAGAACAGGCGGCCTCGACTTCTTCCAGGATGTGCGTGGAGAAGATGATGGCCTTGTTCTGGCCCATGCGCTTGATCATGCCGCGCACCTCGTGTTTTTGATTGGGATCAAGGCCGTCGGTCGGCTCGTCGAGGATGAGCACATCAGGATCATGAATGATGCTTTGCGCGAAGCAGGTGCGGTGGCGATAGCCTTTGGAGAGCGTGTCCACACTCTGGTTGCGCACGTTGTCGAGGAAGCAGAGGTCGAGCACGCGGTCGATGGCTTTCGTGCGGTCCGCGCCATGCAGGCCGCGCATTTCGGCGCAGAAGCCGAGGAAGCTGGCCACGGTCATGTCAGAATACAGCGGGGCGTTTTCCGGCAGGTAGCCGAGGCGGAACTTCGCCTCCTCGGGATTCTCCAGCATGTCGATGCCACAAAGGCTGATGCTGCCGCTGGTGGGGCGGAAATACCCTGTGACCATGCGCATGGTGGTGGACTTGCCGGCGCCGTTCGGGCCGAGGAAGCCGAGCACCTCGCCTTTTTCCACGGAGAATGAGATGTCATCGACGGCCACCTTTGTGCCGAACACCTTGATGAGGTTCTTAACTTGGATCATAACGTCGTTGTATCGGTAGGGTTGGGGGAGGAAATGAACGTGGCGAGGGGCGGCCATGGTTGTTCGCCCCCTCCGGACTTTCAATCGCGGAGCGCTGCTTTAGGAGGAGCGAACCGTTTTTCAACTGAATTTTCATAAAGCGGCGGGCCACCTTCCGCGCCTTTGCACAGAACGGGTTGCACATAAATTTCAACGTGACGCGGCAATCCGAACACCTACACTCCGCCGCCTCAGCCGCCGCCCATGCTTTGGAATCAAAACATCGACCCCACCAAAGACCCCGCCAAGAAGCCCTTTCTGCTCTGGCGGCCGTTCGTCGCGGCGTGGCAATGGCTGGTGCCGCCCACCGTCGCGCATCGTGACCGCCAGTCGCCCCTGGCGCGCTGGATCGCCACCTTTGTCATTGTCAGCATCTGCACCACGCTGGTCGTCGTGGGCATCATTTATGCCCAGCCGATCAAAAATTCGATCAAGAACATGCGTGCGGAGCGCCTGGTCAAAGAGGCCCGGCGCATGGCCGAGAACGGCCAGATGATCAACGCGGTGATGCAGGCCCAGGAAGCCTATCAGAAGGCTCCGGAGAGCCTCGACGCCATCCGGCTGAACTTTGAATACTTCACCCTGATGAAGCGCGACACCGCGCTTTATTTTTATGACAAGCTCAAGGAGCGCGACGCCCTGACTTCCGCCGACAAGCAGCTTTATGTCCGCAGCCTGATCAATCTCGGCAAGCCCAAGGAGGCATCCAAGGCCCTGGAGGAGCTCATGCGCGTGGAGCAGCCCGGCGAGGCGCTGATGAAGCTCGCCGAAGAGGTCTGGGGCCAACGTGAGCAGAACAAACCGCTGCTCAACGTGCTGCGCAATTACACGCAGATCCACCCGGAGGACAAGGACAGCGCCCTGCGCCTCGCCAAAGTGCAAATCTCTTCCGGCAACCCCACTGAAGTTGGCCAGGGCATGGAAACGCTCTGGAATTTGGCCGACCAGGATGACACGCTCGGTCTCCAAACGCTGGAATACATCAACTCCCTGCCCTCCCTCACGCCGGAGGACATCAACCGCCTCATCTCACGGCTCAAAACCCACCCCAAGGGCGACCACCGGCACTATGTCACCGCGTTGCAGCGTGAAGTAAGGCAGTTCCCGCACCGCAAAAAGGAGATTGTCACCACGGCGGCGGACAAATACCGCGACAAGAAACGCGACCAACTGCTGCCCTTCATACGCTGGCTCGTCGAAGAGAGCGAGCCGCTTCAGATTCTGGCCATCCTGCCCGAAGAAGAAGCCAAGACCCATCAGGGTCTGCTCGAAAACTACCTCAACGCGCTGACCATGCTCAATCGCTTCGGTGATGTCGAGCGTCTGGTCAACGATCCCAAGATCAAGGACGTGCTCGATCCCACCACGGTGGCGATGTTCAAAGCACATCTTGCCTATGTGCTCAAAAAGCCCGCCGAGGAGCTGCGCTCCAAGCTCATCGCCGCCAAGGACATGGCCGAGGTCAACGGACGCTACCCTGCCCTTCTACGCATCGCCCAGTATGGCGAGGATCGCGGCCACTTCGACATCGCCGAAGACGCCTACCGCCTCACCATCCGTGCCGCCCAGCGCGCCTCTGCCCCGCCCCGCATCGAGCGAGAGGCCTACACCGGCCTGATCAAGGCATGCGAGGCCAATCAGAACACCGAAACCCTGCTCCAGGCCACCCAGGCCGCCGTCACCCGCTGGCCGGACGACACCTCGTATGTGGAGCGCAATCTCTACGTCAGTCTGCTCGTGGGCAAGAACACCGAACTCGCTCTTCGCAACGCGCAGAAGCTGCTGCAGATCCAGCCCAAAGATGATCAGCGCAAACTTGCCGTGGCCCTGGCGCATCTCCGTCTCCAGGACATCCAGCAGGCCGTGTCGTATCTCCAATACATGGACTTGAACCAGCTCAGCGAAGGCCAACGCGCTGTGTTTGCCTCCATCGCCCGCAGTGGTGGTTTTCGTGAGGAGGCCGCCGGTGTCATCAAGGCCATCAATCCCAAGGCACACATGCTGCCGGAGGAGAAACGCTGCTTCGAGCGCGCACTGGCACCCTGAGCCGCAACACCGGTGTTTTTCAGGTACGAAAAAGGCCGCCTTGAAACAAGGCGGCCTATACATCCGGTGGCGGAACGGACGGGACTTGAACCCGCAACCTCCAACGTGACAGGCTGGCGCTCTAACCAATTGAGCTACCGCTCCCTACCGAATGGGCCGCGATAGTAAACGCATGACATGTTCTGGCAAACGGAAACTTCCCTGCTCGCAAAATTTCATCACTGCCCCTCTTCACACGAGCCTGACAGGACACGAGGCTTGCGGCGTGGATTGACCGCGCTACATACGGCGCATGATCCAGCCCAACCTGCTTCTCGGTGTCAACATCGACCACGTCGTCACGCTGCGCCAGGCGCGCTATCGCACGATGCTGGACTCGCCGAACGCCGAGCCCTCCGTCCTCGCCGCCGCCCTGGAGTCGGAGGCAGCAGGTGCTCACTCGATCACCGTCCACCTGCGGGCAGATCGACGTCACATCCAGGACGCCGATGTACACCTCCTGCGTCAGAACATCGCCACCAAGCTCAATCTCGAAATGGGCAACACCCGCGAGATCCTCGACATCGCGCTCGCCATTCGTCCAGATTTCGTCTGCATGGTGCCGGAGAGCCGCGAGGAAGTCACCACCGAGGGCGGTCTCGACGTCGCGGGTCAGCGCGAGGCTCTGCGCACCACCGTGAAGGCTCTGAGCGACAATGGCACCCGCGTCAGCATGTTCATCGACCCGGACCTCGACCAAGTCCGCGCCAGCGCCGAGATCGGCGCGGCCATGATCGAACTGCACACCGGCACCTTCGCCAATCACACGGGCGACCTGCGCAAGGCTGAGGTGGACCGTCTGTGCGCCGCTGCCGAGCTCGGTCATGCCCTCGGCCTGCAAATCAACGCCGGCCACGGCCTCACCACGAAAAATCTGCCCGATCTTTGGCCCGTGCCCCATCTCGCGGAGTTGAACATCGGCCACCACATTGTTTCGCGGGCCGTTTTCATCGGCCTAAGGACAGCGGTGCAGGAAATGCTCGCCGTCATGGCCACCTACCGCGATTAAACGCCGATGAAACCCACCGGCATCGGCATTGATCTCGTGGAAGTCCCGCGCATCCGCGAACTGCTGGAGAAGCATGGTCAGCGCTTCAAAGAGCGCACCTTCACCGCTGGCGAGATCGCCTACTGCGACGCCTGCGCCGAGCCGGCCATGCACTACGCCGCCCGCTTTGCCGCCAAAGAGGCCGTCGCAAAGGCCCTCGGCACCGGTTTGTGGGCGGAAGGCGTGATTTGGACCGACATCGAAGTCGTGCGCGAAGCCAGCGGCAAACCAGCGATCGTTCTCCATGGCGCGGCAAAACAGCACGCCGCCGAGGCCATTTGCCTTGTCAGCCTCACCCACACGCGCGACCTCGCCATGGCGCAGGTCATCCTCGCCTGAGCTTTCTGCTTTCACCCGCAGAGCGCCTCCTCTACACTCGGCTTTAGAAAAATCATGCGACGCGCGATCTACCCCGGCAGCTTCGACCCCCTCACCAACGGTCACCTCGACGTGCTTCAGCGTGCTGCGGGCATTTTTGACAATCTCATCATCGCCGTCGCCCGCGACAACGCCAAGGACAGCCTTTTCAGCGTCGAGGAGCGTGTCGAGCTCATCCGCCGCGCCACCGCCGAGATCAACGGCATCGAGGTCATGCCCTTCGACGGCCTGCTGGTCAATTTTGCCCGCCAGCACCGCGCCTGTGCCCTCGTACGCGGCCTCCGCGCTGTGTCCGACTTCGAATTCGAGTTCCAGCTTGCCCTCATGAACCGTAAGTTAGAACCGAACCTCGAAACCCTCTTTCTCATGCCGCGCGAAGAGTACACCTACATCAGCAGCCGCCTAGTGAAGGAAATTTGCCGCCTCGGCGGCCATATCGAGCAGTTCGTCCCCCCGAACGTCGCCGAAGCGCTCTGCGCCAAGCTGCAAACGCGTTGACCCCCTATCCAGCCATGCACCGCCCCTTTCATATCGACATTCGCTCCCTCCCCGAGAGTGGCAAAGACATCACCGGCCAGGAATCCCCCGCATTCTTCGGCCTCGACGCCAATGACCCCATCCAGGTGCTCTCACCCCTCAAATATGAGCTGCACCTGCAGAAAGACGGCGAGGATCTCCTCGTCTCAGGCCGCCTTGAGGCCCTTTTCAGTCTCGAATGCGGGCGCTGCCTGGAGCGTTTCGAGCACCGCGTCGATCTTCCCCACTACGAGACCGAGCTGGAGATTGCAAAGGATGGAACGATCAACTTGACGGATACGATCCGGGAAGATACTCTCGTGGCCCTTCCGAGCTACCCACGCTGCGAGGCCGGCAATGTCCGTCCCCGTCAGTGTCCCGCCGAAGGCAGGTTTGAACCCGTGCTGGAGACAGCCGAAGAAGAGCCTCAAAGTGCGGGTCCGGGTGTGTGGGAAGCTTTGAACAAACTGAACTAGACCCCCACCCCAGAAATCTCATGGCCAATCCCAAGCGCAGACAATCCAAGAGCCGCCAACGCATGCGTCAGGGCGCAAACCGCTGGAAAGCGCCCACCCTCAAGTCCTGCCCCGAGTGCGGCACCACCGTCCCCGGCCACGTCGCCTGCCCTTCCTGCGGCTACTACCGCGGCCGTCAGGTGATCAGCAAAGTCGCTGGCGAGGCTTAATCGCCCCTCTCCCTTTTCAATCAACCCTGCCGTGTCTATCACGGCGGGGTTTTTTGTTTTCCCGCATGCAGGGGTTCACCACACGGCGCAATGATTCGCCGCGCCCTGCCAGAAGGTGTCGGCAAAGTTGCCCACAGCCCCACCGCCACGCGGCAGGCCTATTCCTCGGTTTCAGGCACACGCACGGAGCCGCCCCGAAACCAAGGATCAGAGTTCGTCGGCTGAACAGGATTCACCGGCGACTGTAAAACTACTTCGCCAGGTAGGGCAGCAAGTCTGTGTGGTGCCCGATCATTTTCCACTCGCCCTTTTCTTTGCGGAAGATGCTCGTGGCGCGAATCAGCACCGTCTCCGGCTTCCCGTCCGCTCCCTTGTTCTCGCCCTTCTCGTAGTTGTGCATGACCGCCAGATCCTCACCGGCGTTGATCTTTACCTCCGTCGCATCCACATGGCCTCCCAGCTTCATCGCTGCCTGCGCCTCCCAACTGGCCTGTACCTGGCTCCATCCCACCTGAAATCCTCCCGTTGGCCCCATGTAGGTGACATCTTCGGCGTGCGACCAGATCTCCTTCATCGGGCCCGCGTCACCCGTGAACATTGTGTTCAACGCCTGGTAAAACTGCGCCGCCGCTTTCGCGACCGCCTGCTCATCTTTCTCCGCTGCCGTGACGTTGGTTACCAGCATGACCACGAGCATGGCCAGCGCGCCCAGATTCGCGATGTACGTTTTCATAGGTGTCTCCTTCAGGTTGGTTTGGATTGTTGAACAGGGCCGACTCTGAAACAAACACCCGTGTCGGTTCAAGCGCCGCACCCATAAAGAAAATATTGTTCGAGTTTCAACGCCGCGTGTCGAGAAAAAACATCACCGCAGCGGAGAACCAGCCTCCCCGTTCATGCTGTGCCCCTCTGGCTTGACTTTGGCACCTCGCTCTGTGAAAAACTGCCGGTCCTTTATCTTTAAAGCCATGCCCACCTCCCCCTTGCGCAGCATTGTCACCCAAAGCATTCCCCTTTGGATTCTGGCCGGCGGTCATGTGTTTGCCTCCCTGTTTCTGCGGGAACTCAGCCTCGGCCTTGATCACATTGAGGATCCCGGGCTGCTGGGCACCGTTCAGTTCATCTCCGGCTTCTACCAGTGGACGAACCACTGGCTCAAGCCCGTCGTTCTCGTGCTCATGGTCTTTTTGCAGCTCCGCATCTTGCGCGGGCGCTCCGTCCAAAGCGGCCAGGATCTCCTCGGCGGTCTGCTCTGCCTGCGCTGCCTCTTTCTCTTCGTCACCATGAACCTGCTGCTCATGAGCCGCCTGAAGGCCGACGGCATGCTGCTCTGGCAGTTGGTTTTGTTCATCCCTGTGGTCACTCTGAACTTTGGCTGGCTTTACTGGCGGCTCGATTCCTCCGCCCGCAGCGCCGGGCGGCGGCACATCCGCTTCGAAAACGAAGCGGAAGACCCTGTGAGCATCTTTGACTACTTCCATGCCTCGTCCATGGCCCTGCATCAGTTCGAGCCGAAAGGCGCCTCCCCCACCAGCCGGCTTATGAAGACCCTGTTCATGCTGCACGGCGCCGTCATGCTCGATCTCGTCGCCCTCACCCTCTCCCGGGCCATCGCCCTGGCCTCCGGTGGCTGAGACCACCCAGCCGCGCCATCCTGCAAATCAGTCTGGCCTTTTCCGCCGATCTCTGAGAACATCCGTGCCATGAATTCGCTCATGTCCTCTCCTGATCGGAAATGCCTCAGCCGCCGCGAGATCCTCCGTTCATTCGGTGCCGCCGCAGCCTTCGCCGCCGTTCCTTCCATGCGCGCGGCAACGGCGGGCAAGGATTCCCTGCCCATGCAGTTCTACAAAAGCCTCACCGAGGAGCAGCGCGGCAAGATCATCCTGCCAGTGGATCACCCGAAGCGCCAGTTCGTCAGCAACTGGTGGTACATCTGCCCTGAGCAGCGCCTCCACACCTTCTACACGCCGGACCAGCAGGATCTCGTGCGGCAGATCTTCGAATCCCTGCATCATCCCGAGCATCGCGAAAAGATGAACTGGCAGGTACAGAAGGATCTCATGGGTCAGATCAAAAACACGCCCTCCGTCGGCTTCTTTGGCACGCCGGAGGACAAGGACTTCGAGTTCATCTACACCGGCCACCACGTCACCCGCCGCTGCAACGCCCACACCGACCAAGGCCTCGGCTTCGGCGGCGCCCCCATCTTTTACGGAAACTTCGCCAAGGCATTCCGCGAGTCGAAGGATCACGAGGGCAATCCCTTCTGGTATCAAGGTCTCGTGTTCAATGAGTTCGTCAGCGCCCTCGACGGCAAGCAGCAGGAAAAGATCCTGGTCGGCCGCGAACCACGCGCCGAGAGCCCCGCCGCCGTCATCCAGAGGCGCAAGACGGATCTCCCCGGCCTTAGCGGTGCCGATCTCAGCAAGGATCAGCAGGCCAAGCTCCTCGAAACCATGCGCCGCATGCTCGTCTGCTTCCGGCCCGACGACGTCACCGCCACGATGAAGACCATCGAGGACAAAAAACTCGTCGAACGCCTCTTCATCTCCTGCTACGGCGGCACCTTCGACATCGGCGCTGACAAAGTCTGGGACACCTGGCAGATCGAAGGCCCGGACATGGTGTGGTACTTCCGAGGCTACCCGCACATCCACGGCTACTTCCATCTCCCGAGCTAGCCAGGCCAAGAGACGCGGATGACCCGGCCGGCCATCCCTCGCTCGGATTACTCCGCGTTCCCACGCGTGCGACCCACGCGATACAGCGCCAGTTCCGTGCGGATGAGCAGATCGTTGTCGCAGACGGCCATGGAAGCCAGGGTCTTCTCCTTCAACTCGCTGGTGGCCACCACCTGCAGCGTCTTGCCCGGCTTCACCACGGCGGACGCGCCCTTCTCATCGATCGCGTAGATCAGGCCGTCGGCATACAGCAGCGAGGCGGAACTCGGGCCGAGCAGGCGCTCTTCAAAATACACCGTGTTCGTCTTCGCGTCGCGGCAGGTGAGGAGGCCGTTGTCAGCCAGCATGTACAGTTCGTCGCCGATCACCAGCATGGAAGGATTGTGCGGCACATACTTCGTCTCCTGCCACACCACATGCGTGCTCGTCACGTCACCCTTGCCATCCGCCTTGATCGCCAGGCCCACCGGTTTGTCGTAGCCCGTGCTCAGGAAGATGATCCCGTGCGCAAACACCGGCCTCGGCACCACCGAGTAGCCCGTGCCATACATCACATGCCAGATCTCGCTGCCATCCTTCGGGTTCAGAGCCTGCACGATGCCGCTGCCTGCGCTGATCACCTGCTTCTGGCCTGCCACCTCAATGACCAGCGGCGTGCAGAAGGAAAACTTGCTCTTCGCCTCCGTCGCCGGGCGGGCGACTTTCCAGCGCGTCTTGCCCGTGGACTTGTCCAGCGCCACCACGCTCGGATCCTTGATCCCGTCCGCGCTGAAAATCAGCAGGTCATCCACCAGCGCCGGGCTGCCGCCCGTCCCGTGCTGCGGCAGGTACGCGTTCTCCTGCGAGGTCCACACCACCTTCCCCGCCTCATCCAGGCAGGCCGTGCCATGGTGGGAGAAGTGCGCGTACAGCCGCCCCGCCTCATACACCACCGACGGACTCGCCTGGCTGTTCTTGGCGTGCATCTTCAGCGCCGCCGGATCTTTGGCTTCAAACACCTTCGTGTCCCAAACAGCCTTCCCCGTCGCCGCATCCAGGGCGATCACATGCAGGCTCACCGGCTTCGGCGCTGGCGGCGGTGCCTTCTTCGCTGGCGCGGGCCGCTTGGAACCGTCCGCCTGGGGCGCTGCAGCCACTGGTGGAGGCGCGACGGGCTCCGCAGCCACCGCGTTCGGATCCACCGGCAACTCGACCGCCGTGGTGATGAAAATCCTCCCGTTCGCCACCACAGGCGACGACCAGCCCTTGCCCGCCACTTCCGAGCGCCACACGATGTTCTTGTCCGGTGCCCATTCCGTCGGCAGTCCCTTGGCGCTGGAATACCCCTGCGCCGTCGGCCCGCGAAACTCCGGCCAGAGCGATTCAGCGTGAGAAGAAGCCGCCATCAGGCAGAGTCCGAAGGAGAAGAGGAAAGGAGAGCGAGTCATCATAAGCGGGCCGAAGGAACGGCCCGCCCGCGCACAAGCTTTCGGCTCGCCGGACAAGCGGGCCGAAAAAGCGAAAAGCGGCGCAAAAACTCCCGCGCTCTTTAAAGCTCTTTCGTCTCTTGCGCCCCCCTACTCTTCACGCCACCCAGTCCTCCATGCCCCTCTCCCTCATCCTCACCCATCCCGGCGGCGCTCATAAGGACGAGCTCCTCGCCTGCTCCCTCCTCGCCGCCGTCCACCGCGTGCCCATCGTCCGTCGTGAACCGACGCCAGAGGATCTCGCCGAAGCATCCATCGCTGTCGTCGATGTCGGCGGCGAGCACGCCCCCGAGCGGCACAATTTCGACCACCATCAGTTCCCCGCCGACCACCCGCCTGTCTGCGCCCTCAGCCTCGTGTTGCAGCACCTCGGGGTCTATGAAGACGCCCGCCAGTTCTGCGACTGGCTGGAGCCCGCCGAGTGGTTCGACACCCGCGGCCCGAATGTCACCGCCCAGTGGCTCGGCGTGAACCGCGCCACCATGAACAAGCTCACCTCCCCCATCGACATCACCGTCCTGCGTCGTTTCGCCAAGGCCAAACGGCTCGAACCCGGCGAGCCCCTGTGGGAAATCCTCAGCTACATCGGCCAGGACCTCCTCGACTACCTGCGCGATCTGCGGACGCGGCTCGACTTCGTCGCGCAGAACGCGGAAATCTGGAGCGTCGAAGACCACGAGATTCTCTTCCTCCCCCGCACCGAATCGAGCCCGGAGGATGTCTCCGCCAGCATTGACCGCTACCTCGACACCCTCGGCAAGAGCCGCAGCGTCGCCGCCCTCATTTATCCCGACCGCCGGGGTGCTGGCTACGGCCTCTCCCGTCACAACGACGACCCCCGCTACGACTTCACCCGCATCGAGCAGGAAGCCGACGTCCACTTCGCCCACGCCCGAGGCTTCGTCGCCAAAACCTCCTCTTCAGAGATCGGCCGAGTGAAGGAGCTACTGGGACTGGCACGGGTGTAGCAGAGAGGAAATCCAGATGGGGCATTCACCCCATGGCCCCGGTGGTGATTCTGCGTCATGGTCGTTCATCGCGGTCTGCGTCTGCGTGCGTCCAGCCGCCTTGTTCCCTGATTTCCACCTCTGCCAATGAATCCCCTCAGCGACCTCCCCGTACGCGCCAAACCCGGCATCATTCGCAGCATTCCCATGCTCGCGCTCGCCTTGCTGGCCTACAATCTCGCCCTTGCCATGGGGCACGACTTCCGGCTCCTGCCGGAGCAGCCGCTGTGGGGCGCCGTCCTCATCTCCGGCGCGGCCTGGAGCGTCAGTTGGAATGAAGTCATGATCGCCGGCGGACTCGCCATGCTCTTCATCGAAATCCTGAAGTCCACCCGCACCACCCAGCACTCCACCCTGGAGCACCTTCTCTCCATGCTGGTGTTCATCAGCTTCATCGTCGAGTTCCTCGTCGTCGCCAGGGCCGGCACCAACGTCTTCCTCCTGCTCGGGCTCATGTCGCTCATGGATGTCATGGGCGGCTACGCCATCTCCATCGCCGTCGCGCGCAAAGACTTGAACATCTCCTAGCCTCCCCGTCTCCCGTCTCCCGTCTCCCGTCTCCCGTCTCCCGTCTCCCGTCTCCAAGTCTCCCCGTCTCCAAGTCTCCCCCCCTGCCCCTCTCCAACCCTATGAAAAACATCCTCCTCCTGCTCCCCTTCGCCCTCCTCACCCTGGCCGCTCTGCCAGCCTGCCGCGAGAAAACCACCGGTGAGAAAATAGGCGACAAAATCGACGACGCCCTCGACCAGCGCCCCGGCGAGAAAATCCGCGACGCCGTGGAAGACGCCAAGAAGTAGCCGCCGTGAGCCGGAGGCTCTTCAGGCATTGGCGCACGCTCCCGAAACCGGCCTGTCCACGCTCCGTTCCATTCCACGCAGCCAAAGACTGCGAAGGATGAATCGTCAAACGGCCTTGGCCCCCTTTTCATCAACCATCGC
This sequence comes from Prosthecobacter sp., assembly GCF_044232965.1. Classification (GTDB taxonomy): domain Bacteria; phylum Verrucomicrobiota; class Verrucomicrobiia; order Verrucomicrobiales; family Verrucomicrobiaceae; genus Prosthecobacter. The sequence goes on from NZ_JBIIKX010000020.1 coordinate 17,761, forward strand.
CAGCAAGTCCAAGGCAGGAAAGGCAGAAGAATGGGATCACTCCGGGTCAAAAGCCTGTGCAAGGGCCTGGCTGGAGGTGAGGATGAGGCGCTCGGCTCTGGGAATGACGTCGAGACGCTGCACAACAAGATGCCGCGAGCACCGCCCCGTGATGCCGAGATGCCGGACCAAGGAAATGTCCTTGGCCCGTCCAACCAGCAGTTTCGTGGCGGCGAGGTCGTGCGGGTCGAGAGCGGCAGCACCCTCGCAGCCGGGCACAGGCACCAAGCGTTCCCTCCAGCCGGGTGGCAGGGTCTCGAAGATCGAGTCCCGCAGCACATCCACATGGTAGCCGTGGCGCAGGCGGAAGGCCCCGGACTCACCCAGAGACTCATGGATCATGAGCGCGCGGTCTCACAAAGTGGCTCCTGCTTGAGAACGCACCGCGAGAAAGGTGGGATCGGAACCTCATCCAAGTCATGATTCCTCTGCCAATCATCACCACGTCTGGGTTCCGTCGAGCCAACCATCCATTCGCCGCTCCAACACTGCGAAGGATGAACTGCCAACCATCCATTCTCCGTAGCAGGCTACTGCGAAGGATGAACCGTGACCCATCGTCAACTCACTCCACCGGCAGCCAGCGGGCGCCATCGACGACGATGTAGCCGTTGGCGCCTTCGTTGGAGATGGTGATGGCGGTGTCGTTGCCGCACTCGTATTCACCGAGGTCGATCCAGAACACGCCTTCTCCCGCCTGGGGGGACTTGAGGTCGAGCTTCAGTTTCTTCACGCCGCCCGCGTGCTGGACCTCAACCGGCGCGTTGCTGGCGCGATTGGTGTTGGGCGTGGTGGCCAGTTGCAGGCGGTATTTGCCGGGGCGGGTGAGCTTGGGCTCAAAGCGCAGGCTGGCCTTACCGTCCTTCGCCTGGCCGTCGTGGCGGTAGCCGTCGCCGATGAAGGCCTTGGCCGCGCCGCTTTCCTGCCAGTGGCCGGTCACTTTGGCGTCCATGTCATCGAGCACGATGCCCTTGAGGGATTTGGGCTCGACACCGCGCGAGGACTTGGGGCCGCTGTATTCGAGGATCTGCCCGTCCTTGAGCAATTGCTCGCGCAGCTTCACATAGGGCACGCGCTGCACCGCCAGGTTGTTGTCGATGGCGATCACCGCGGCCGAGGCGGCGGACTGGCCGAGAATCATAAACACCGGCTCCATGCGGATGCTGCCATACGCGATGTGGGTGGCGGACATGGCCACCGGGACGAGCAAATTGCTCCCCTGCCCTTTCTTCGGCACCAGCGAGCCGTAGGCGATCTCATACGGGCCGTTCGTGCTCACGCCGATGTCACCCTCGTTCTGCACAAAGCCTTCGGGGGTGATGTGGCGCTGCACGTTGTGGCTGTCGATGGTGTAGCTGCCCATGCCGACGGACTCGGGCGTGGGTTTCTTTTTGCGCAGCTCGTTTTCGGTCATCACATAATCACCGATCATGCGGCGGGCCTCGCGGATGTAGAGCTGGTGGCTCCAGTGGCCGTTGTCGGTGAACTCATCCTTGGGCAGGCCCCACTGGCGCAGCTCGTCCTGCACCTTCTTGGGCACACGAGGGTCGTTGGCGACGAACCAGAGCAATCCCTGCTGATAGCGTCGGTGCTCGGCGATGATTTCCTTGCGGCGCTCGTAGCTGGCCTCGGGGTAGTCGTAATTGTAGCCGATGTTGTCGAAGCTGAAGGGGCCGTGGTTGTTCGTGTCGGTCTTGTGGTTCGGGATGGGGTCAAACTTCTCAAAGAACTCGCCCCAGCCGGTGTTCAGCACGCGCAGGAGCAGTTCATACTGGCCGGCGTCGTAGCCGTCCGGCTTGGGAAACGGGATGCGATTACTCGGGTCATCGGTATAGCAACTGCGGAAGCAGTAGGCCTGCACGCGTTTGTCGCCCTCGCCCTTGATACCGGGATCTTCGGCGCTCACGCGTGGCAAAACACCGCTCTTCGGATCGCCCGGCACCTTGTAGGGGCTGATGGGTTCCTTCACCGCGCCGAAGTGATGGCGGTGATGCAGCACGCCGACCTGGATGCCGTTGTGCTCCTCGCCATAGACGCTGTTGGCCTCGCGTCCCACATGGTACTCGCAGCCAGCGGCGGCCATGAGATCGCCCTCATAGGTGGCGTCGATGAACATCTTCCCATCATAAGTCTTGCCGCTCAGCGTGGTGATGGCGGTGATCTTCTCGCCGTCCTTTTGGACGCCCTTGGCGCGGTCCAGCCACTCATCGCGCACGACCTCGATGCCGAACTCTTTGATGTAGTCTTCAAACACCTGCTCCGCCGCATGCGGCTCGAAGATCCACATGGTGCGGTTCTCGCCGTCCATGGCGGGCGTACCCTGGCCCTTGTTGCCATACTCGGACTGCTTCTGCTGCTTCCACGCCTCGGGTTTCTGGTAGTGCTGGTAGATGCGATGATAAAAATCCCGCGCCAGACCACCGATGACGGCCTTGTTGCCCGTGTCCGTGAATCCGAGGCCGCCGCTGCTCAGGCCGCCAAGATGCTTGTCTGGGGAAACGATGATGACGGACTTGCCCATCTTCTTCACCTGCACGGCGGAAGTGACGGCGGCGCAGGTGCCGCCGTAGATGACGACGTCATGCTCGGCGGCGGACGACAGGCTGAGGGTGGCAAGAAGCGCGATGAGGGCGTTTTTCATGGGGATGCGTTGGGAGTGCCGCCTTTAGGCGGAAAAGCGTGCTTCACGAGCAGATTTCTTGATTCGTGCGGCGGAGCTTTGAGTTCGGAGAGTCAGAACTCACTTCCAGCCGCCGCCGAGGGCTTTGAGCATGGCGACGGTGGCGATGAGGCGCTGACCTTCGATCTGCGCGGCGAGGAGCTTGGCGTTGAGCACGGTGCGGTTCGCGTCCACGACCTCAAAGTAACTCGCCAGACCTTTTTGATAGCGCAGTTCGGCCAGACGCTGAGTTTCCTGCGCGGCGGCGATGGCGGCATCAAGCGCGGACTTCTGCTTCGAGTAAGAACGCGCGTCGAGCATGCTGTCCTCGACCTCCTTGAGCGCGACGAGGATGCTCTGACGATAATTCGCGAGGGTTTCCTCATACGTCGCCTTGCTCGCGGCGAGATTGCTCCTGAGCTTGCCGCCCTGGAAGATCGGCAGCGTCATGCTGGGGCCGATCGTGAGCACTCGGCTGCGCGCGTCATAAAAATGCGCCGCACCGATGCTCTCCAGACCGCCGCTGCCACCGATGCTGAACGCAGGGAAGAACGAGGCCTTGGCCACGCCGATCTTCGCGTTCGCCTCGCGCATCTTTTGCTCGGCGGCACGGATGTCCGGGCGGCGTTGCAGCAGTGTGGAGGGCAGACCGCCGGGCACTCTCGGAGGCGAAGGCAGACGCGCGTTGCTGGCGATGCGGAAGGTGGAAGGAAGCTGGCCGCAGACGACAGCGAGGGCGTTTTCTGCGTTGCCACGCTGACGTTCGAGCGCGGCGAGATCATTCCGCGCCAGCTCCAGCTCCGTCCGTGCGCGTGACACATCCATTTCGTTCGCGAGACCGCCTTTGAAGCGGGACTCCTGAAGTTTCAGCGCCTCCTGACGCCAGCTCAGGGTGTCGTTCACGACCTGGATTTGACGGTCCATCGAATGCGCCAGGAAATACAACCGCGCCACCTCTGCAGCCAGGGTCAGGCGCTGCGCGGCCAGGGTTTCCGTAGCAGCGGCCTCGCCCGCCTTCGCGCCTTCCACACCGCGTCTCACACGGCCCCAGAAATCAATCTCCCAGCCAAGCTCAAACAGGTTTTGAAAGCGCCGCCGCTGCAAGGATGGCAACGCGATGCCAGCCGGAAGATTCGCGCCGAAGGAGGTCTGCGACAGGCGTTCGTAGTTCATCGAGTCCTTCATGCTGAGCTGCGGAAACCAGTCCGCCTGCTGCACACCGATGAGCGCCCGTGCCGTCTCAACCCGCGCCAAGGCTGCGCGCAGCTCTTGGTTGCCATCAATCGCCTGCGCCACGAGCCGGTTCAGCTCGGAAGAGCCGAACAACTGCCACCATTCGCCGGGCATGGGCAGATCACTCACGCTCGAGCCGCTTTTCCACTTCGAGGGCAGCATCACATCCGGCAGCTTGAAGTCCGGCCCGACGGAGCAGGAGGCAAGCGTGAGGACGACTGCGGGACAAAGCAATGAGCGGAGGTTCATCACGGTCATTGATGCGGTGGAAGACACGGCTTGCAACCAACTCAACGCGGAATCACGCCGGACACCTTGCGCTTCCATGTGGCAAAGATCTCGTTTGCCATCTCGTGCGCCTCGCCGCCCTCGACATGCTCGGTGACGGTCTGCGGCTGCGGTATCCATGCAGGCGTGGTCGTTTCACCGATGTGGTCCTGTTTTTCGGAACGGAGAAAGGCGCGGAGGTTCACCGTGAGCTGGTTGGTGTGGCGGTCGTGGTTGGCGACGGCCTCGGCGCAGACTTCGTATGCGGCACCGTCGATTTCGAGGGTGCCGAGGACTTGCGTGGCATCGAGCAGGGCATGGATCATGCGAAGAGAATGATCGTAGCTTCGCTGAATAGCGATGGGTTTGTTCATGCTGATTTTGGCGAAGGTTTGGAGGCCGGACGAACGTTGAAGGGCGGCCATGCGCTCTCTGATCTGCCTTTTTGCCCTCACTTCGCTCGCCGCTGCGGCGGAGAAGCCTCTCAACCTCTTGTTTTGCTTCGCCGACGACTGGGGGCGCTACGCCAGCATCTACGCGGAACATGAAAAGTTCCCTTCGCCGAACCAGGTCGTGAAAACGCCGAACATTGACCGCATCGCCCGCGAGGGGGCGCTGTTCCGCCGGGCGTACGTCAACGCACCGAGCTGCACGCCCTGCCGCAGCGCCCTGCTTTCCGGCCGCTACTTCTTCAACACAGGCCGCGCGGCCATTTTGAACGGCGCGGTATGGGATTCGGCGATTCCGAGCTTCCCTCTCACACTGAAGGACCAGGGCTACCACATCGGCAAGGCCTTCAAAGTATGGAGTCCGGGCGATCCGGCGGACGCGCCCTTCGGCGGGCAGGCGCATGCCTATCAAAAATCCGGCGGACGCTTCAACAACTTCTCCGAGGAGGTCACCAAACTCGTCGCGGGCGGCACCGCGCTCGATGCGGCGAAACAACAGCTCTACGATGAAGTGCGCGGCAATTTTGACAGCTTCCTGGCCGCACGCCCCAAGGACGCGCCGTTCCTGTTTTGGCATGGGCCGACGAATGTGCATCGCAAGTGGGTCAAAGGCAGCGGCGAGGCCTTGTGGGGCATCAAACCGGATGATTTGAAGGGCAAGCTGCCGAAGCATCTGCCGGACGTGCCGGAGTTCCGCGAGGACTTCGCCAGCTACCTCGGTGAAATCCAGGCCTTCGACGCGCAGGTGGGCGTGCTCATCAGTCAACTCGAAGCAGCAGGCGAATATGACAACACGGTCATCGTCATCAGCGGCGATCATGGCGCTCCGGGCTTCCCCGGCGGCAAGTGCAACCTCTACGATTTCGGCACGAACGTCACGCTCGCGATCCGCTGGCCCGGGCAGCCCGGCGGGCGCTTCATTGACGACTTTGTGAACCTCATGGATCTGGCACCGACTTTCATGGAGATCGGCGGCGCGACGATTCCACCCGGAGTGAACGGCAAAAGCATCGTGAGCGTGATGAAGTCTGGCAAAAGCGGTCTTGTGGAACCGGAGCGCGATTACGTCATCACCGGTCGCGAGCGGCATGTAAGCATCGCGCGTGAGGGCAATCTGCCGTATCCGCAGCGGGCGCTGCGCAAGGACGGCTTCCTCTACATCCACAACTTCAAGCCCGAGCGCATGCCGATGGGCGACACCAAGAACCTCACGGACAGCTTCACCCCGGACCAGGACAGCCTCGAAAACAACACCTATGAGGCCTTCCCGGACATGGACAGCTCGCCTGCCAAGGCGTGGCTCATCCAGCATCGCCATGACTCGCAGTACAAATGGCACTTTGACTACGCCTTCGCCAAACGTCCGCAGGAGGAGCTCTATGATCTCAGCAAAGACCCGGATGCCACGATCAATGTCGCCAAAGAAGCCGGTTACGCCGAGGTGAAATCCAAAATGGCCTCAGAGTTGATGGAAAAGCTCAAAGCCGTCGGCGATCCACGTGTCACCGCCGATCCGGTGCCTTTCGAGCTGCCGCCTTTCACCCTGGACACCAAGTCTGACAAACCCGGCAAAGGCAAAAAGAACAAGAAGGCGAAGGGATGAAACAGACTTTCCCATCATTCGATCTTGGTGAGAGCGGCGATGAGGCTGGGGCGGTGGCGGATAGTAAGCCGTGAATGTGTGGAGAACGCATTCGCATTTGCCACGGTGCTCACTCGCTCTAGCATCGACGCATGAAACGCAACCGCCTCGGCCGCACTGGCATCGTCGTCACGGACATCTGCATGGGAACCATGACCTTCGGCCTCCAGGCCGATGAGAAGACCTCCTTTGCCATCATGGACCGCGCCATCGACGCGGGGATCGACTTCTTTGACACCGCCGAGATGTATCCCGTGCCGCCGAGCGCGGAACTCTTCGGCGTCACCGAGCAGATCGTTGGCAAATGGCTCAAGGGCCGCACGCGGGGCGAGATCATCGTCGCCAGCAAGGTCACCGGTCCCGGCCACGGCTGGTTCCGCCCGCCGATTCGCGGCGGCTTCACCGCGCTGGACCGCCGCCAGATCTTCCAGGCCTGCGAGGACAGCCTGCGCCGCCTGCAAACCGACTACATCGACCTGTACCAGACGCATTGGCCCGACCACGGCATGGAGCAGGCCGAAACCCTCGGTGCGCTGACCGATCTCATCGACCAGGGCAAGATCCGCGCCTGGGGCAGCAGCAATGAAACCTGCTGGGGTGTCATGAAGAACCTCTGGGAAGCCGAGAAGCACGGCCTGGCCCGCATGGCATCGGTGCAGAACAATTTCTCTCTCATCAACCGCCGCTGCGAGAGCGAACTCGCGCAGGTGTGCCGCAAAGAAAACGTCAGCCTCCTGCCCTACTCCCCGCTCGGCGGCGGCGTGCTCTGCGGCAAGTACAACGGCGGCGCTTTGCCGAAAGGCGCACGCTTCACCGACTACATCCAAAACGGCGGCCCGCGGCAGAAGCGCATGGCCGCCCGCTTCGTCAACGAGCGCAGCCTTGAAACCACCGCCCGCCTCCAAGTCATCGCCGCTGACCTCGGCATCAGCGTCACCACGCTCGCCCTCGCCTGGAGCAAGCAGCACGACTTCGTCGCCTCCACCATCGTCGGTGCCACGACCGTCGCCCAGTTTGAAGAAAGCCTCGCTGCAGCCGATCTCGTGCTCAGCGCCGAGACGCGGGCCCGCATCGACGCCATCGACGAAGCGATTCCGAATCCGATGACGGAGGATGGGTTGCGGAGGCTGTAGCCGCACTCGCCAGAACGCGTGGTTTCTGTTTCAAGTCATGGGTCAAGCAACCGAACACTAACATGCCTGAATTAGACTCTACATCGAAAGACAAGACACCCCAGTCAGATCCAAAAATCATGTGGGCGAGCTATGGTCTCGGTACCAATGCTGAGATTGAAGACTTCATTGTTGGATCACAAGCTGGACTCCAACGGCTAAAAGAACACATTGAAACAGCCATCGAATACGGAGAGTCGGTTGTTCAAGAACCAGGGATCGAATTCAATGGAATTCGTCGATGTGATATTCGAGAAGATGAGCCGGTTGGTTCTTGGCCTGCATTGCTGTGGGGATGGGGATGCTTGCTCCTTGCAATATCTATCTTGTTCTTTGCAATCCTTGGTATCAGTTCACTTTTCTCCCAATAAGAATTCCCCCATCGACGAGGCCGCCCCAACTCCGAAGATGGGGAATGTTTTGCGGCGGCTGTGAGCCCCTGATGCGGAGTTGCACAAATCCCAGGATGATTGGATGATATGGCATGCTCACCGCAACCGTCACCGACTTCATGGCCGATGTGGCCTCCTATCTCGCCCGTGTGGAGCAGGGCGAGCAGGTCTGCCTGACGAATCACGGGCAGATCAAGGCCCGGATTGTTCCTGACCGCCCCGTGGTGCGTGCCTCTCTTGAGCGGGCCGAGGCCTTGCGTGCAGAAATCAGCCATGGCAGCACCGAAGATGACTGGAGTGCCGCCGACTACCTTCACGCAGGCCGCCGTGAGTCATGAACCTCGTGGCTGATGCCAGTTCCGCCCTGGGTGTCGTCCTGCCGGGCCATGATCCGGCGGTGACCCAGAAGTTTCAGGACCATCTCCTGCTCGGCGACGACATCCATGTGCCCAGCCTGTGGTATCTCGAAACACTCAACGTGCTGCTCGTGCGCGAGCGGCGAAAGAAGATCACCCCGGCACAACGCGATGAAGCCATCTCCATTCTGCACGGTCTGCCGATGCTCAAGGACTCCGCCTGTGCGGATCACATCGCCCACATTCAGCAGTTGGGATGCCGTCATTCACTCAGCGCGTATGACGCCTGCTACCTGGAGCTTGCCATCCGCCTCGCCGCACCGCTGCTGACAGCGGATGATTCCCTGCGTTCCGCCGCTGTGGCCGAAGGTGTTCCGCTGCTTTGATCATGCAATGGTGAAGCCAGGGATTGAAGATGCTTCGCCCGCGCTTTCCGCAAGCAGCGGCTGGCCGTCAATCCAGCAGAGCCGCCCACTCCGCCATGTGGCGTTCCCAGGTCAGGGACACCACGGTTTCACGAGCAGCGTTGGAGAGCGCCTGCCATTGCGTCTCTCCCAAGGAGAGCGCCTCCTGGATGCGTGAGGCCAGCTCCTGCGGCTGCTGCGGGTGGTAGAGCATGAAGCCGTTTTCGCCGTTGCGGACGTGATCGACAGCGCCGTCCATGACGGAGACGAGACCGGGCAGGCCGCAGGCCATGCTTTGCAGCACGGTGTTGGAAAAGGCGTCGTATTGTGTCGGATGCACGAACCAGTCGGCGGCCTGATACAGCTCCACGAGATTGCTGGTGACAGGCGCGACACGAACGCGTGATGAGAGGTCGTTTCGATTCACGAAATCACGCTGCACGGCATTGAGCCCCTTCCCGGCGATCCAGAGCGTGGCATCCGTGCTTTTCATGGCCTCCAGCAGCGGCTCCAGGCCGCGACGACGATGGCTGAGCGAGATAAAAAGCAGCACAGGCTTCGCCGTGTCGGTTTGGAGCTTGCGACAGAGCAGTTCGCGGACGTTCGCACGGTTTTCAGCCGGTTTGAAAAGCTGCGTCTCGACGGGCGGTGACAGGATGTGAAAGCGCTCGCCATCGGTGCCGTAGATGCCCTGAAGCTGGGAGGCCACGCGGGCGGAACTGGTCACAAACCGCCTCGTCTCCCGACCGGTGTAAAGCCTGCGCTCCAGATGCAGCTCAAACAGATGCTTCACGCTGTAGCGCTGCCAGAGCGGCAGCAGATTGCCATAGAGACGATGGGTGCCTGTGCCGTTGCGGTGGATGTCCTGCGCGCAGGTGCGGCCAAAGCCGATGCTTAAATCGACACGCGCCTCGGCGGCGGCACGCGGGGCGAGGCGGTTGAAGTGCCACATCCGCATCGTGGCCGAACCACGGATGCGCGGCAGCAGCTCCCAGCGCCCAGGCAAGGCAGCACCGATCTCCGGCGTGGTGAGCGAGGTGATGTAGGTCAGCTCATGCCCCGCCGTGACGAGACGCTTCGCGAACTCGATGAGAAAGGTCTCCACACCCGTGCTGCGGATGATTTGCGGATGAATCAGGGCCAGCTTCATCCTTCACCCTTCGACTTTGCCTCCGCCTCGGCTTCAAACATGCGGCTGTAGCGATCAAACGTGAAGAACGCCGTCGCCCCGGCGATCCACAGGCCGGGAAAACCATCGAGAAAGCCGCGCTTCAGCACATAGGCCCGCACAAAGCGCCACCAGGGCCGGAACAGCGTGTGCAGCAGCGACCAGCGCCTGCCTTTGCTCTGCTGTGTCTGGAGAAACACATTTGAGTACTGCACATGCTTCACAAGATAGTGCTGGATGTTCTTGAACGAGTAATGCAACAGATCGCCCTTGAGCGTGGTGCAGGGTCCATCGACATCGAGCCGCTCATGCACCTGCCCGCCGCCATCGGCGGCCCAGCGGCTCTTGTCGCGGCGGAAGAGGCGCACTTTGCGGTCGGGATACCAGTCGCCATGATGAATCCAGCGCCCCATGAACCACACGAGGCGGGGCATCCACGCGCCGTAGTATTTTTCGTGGTCGCCGTTCTCGAAGAAACGCTGAATCGACTCCCGCAGCTCGGGAGTGAGCTCCTCATCGCAATCCAGCGCCAGAATCCACGGCTGTGAGCACAGCGCGAGACAGTGGTTCTTCTGCGCCGTGTAACCGAGCCAGTCCTGATGCACAAACTTGACCCCAAACTCCGCCGCGATCTCCGCCGTGCGATCGGTGGAGCCGGAATCGACAATCACGATCTCCTGCGCCAGCTCCACCGCGCTGACGAGGCAGCGGCGTAGATTGGCCTCCTCGTTTTGGGAGATGATGGAGATCGAAAGCGGCAGCCGGGTCATGCGTGGCGCGACTCTCGCGAATCCACCGCCGGTGCCAAGCAGGAAAGCGGCCTGAGGTAGGGCGCTTGCTCCTGCAAGCGCCGCAGCGGCGGGCTGGGGACAGCCCGCCCCACCTTCTCACACCGCCGCCAAAGACACCGCCGCATTGTGCCCACCCATGCCGGAGGCCAGTTTGATCACACGATCTCCTGAAGCGACTTTGAGAGGCGCTTCATTGAGCGGCAGACCGCACTCCGGTGGCGTGAGGCATGGCAGCACGGCTGGCAGCCAGCCTTCGGCCATACAGGCCGCCAGCAGCGCCACATCCAGCAGACCGCTCGCGCCCAGCGCGTGGCCTGTTTGCGGCTTCAGCGGCAGCAAGGGCACCACTTGTTCCTCCATGGCCCGCAGCAGGGCCGGAGGCTCCACCCGCGCATGATTCAGCGTCCCCGTGGCATGCGGGCACAACGCGATCACCTTGCCTCGATCCCCGGCTTGCAACGCTGTGCGCACACAATCCGCGATGCCGCCGCCGTCCTCGGGAATCATGAGCGCGTCGTAGGCGTCGCTGTTGGCGTTGTAGTGTTCGATTCGACAAACCTTCGGCCTTCCCGCCACATCGCGCTCCAGAGTCAAAGCCACGGCGGCCTCCGCTGGGAAAAAGCCGCTCGTGGCCGGTTCGCAGGCGTTTTTGCCTCCCAGGGCAAATGGATCGATAAGACCGTTGCTGGAGAGCAGCCCTGTGTCACGAAAGTCCCGCAAGAGTTGTGGCACCAGCGGCAGATCCACGGCCACCACAAGGGCTCTCGGAGCCAGACCGCTGCCCACAGCCATCCAGGCCAGGCCCAAGGCATCTAGACCGGAGGAGCAGCCATTGGAGACCATCTGCCACGGGCCGCGAATGCCCAGTTCGATGCTCACCGCCGCCGCGATCTCGCTGTGCATGGAGTTGCTGGCACTGAATCTGCGTATCGGCCTGCGCCATGCATTGGAACCTGCTGTTTCTCCCACATTCCCCCGGCTGCTTGCGGCGTAGAGCCACGCGCCGACCGTTTCCTCCTGCGTCCACCCTGCCCTGCCTGCGGCTGAGCGTGCCACATGCACCGCCGCGTTGGCTGCCGCCCCATAGCGCCTGCCCCGCAGCAGTTCGCGTGAGGGAAAACGACCCGCAGGCATCATCGCAAACTCCTCTAGCCCGGGCAGTCCGCCTAGCGGCTCCAGGCCCCCACACCTACCACGCAAGGCCGTGAGGCAGTCAGCCGTCGTCAAACCAATCGCACAGGCCGTCTCCACGGCTGTGATAAGCACAGATTCCATCATGATTCGACACAGCCGCAAAACTCACGCCGCGCAACTCCGCGCAACATTCTCGTTACATCAACCTCACAAAAAATAAGCAAGCCAAAGATTGACACTCAACTTGCTAACGCTCTATATTTTACATCTCATGTTAAGGCAAATCATTGGACAACCCGAAGGGCAGAAGGACGATCGACGTCCCGAAGCGTCCGCACCGGCACCGGCGGCCGAGCGCGCACCCATTCTCTCCGCCGCCTCCGCACCCGCTGCACAACCCCCACGCACTCACTCCGCTCCTGTCATGACCACCAGCAAAAACGTTCTCGCCAACGACGTCGAAATCAAAGGCTCCATCAAATTCTCCCACGACCTCATCATCGACGGCAAAATCGAAGGCGAAGTCATCTCGGACGGCAGCCTCACCGTGGGTGAAAACGCTCTCATCAAGGGCGAGGTCAAAACCCGCTCCGTCATCATTTTCGGCAAGGTCGAAGGCAATATCACCGTGCAGGAGCGCTGCGAACTCAAGAGCAACGCCATCCTCGTCGGCGACATCGCCGCCGGCACCCTTGCCATCGAAGAAGGCGCCACCTTCATGGGCCAGTCCCAGGTCGGCAAAAAGCCAGACGCTCCGAAGCCCGCCTTTGGCGGCGGCGGTCCGAAACCACAACCTTAACCCGTCCTAACCCGAGTGTTCGGCCGGTTCTTCGGCTCGAAGTCCAGCATTCTGCCCACAACGCCAAAGAATCAAATCGAGGTGGTGTGTCCGTCATGCGGCGCGGGTCAATACGAGCCGCGCCTTGTCGTTTCCACGTTTTGTAAAAAATGCGGGGTGCATCTCACCGTGCAGAAAAAGCGCGTGACCGCCTCGGAAGTCACCCGCTCTGGTGCCGGCGCAGGCATGGCCGATCCTTGGGCGGATGAAGCGCCGCCACCCGCCAAGCCGGCCGAACCAGCACCGCCCAAAGCTGAGGCCAGCACCACCGCCACACCGCCTGCCGCCCCGGCAGAAAACCCGCTCTCCGCTGTTGAGGGTTTTGGAGCCTACCTGCAAAGCCAGGCTCAGCCAGCGGACACCTCCGCCCCCAAACAGCAGGAACTGGCGCTGGAGCAGGAAGCGCAAGACACCGGCACCACGCAGATGCGTCGGCCGCAGTCCAATTCTCCGCCTCCCACGCCATCCCCCGCGCTGCAAACCGCCAGCTCGCTGCAAAAAATGAAGGAGCAGGGCATGTACCGGAACCAGTACTTCAAGGACGCCGAGTGCTTCGACTGCGGACACAAATTCAAGACCGGACGCTCCGCCAAATCCGCCAACTGCCCTGCCTGCGGCGCTTACATCTCGCTCGAAGATGTGGAGATCAACATGACCTCCACGCAGCCTGTCAAAACACGCGGTGATGTGCTCGTCCGCAAACGCGGCCGCCTTTCCACCAGCAGCGTGCATTGCCGTGATCTCGAATGCCACGGCATCATCGAAGCCAACGTCACCTGCTCCGGCGACGCCGCCTTCCGCACCACCGGCAGCATAATTGGCGAAATCCGCTGCCAGCGTTTTGTCGTCGAAAAAGGAGCCGATGTGGCCTTCCTCAATCCCGTACATGCCGCCGAGGTCGATATACAAGCCCGCATCACCGGCACCATCTACTGCACCGGCCTCGTGCTCATCGGCGGCAACGGCTCCGTCAATGGTGATGTCACCGCCCGCTCCGTCTCCATCGAGCCCGGAGGTGAGTTGAATGGCGCGATGAACATCGTGCGCGGCAAGGCTCCGGCACCTGTTCCCACGCCGGGGGCTTGATTCAGACCTTCGCGTATGAGACGGCGCGCCATTCTCACCGCGGTGGTGCTCATCGCCTCTGGTGTGTTGATCGCATGGTTATACTCGTTGAAACCTGTCCGCCTTGGCACATCCCACGTCATGCAGATCATCACCCGTGATCACCTTTCCCTGCCTTACGCTCTTCCGCCCCCGCCGGAACAATGGCAGCCCATGAACGCCGCAGACCGCCTCACCAACGTGCGCTCTCGTCTTTTGCCCAAGCTAGACGACGAACTCGCCGCCAAACAGCTCGAGCTCGGCCAGCCCGCCTTCATCCGCATTTTTAAAGAAAGCCGCGAGCTCGAACTTTGGATCAAAAACAACCAAGGCTGGCAGCTCTTTCGCACCTACCCAATCGCCTGCTTCTCCGGCTCTCTCGGTCCGAAAACCAAAGAGGGCGACATGCAGGCACCCGAAGGCTTTTACAGCGTCACGAAGCAGCAGCTCAATCCCGCCAGCAGCTACCATCTCTCCTTCAACATCGGCTACCCCAACGCCTACGACCTTCATCACCAGCGCACCGGCAGCTTCATCATGGTGCATGGCAACACCGTCAGCATCGGCTGCTTCGCCATGACCGATCCCCTCATCGAAGAGATCTACCTCATCGTCGAGGCCGCCCTCCAAAAAAGCTCCGAGGTGCCCGTTCACAGCTTCCCCTTCCGCATGACCGAAGAGCGCATACAAAAAGAGCAAAACACCCCGCACCGCGACTTCTGGCAAAACCTCCGCACCGCTCACGACCTCTTCGATAAAGAGCACCGCGTCCCGCAAGTCACCGTGGCAAACGGCCGCTACCAAGCCCGTTAAAAGCCCACGAAAACGACCGTCAAAGGTTCGTCATTCGTCATTCGTCGTTTCCATGCGCTCCCTCACCCTCACCGCCGCCAAAACCTTCATCTGGACCACGCTCCCCGAAGCAGCCTCTCCGCAACAAGGTGAAGCCCTTGTCGCCATCCGCGCCATCGGCATCTGCGGCACTGACTTCAGCGGTTACCTCGGCAAGATGCCGTTCATCGAGTTCCCACGCATCCTTGGGCATGAACTCGGCGTCGAAGTCCTCGCCGTTGGTGAAGGCGTCACGCATCTCCTGGTCGGCGACCGCTGCTCCGTCGAGCCTTACCTCAACTGCGGCACCTGCCACGCCTGCCTTCGCGGCAGCACCAACTGCTGCGAAACGCTCCAAGTCCTCGGAGTCCATTGCGACGGCGGCATGCGCGAGCGCATGATTCTTCCCGCGCATAAGCTCCATCCCTGCAACGCGCTCGACTTCGAGCAGCTCGCCCTCGTCGAAACCCTCGCCATCGGCTGCCATGCGGTGAACCGCGCCCAGGTCACCGCTGCTGACGATGTCCTCATCATCGGCGCCGGCCCCATCGGCCTCACCGTCCTCGAATTCGCCCGCGCTGCGAACGCTGCCATCACCATCCTCGAGCTCAACGCCGCCCGCCGTGAGTTCGTCGCGCAGCACTACCCCGGCGTTCAAGTCGTCGCATCATTGCCCGACGCGCCCGCCTTCCAGATCGTCTTCGATGCCACCGGCAATCCCAGCTCCATGGCTACAACGCTGCGCTTCGCCCGCTTCACCGGTCGCATCGTTTATGTCGGCATCACCAAGGAACCCGTCCTCATCGACGATCCCCTCTTCCACCGCCGCGAGCTGACCCTCCTCGCCAGCCGCAACGCCGTCGCTTCCGACTTCCCGCGCATCCTCGCCATGATCCAGTCCGGCCAGATCAACACCCGCCCCTGGATCAGCCATAGGTGCGAGTTCGGTGAGCTGCCTGCGCAGATGGGCGCGTGGTTGTTGCCCGAGGCCCGTGTGATCAAAGCGGTCGTCTCAGTGTGATCAAACTCAGGTTTCCCTCGCCCCTCTGGGGAGAGGGCTAGGGTGAGGGGCCTTGCATCTATCGTCTGACTGCGATAACGACGGCTCATGCCCACCCTTACCGTCCAGCCCCGCGCCCGCCTCTTCCACGGTCACCTCTGGGTGTACGCCACCGAAATCCAGAAGCGCTTCGGCGATCCCAAGCCCGGCGACGTCGTCCATCTCCAAGACGTGCGCGGCAAGCCCCTCGGCAGCGCCATCTACAATCCGCAGTCGCAGATCTCCGCGCGTCTCTTCTCCTACCGCCGCCAGGATCTCGATCTCGACTTCTTCACCCGCCGCATCCAGCGCGCCATCAAGGTGCGCGAAGCCGCTGGCGTCGATCTGAACCTCTGCCGCATCGTCTGGAGCGAGTCCGACGGCCTTCCCGGTGTCATCATTGACCGCTACGGCGACTTCCTCGTGCTCCAGACGCTCACCCTCGCGATGGATCTGCGCAAAGACCTCATCATCCAGGCCCTCAACGACATCCTCAAGCCACGCGGCATCGTCGAGCGCAACGAAGGTGCCGTGCGCAAAGCCGAAGGCATGGAACTCATCAAAGGCGTCATCAGCGGCGAGACACCCGCGCCCTACGTCGTCCGTTATCAGGGCAGCGCTTTCCACGCCGACCTCCTCGAAGGCCAGAAGACCGGCCTCTACCTCGATCAGCTCGACAACTACCAGCTTGTCTCCGCTTTGGCCAAAGGCCGCCGCGTCCTCGACTGCTTCTCCAATCAAGGCGGCTTCGCCCAGGCCTGCGCCCTCGCCGGAGCCAGCGAAGTCACCGCCGTGGACATCAGTGAATCCGCCACTGAGGTTGCGAAACAAAACGCCGCCATCTCCGGCACGAAGATTGAATGCATCGCCGAAAACTGCTTCGACTTCCTCAAGCGCAACGAAGCCGCCGCCGCCCGCTACGACTTGATCATCCTCGATCCGCCCTCCTTCACCAAAACCAAAAGCTCCGTGCGCGATGCGCTACGCGGCTACAAGGAGATCCACCTCCGCGCCATGAAGATGCTCGAGCCCGGCGGCATCTTCGCCACCTTCACCTGCTCCCACCACGTCAGCGCCGAGGAATTCCACAGCAGCATCACCGACGCCGCCGTCGATGCGAAGAAGACGCTCCGCCGCGTCACCACCTACACCCAGCGCCCCGACCACCCCATCCTCGCCACCATCCCCGAAACCGAATACCTCCGCGGCTACGCGTATGAGGTGGTGGCTTCTTGGTGACGTCCATTTGTGACACATGCTGAAAGGCTTGCCTCAGCCACTTCCCTCAAAAAGCTTCGCTATGAATACAACAGCTAAAGGTGACAAGCTTGAAGCTGCTATTTATGAGTTATTCAAACGGCTCATCGACAATGGGGACTTCTGGGCCAAGAAAGACTATTGCAGACTCCTGCCCAAGCCAAAATACCATTCACGAGACCGTGGAAGCGATATAACGTTTGATCTGTCTATCGAGATTTGGACGCCAGGAGCCGACAGACCTGCACTGCTCTACGTCATAGAATGCAAAGACTACAACCATGCAGTTCCAGTGGATGACGTGGAGGAATTTCATGACAAGCTGAAACAGATTCAGGCCCACAAAGGCATTATTGCAACACGCGGCGGCTTCCAGAAGAGCGCTCACGCACTCGCCAAAAATAGAGGCATGGGATTATTGAGATATTTCGCACCAAGTCGTCACAAATGGATACTCGAACGCACCACATCTGCGAACATCATCTCCGTTCCAAGCAAGTCCCTCCAAGAACTTGCCGCAGTGATGACAGATGAGGAATTTGAATCCCCTGTTTTGGATCTGGTATGTGATTCCACACACGGGACAACCACATCAGTTTGGGAGTTTTTCCGCAATTTGGCATCAGACAGTGCTCTTGCTGATTTGTCGAAAATTGAAACCGAAATCAAAAGAATCGGCGGAAATGTTCCATACCTTGAAGAGACTGTAATTGAAGATGCGGCACGGCTAACCGCAGGAATTTTGCATTCTTCAGGCACAGCGCTTGATTTGGATGCGCTGTGCGATCTGGAGAATCGAAAGTCCGGCCTCAAAGTGATAAAACATCGAACGACCGAAGGCCTGGCGGTCAACAAACACACCTTGGGTCGAATAGTGTTTGATGACAAAATCATCGAGCTATTTCTTCAGAACGCAAAAGACGAGCAGCAACTACGCTTCACTTTGGCCCACGAACTCGGTCACTACTATCTGGGTCACCAGCGTTACTTGAAATTGGACACTTGTGAGGCAGACGATTTGGAGGGCATCCCAAAAGGATTCATCGAAATGACAGATGTGAAAAAGTTGGAGTGGCAGGCCAACAGGTTTGCTGCTTCGCTTTTAATGCCTCGCACTTCATTCACCGAAGCGGTCGCAACAGTCTGGGAGAGACTCGACATGCGGAACAAAGGCCATGGCTTGATCTTTGTTGATGGACAGCCAGGCAACCAAGCAGCCTTTGAATTAATTTGTAGAGATTTGGCGAGAAAGTTTGGCGTCTCGTTCGGAGCTACCGCAGTGAGATTGGAACAGCTTGGTCTTCTGAACGATCAACGCGGTAAGTTGGCATTAAGGCCATAAACCTGTGCCAACGTTGAAAGCCAAGCAACTCGACTCACGGCACTGCGATCAGGCTGCAACGGCGTGACAAGCAGTGTCCTGCTTCGCGTTCCTCTCTACAGGAGCACGGCGAAGAAACCCACGCCGAAGGACGCTCAATTTGGCCACGGCGGGTCCAGCGGCTCGATCCTGGGCTCCCAACGGCCCGCGATTTCGCCCGACCGCGCCGGGTGCCAAACTCGCTCCCGACACCGGGAAGCCTGCGCCTCCCCAGGCAGGCCAGAAGGAGAAAAAACCACGCCTGAGCCGCGACAAGGCATGCCTGAACCGAAAAAGGAGGCTCCATCTCGGCAGAAAGGAGTCCCTGAACCGGAAAAAGCCTCCCCTTTTTCCCAAAAGGTTCCTCCTGAGTGGAAAAAAGGAGGAAGTTTCGGACAGAAAGGCATGCCTTTGCGGGAGAAAGGTTAGCCTGATCCGAAAAAAGGCGTGCCTTTGCTGGAGAAAGGCTTGCCTGAATCGAAAAAAGGCGTGCCTTTGCCGCAGAAAAGCTTGCCTGAACCAAAAAAAGGCGTGCCTGCGCCGGATTACCGCATGCCTTTTCCGCATGCCGCTTGCCTCCCCGCCAATAAACGAGCCTCTCCCCACGGTCGGGAACACACCCGCACCGGGCACTTTCGCTGAGGCCGCAGAGGGGCAACAAGGCAAAGGCGGCAGAGCCTTTCTAAATCTCTCCGCCCCCACGGCTCCTCCGCCTCTCCTGACCAATTTACCGTGGCTGGTAAAAGATGGTGGGTAACAGATGGGAGCCTCTGTTTTCATTTTTTACCCCTCACCTTTTACCAGAGACAGATACTGCCTGTGCCACACTCAAGGCACGCTGAGTTCGATTGCTCAGCGTTAAATCCGAACAATGGAGCGCTGACTGTAGCCAAAGTGGCCACGGCGTTTCTGTCTGTAAACTCGATGCCCTCCGCGAACTCGGTGGCCAAACGCCGCTGATTCAATGTCCCGAGCCGCAGGCTCTCCAGCATCCAGCATCCAGCATCCAGCATCCAGCATCCAGCATCCAGCCGACTTGAAGAAAATTGACAGCCTCAACCGTGCGGACGAGGAGGCGTGCCGCTTTCCTGGCACGCAACCCAACTCCCTACCGATGATGAACGAAGCCCCTGGCCGCCGACAGTTTCTGCGCATGCTGGCCACCAGCCCGGCCCTCGCAGCGGGTGGATGGGCAGCTCTTCTCAACGGCATTGCCAAGGGCGAAGACCTGATCACCGCTGCCGATCAGGCGGTGAACGTGCTGGAGTTCGAGGACGTGGCGCGCCAGAACCTCCCGCCCTGGCATTACGGCTACCTCGCCACCGGCGTCACGGATGACTCCACGCTGAAGGCGAACCGCGATGCCTTTGCCCGCTACCAGCTCCGCACGCGGCGTTTGGTCGATGTGAAAAAGGTGGACATGTCCGTGACGCTCTATGGCACCACCTGGGACTCGCCCATCATGCTCTCCCCCGTCGGCAGTCAGCGGGCGTTTCATCCTGAGGGCGAGATCCCGGTGGCGCGTGCCGCAGCGGCCCAGAAGCACAACCTGATCGTCTCCACCCACAGCTCCACGCCCATCGAGGCCGTGAATGAGGCGCTCGGCCATCCCGCGTGGTTTCAGCTTTATCCCACCGACGACTGGAACGTCACCAAGGCCGTCGTCAAACGTGCAGAGAAAGCCGACTGCCCCGTCATGGTGCTCACGGTCGATTCCCAAAACGGCGCGCTGCGCGACACGCTCTTCAAGCTGCGCCGCGCCGCCCCGGTGAAATGCACCGACTGCCACATCGGCGGCTTTGTTTACAACGCCGTCGCCAGCCGCCGGCCGATGTTTGAAGGTCTCGACCTCTCCAAAGTCACCACGCAGTTGCCGCTCGACATGACCTGGGATGTGCTGCCGCGCCTGAAGGAACTCACCACGATGAAGCTCGTCATCAAAGGCATCGTCACGCGTGAGGATGCCCTCCTCGCGCTCGAACACGGTGCCGATGGCATCATCGTCTCCAACCACGGTGGCCGCAGCGAGGATAGCAAACGCGCCAGCATCGACTGCCTGCCCGAAGTCATCGCCGCCGTGAACGGCAAGGTCCCCGTGCTCGTGGATGGCGGCTTCCGCCGCGGCACCGACTTCTTCAAAGCACTCGCCATGGGTGCCCGTGCCGTCTGCGTCGGTCGTCCGTATTTGTGGGGCCTGGCCGCCTTCGGCCAAGCCGGTGTCGAGACCGTTCTCACGCTCCTGCGCAAGGAACTCCAGATCGACATGCGCCAAGCCGGCACCGCCTCCATCAGCCAGATCACCCGAGATTTCCTGATCGAAGGTTAGGCCCGATTTGAAAACCGAAGGCAAACGCTCAGGCGAAGCAAAGTAGTCCTCTCGCTCCGCGAGAGGAACTCAGTGGGTGGCTGGCTGAGCGGTTGCCCCAATCAACAGAACCCTGGTGTCACCGGGACAGCTTTGCTCATTTGCTGTCGCTTCGCTCCACCCTGCGGGCAGCCTACGGCTGGCTATCTCCCTTCAGTCGGTTCGACGGAGCGAGTTAGCCACTTTGCTGGCGCAGCTTTCGAAGCCCAAGATCGTTTTCAAACACGGCCCACGGATGTGATTCATCCAAGATGATGAGCGGAGAAGCGGGAGAGAGGCACCGCAGAAAAGCCCCTTCTGCATCCGCGCTCTGCGGTTATCCGAACTCTCGCGGTATGAACGCGTTCGTCACGACGCTAATGCGTCAGAGCATAAAACACGATGTTGATGCCCAGCGGATACGCGTGCTTCTCGGAGACGTTGCTGAAATACCACGGATCGCTCTGCTCCTGCTCCTGCTCCCAGCCGTCGCCGAGGTCGTTGTTGAGGCAGATCAGCATGACCATGCGGCCACGATCATCATGCACGGCGCGGAAGATGGGCTGGGCGGCATCGGGGCGAATTTCGTTGTGCATGTTCGTCCGCCCCTGCCGACGCATTTCCTCCCAATAGACATTGCTGTGCACCTGTGGTGGCTGCGAAAGATCGAAGACGCTGTAAAAAGCAGGATGATCCGGCTTCAGCTCGGTGAAGCCGCGGTCCGGCAAGATCTTCTTGAAGGTCGGTGCAAATACCTTCCATTCCTTCCCGCCCAAGAAGTCATCCATCAGGATGAAGCCGCCCTTGAGCATGTACTCGCGCAGTACACGCGCCTGCTCGTCGCTGATGTCCATGTTGCTCGGCTCGGAGACGTAGAGGAAGGGATGGTGGCGGAGCTGCCCGGCGTCGATGTCGATGATGACCGGGAACGGATTCACCTGCACCGAGGTGAGCTGATGCAGCCGCCAGAAGAAATTCAGCTCGGTCTCGGTATAGCCCGCCGTCCAGCGCAAGCCTCGGCGAAAGGGATAGCACAACCGCGCAAAGGTGAAGACATCCTTCGGCAGCTCGTCAGACACCTTCCACACCGGCAGGTTCCGGCCGTAATGCCGCAAGCCGCGGAACTGCCGCGCGTCCTGCGGAAATTGAACCTCCCGGCCCTTGTAAACGCCGCGACGAATCTCCGGTGCCACCTGAGAAAGGGATCTCCCCAACGCCAGCAGCCCAAGGCATGGCAGCAGTCATTTCCAAAATCTCATGGAACCTCTTTTAACCGAAGAGACGACTCAAACGCCATTCTTTTCTGATCACTCAGTCAGCGATCACAACCTGCGCTCCTTCACCTCCGCCGTGATCTCGGTGAGGAAGTCGGCGATGGGTTTGACGCCGAGATCGCCCTTTTTGCTGTGGCGAACGGCGACACTCTGCACGGCGGCTTCCTTTTCACCGACGACGAGCATGTAAGGGATCTTGTCGAGCTGGGCGTTGCGGATCTTGGCACCGATTTTGTCGGCGTCGTTGTTGAGGGCGACGCGCAGGCCGGCAGCCTTGAGCTGGGCGTAGGTTTCCTCGGCGAAAGCGTCGGCCTTTTCGCTGATGGTGAGGATGCGAACCTGCTCCGGCGCAAGCCAGGTGGGGAAATGACCGGCGAAGTGCTCGATAAGCACGCCGCAGAAACGCTCCATGCTGCCGAAGGGGGCGCGATGGATCATGACGGGGCGGTGCGGCTTGTTGTCGGGACCGTTGTAGTGGAGGTCGAAGCGCACGGGCAGTACGTAGTCCACCTGCACGGTGCCGAGCTGCCATTCGCGACCGATGACGTCCTTGATGACGAAGTCGATCTTCGGGCCGTAGAACGCGGCCTCGCCAGGCTCTTCGGTGAACGGAACACCAAGCGTGGCGGCGGCTTTGCGGCAGGCTTCTTCAGCGGCGTCCCACTTGGCGGGATCGCCGGTGAATTTGCTGCTGTCGGGATCACGCAGGCCGACGCGGACGCGGTAATCGGTCATGCCGAGAGTGTTGAGCACGATTTTGACGAGGCTGAGGCAGCCGAGGACTTCGGCGGCGACTTGTTCCTCGGTGCAGAAGAGATGGGCGTCGTCCTGCGTGAAGCCGCGGACGCGGGTCATGCCGTTGAGCTCACCGCTTTGCTCCCAGCGATACACCGTGCCGAATTCGGCGAGGCGCACCGGCAGGTCGCGATAGCTGCGCGGCTGGCTGTCGTAAATTTTGATGTGATGCGGGCAGTTCATCGGCTTCAGCAAGAAGCCGTCGAGCAGCTTGTCATCGGCCATCACGCGGTCCTCGGAGACGACTTCCGTGCCCGCACGCTCATTGAGCTGGCTGCGCAACTTCGCGGAGACGGCGCCGAGGCGCTCCATGACCTCGCAGCAGCCGCAGCCTTCCTTGATGACCTTCGCGAGATCATCGTTCTCGATGACCGGTGCGAACTGGCTGTCCTTGTAGTAAGGGAAGTGGCCGCTGGTCTTGTAGAGCACGGTCTTGCCGATGTGCGGCGTGAAGACCTGACTGTAGCCCTGCTTGCGCAGTTCCTCGCTGATGAAGTTTTGCAGCTCCTGACGCAGGATCGCGCCGTTCGGCGTCCAGAGGATGAGACCCTGGCCCACGTCCTCGTCGATGTGGAAGAGCTTCAATTCTTTGCCCAGCTTGCGGTGGTCGCGCTTCTTCGCTTCTTCGAGTTGTTCGAGATGCTTGGCGAGTTCCTCGCTCGTCGGGAAGGCGGTGCCGTAAAGGCGCTGGAGCTGCGGCTTGGTCTCGTCGCCCATGTAAAAGGCGCTGGCGACGGACATGATTTTCACATGCTTGCACTTGCCGCTGTAACCGACGTGCGGTCCGGCGCAGAGGTCGATGAAGTCGCCGTTCTGGAAGCAACTGATCTGCTCGCCTTCAGGAATTTTGTCGATGAGGTCGAGTTTGAACACGCTGGGATTGCCCGGACGCTCGCTCAGGCCGCCGAGACGACCGCTTTGGGCCATGGCCTTCGCCTCGTCACGGCTGATGCCCTTCCATTCGAACTTCTGGTTCTCTTTGGATATCTTTTTCATCTCCGCCTCGATCTTCTCGAAGTCGTCGGGCGTGATGCGGTGATCCGGCAGGTCGAAGTCGTAGTAGAAGCCGTTCTCCACGGGCGGACCGTAGGCGAACTGGGCGTTCGGCCACAGGCGCAGGATGGCGGTGGCCATCACATGGGCACAGGAGTGGCGCAGGCGGTCGATGTCGGACATCTGAGCGCGTTCTTCGAGAGTTTTTCGTTCGGCGGACATGGTTGTGAGAGGGGCGGTGTCCATGCCGCAGGACGTGGGGGGTTTCAAGCGGAGAGCGTGAGGCGGAGGTGGGAAGGTGTTAGAAGTCAGAGGTCAGAAGATCAAGGTGAAGCAGACCTCTCACGTCTAACTTCTAACTTTTCACCACGCTCTTCACCGTGCCCTTCGCCAGACGCGTCACCAGCTCCTCGCCTTCGCTCACTTCTCCCGCGTCGGAGAGCACTCGGCCTTCGGCGTTGGTGGTGTAGGAGAAGCCGCGGGCGAGGACGGATTCGGGGCCGATGTGCTTCAATAACTCGCCACGGGCTTCCAGGCGGTCGTTGAGGCGGTCGAGGCGGTGCAGGACGCTCTGGCGCAGGCGCTGAGAGAGGTTTTCGGAGCGATGCACGGCCTCGGCGAGTTGCACGCGGGGATGATGGGCGGCGAGGACGTGCTGCTTTTGCGTGAGATCGTCGGTCAGAGTCTGCAATCGCTCGCGCAGGGCATCGCGCAGGCGGGATTCGGCCTCGTCGGTGCTTTGCTCGGCCTGCTGGAGCAGGCGCTCCGGCGCGTGCAGCAGCGGGCCTTTGGCGGTGAGGTCGATGACGTGCTGATGATGGTCCAGCAGCGTGCTGACACGCGCTTTGAGCGTGCGGGCGATGCTTTCAAAGTGGCGTTGCAGCTCGCTGGCATCGGGCGCGAGCAATTCGGCGGCGGCGCTGGGCGTGGGCGCGCGCAGATCGGCCACGAAGTCGGCAATGGTGAAGTCGATTTCATGCCCGACGGCGGAGATGATCGGAATCGGGCAGGCGGCGATGGCGCGGGCGAGGCTTTCCTCGTTGAAGCACCACAAATCCTCCAAACTGCCGCCGCCGCGACCGACGACAATCGTGTCCGGTACGGGAAGATCGTAATCCTCGGCATTGCCGAGCACTTGGAGAGCGCGGACGATCTCTAGCTCGGCCCCCTGCCCTTGCACACGCACGGGAAACACCAGCACACGCACCCACGGGGCGCGACGCGTGAGGATGTTCAGCATGTCCTGGATCGCGGCACCGGTGGGCGAGGTGACGAGGGCCACCACACGCGGGAAACGCGGGATGGGGCGCTTGCTCTCCTCATCGAAGAGTCCCTCGGCATGCAGTTGGCGCTTCAAGGCTTCGAAACGCTCCTGCAGCGAGCCTTTGCCCTTCGCCTGCACCTGTTTGACGACCATCTGATACTGGCCGCGTGGCTCATAGACGCTGATCTCGCCATGCACCTGCATCAGCGCTCCATCGTGAATGCGAGCTGTGCTGCGGGCGGCGGCACCGCGAAACATCACGCAGGAAAGCTGCGCTCCGGCGTCCTTCAGGGTGAAGTATTGATGGCCGGAGGATTGCAGGCGGTGGTTGCTGATCTCACCCTCGACCCACACGCTGCCGATGTGGCCCTCCAGCACATCGCGGATCTCGCGGGTGAGCTGGGTGACGGACAGAATCTCGGCATCTTCGGGCATGGGAGCCGGATTTGACACAGATGCGGGCAAAGTCCAGCCGCGTCACCACACCCAGCCCAGAAGCCAGCCAAAGATGCCCGCCGCCACCGACCACCAGCAGCGCAACACCTCGGCAAGCCCCAATCCCGGCGCGGGCGAGGCGGCTAGGAACAGGGCGATGAGCAGGAAGGCGTTGATGAGGAAGATGAGCATCATCGAGAAGAACTCGCCGTTACGTTTGAGATCGCCCTGCTCGGCGATGACCGTTTTGACCGTGTAGGTGGCGTGGAAGCACCAGGTGAGGCCGATCAGCGCGTAAAGAAGGCGCAGCGGCTTCAAGTTCACGGTCCATTTCCAGATGGAAACGGCATGCGCCTCCTGCATGTCCAGCGCCAGACCGATGCAGCCGAAGACCGCCATGATGATCAGCGTGTAAAAGGGCACCAAATACGGGGCGAGCGTGATCCAGGTGTTCGATTTGTCCGTTTCGACGTAGCCGCCCGCCGCGCTGACCTTCCAGTCGAAAATCCGTCCGCCAAACATGCGGGCGGTGACGTAGTGGCTGAGTTCATGGCCTAAAACATAGGCCGTCACTGGTCGCAGCCCCGTCAGATAGGCCAGGCCCCAGAGCAGGCCACCGAAGGAGAAAAAGACGAACTCCTCGGAGCGCAGGAAGTCCATCCGCGTGACCGCCCGCCAGAGCATGACGATGAGTGTGATGGCCGTGACCAAGCAGGCCGGAGCCAGGAGCGCCCCGCCGATCCAGCGCTTCAAAAGCAGCAGAAAACGGTCCTTCTGCACGTCCTGCCGGTTCTTGATGCCGGCAGGGCGGTTGCGGGTCTCGTGGAGATGTCGGCGAACGTTCGCGGTGGACATGGGAATGACGGTTTATTTAACATTTGTTAAACATCTTCACAATTTAAATGTTAATATGTGCATAACCTTGTGAATCAAGGGGACAACTTGCCCAGGAGAAAATCACCGACTGCGGCCGGTTTTACTGCCCCGCGTTTCCGCTCCTGAGCGGGCGTTGCAGCCGGAAACTGAGGGCTGCCAGCAGGAATGTGCTGGCGATGAGCAGGGTGCTGAGCGCGTTGATGACCGGCAGGCTGCGGCTGGTGCGCATCATGCTGGCGACTCGGAGCGGCAGCGTGGTGGTGCCGGGACCGGAGACGAAGAAGGTGATAACGTAGTCGTCGATCGAGAGCGTGAAGGCCAGCAGGCCACCGGCGAGCACACCGGGCAGCAGCAGCGGGAGGAGCACCTTTTTCACCGCCTGCACCCGTGTGGCACCGAGATCACGGGCGGCGTCGATCAGGGTGAAATCGAAGTCCTGCAACCGCCCAAGCACGACCATGGTGACAAAACTCAGGCAAAACGTGACGTGGGCGATCCAGATCGTCAGCAGCCCGGTTTCGACGCCGGTGAGGACGAACAAGGCCAGCAGCGACATGCCCATGAGAATGTCCGGCATGACCAGAGGCAGCGTGATGAGCATGGAATGCGCGCTTTGCAGCCCGGAGCGGAAGCGGTGCAGCGCATAGGCCGCCAGCGTGCCGAGCAGCATGGAGGCCAGCGAGGCGGACACAGCAATTTTGAGCGTGATGGCGAGGGATTCCCATACCTCATCCGCCGCCCAGAGCTTTTCATACCAGCCCCAGGTGAAACCATCCCACTCACCGCCAAAACGGGAGGCGTTGAAGGAATTGACGACCAGCACGACCAGCGGCGCGAAGAGGAACGCGATCACGCCAAGTGTCAGCAGCGCTGGAAACCCTGATTTCCTCATGACGCGGCCTCCTTCCGGCCAAAACGCTGCCACGCGGCCACCACAAACATCGGCACGAGCACCGCGAGCATCAAAGCGGCGGCCAGGGCGCTCGCCTGCGGCAGATTGCGGTCCGCAAACACACGCTGGGCGATCTTGCTGCCGATCATTTCATCCGAAGCACCACCCACCATCTGCGGGATGACGTACTGGCCGAGCGAGCAGACAAACACCATCACCGCCGCCGAAATGAGGCCACGACGGACTCCAGGAACGAAAACTTTGGAAAACGAGCGCCACGGCCCCGCGCCGAGATCACGCGCGGCATCGAGCAGGCTGAAATCAAACTTCTCCGCCGCAGCGTAGAGCGGCAGGATCGCGAATGGGAGCTGAGTGTAGATCATCACCAGCAGCACCGCGCCCACGTTGTTCAGCAGCAGCGCATCCTCTAGCACAAGGTGAAGGCTGATGAGCAGCTTGGTGAGCGGGCCTTCAGGATGCAGCAGGGATTTCCAGGCAAAGATGCGGATGAGGAAGTTCGAGAGAAAGGGAATGACAACGAGCAGGAGCAAAATCTGCCGCAGGCGCGGCCCGACCCGGGCCATGTGAAAGGCCATCGGCAGCGCGAGCGCCAGACAGATGAACGTGGTGGCAGCGCTGAGTGCCACGGTGCGCCAGACGATGGGCAGCCAGGCTGGATCGCGCAGCGCCTCAATGTTTTCCATCGTCCCCCCTGCCCCGACACCCCCATGCAGATCCGCCGGGCGAAACGCGGTGACGACGATCAGAATGGCCGGAATGACAAAAAACACGCCCAGCCAGGCCAGCGAAGGCAGCGTGAGCAGCCATTGTCTCGAACTCGGGCTTCGGGAGATCATGCGCCGCCCTCCAGCATCACCACGCGGCCTTCATCGGGGTGAAAACTCATCCACACCTCGGCGCCACACGCAGGCTCGATCACACCGCCACTGAAACGGCTGCGCTGAAGCTGCGCCAGAACGCGATGCTCACCGGCGCGGATGCGATAACGTGTGTGCGGGCCAAAGTACGCGATGTCCTCGACGACGCCTGGAAAGGCGTTCACACGCTCGCCGCTGGGCGGGCGTGTGAGCGTGAGGCTGATTTTTTCCGGGCGCACCATGAGGCGCAGGGTTTGGTTGGATGAAACCGCGCCGTTGCTGATCACGAGCGGACTGCCCAGCCCCTCGATCATGACGCGGACGTAGCCCTCGTGCTGGAGCTCGACGGCGGTGCCGGTGAAGAAGTTTGCATCCCCGATGAAGGTAGCGACGAAGCTGCTGCGCGGAGACTCATACAGCGCCTCCGGTGCATCCACTTGTTCCACTTTGCCCTCGTTCATGACCGCGATGCGGTCGCTCAGGCTCATGGCCTCGCCCTGGTCGTGGGTGACGTAGATGAAAGTCGTGCCGACCTGCTCGTGGATGGCATTCAGCTCCAAGAGCATGTGCTGGCGCAGCTTCAAATCGAGCGCGGCCAGCGGCTCGTCGAGCAGCAAGACCTGGGGGCGGTTCACCAGAGCGCGGGCGATGGCAACGCGCTGCCGTTGCCCACCGCTGAGCTGAGAAGGACGTTTGCGAGCATGCTCGGAGAGCCGCACCAGCTCCAGCATGCGATCCACGCCACCGCGGATCTCCTCACGCGGGCGGCGGCTCATGCGCAGGCCGAAGGCGATGTTCTCCCACACGTTCAGATGCGGAAAGAGCGCGTAGTTTTGAAACACGGTGTTCACCGGACGCTGCTCCGGCGGCAGCGCAGTCAAATCCTGCCCGCCGAGGAGAATCCGGCCGCTGTCAGGCCGCTCAAACCCGGCCAGCATGCGCAGCAGCGTGGTTTTGCCGCAGCCGCTGGGGCCGAGCAGCGCAAACGCCTCTCCTTGGGAGACCGACAACGACACGTCATCCACAGCCCGCAAGGAGCCGAAGGATTTGGAAACGTGGTCGATGACAAGAAAGTCGCTCATGCAGGTCGGAACAAGAAATCTAGCCTGCAAACAAGGAGTGTGGCAAGGAGCTTGCGCGATCCGCTCTCAAGCGCGAGTTTTACAGAATGCCCGCACGTTTTGAGATTCTGCGTCCTCTGGAGGAGGATTCCGCCAGCACGCTGTTCCTGATCCGCGACGAGAAACGCGGAGTGGAAGCCTGTCTGAGGCGTTTCAAGACGCAAAAAGCCCAGGAAATCGAGGGATTGAAGGAGTTGTTCACGCAGCTGGCAGGCATCGAGAGCAACGGCATCGATAAGCCGGAGGACTTCGGCACGGACAAGGATGGCTTTTATTTCATCACCGCTGGAGCACCGTCGGGAGAGACCTTGGAAGCTGTGCTGGAACGCGGACCGCTCACAGCAGACGAATTTGAGGTCGTGGCCCTGCAGCTTCTCGACGCACTGGACGCGCTGCATGAGCAAGCAGTCGTGCATGGCAGCATCCGGGCGGACTATGTGCGCATCACCGGCAAAACCGCCGCAGAATGGCGCGTGACCTTGCAAGGCTTTGGCCAGGGATTCGCCACCAAGGACGACACCAAAGAGGCGCAGGTCCGCGCCTATCGCTGCACCGCCCCGGAACAGTGGGTGGACGGCACCACGCGCCGCCGCACAGACGTGTATGCGCTTGGCTGCGTGTTATATGAGGCGCTGGCCGCCCGCCCACCCTTTGATGGCCGAGCCCTCAAGGAAATCCGCCACAAGCACATCGGGCACGATCTGGCGCCGCTGCAAAAGCTGGCCAATCATGTGCCCTCATGGATGTGCGCGTGGGTCATGCACCTGATGGCGGCAGATCCCGAGCAACGCCCTCGCAAGGCGGCGGCGGCCCGTGAGTTGTTTGAGCGGCGCGAAGCTCCGCCCCTGCCCGAGCTGCCGCCCCGCTCAGAAAGTCCTGCTGAAGCCGTTTCCAGCACACCGCCGGTGAGTCTCAGCGCACAGCCTGTCTCAGCCCCGGTGACTCTGCCCGCAACGCAGCCAGGAGCCCGCCATGCCACTTCGAGCACCATCCCCATCACCCCCGGTCCTCATGTGGCAGCAGCAGCCGCACGCCGCCGCACGCCGCCGCCTGTTCAACGCAAGACCTACACGCCTCCGCGCAAGCCGCCTTCGGCTGGCAAACCCGGGAACAAGAAATACATGATCATCGCGACCGCCGCAGTCGTGCTGATGATTGCGGTCTTCATCCTGCCCCGCTGCGGCAAACAACCTGAACCGGCGAAAAGCAAGCCGGCGCAGAAGCAAAAGAAATAAAAACGGCTAGATCAGGACTCCTCGCGTCTCTTGCGCATGATCTGGCGAATGCCTTTGCGCAGTGTGGGCACGTGAAAATTCACCATCAGCCCGGCGCGCAGCTTGCTGAGTTTGAACAACGACTCGAACTGCTGTTCCTCCAACTTGGAAAGCATCTCCTGCGCCCGCACTTGCAGCAGCAGGACGCCGTTCACCACAAAGTCGAGCCGGGTGGCGGTTTTCACCCGCTTGCCACGATAGTCGAAGGCCAGCGGCACCTGGCGCTCAATGTCAAACTCCAGCTCCCGCAGTTCCAGCGCCAGACATTCCTCATACGCGTCCCGCGTCAGACCTGGGCCGAGCGCGCGATGCACGTTCATGCACGCGCCGATGACCAGATGCGGCAGATCAGCGTCGTTCACGGCACCGAGGCTGGCTGGAGGGTTTCCTCGCCCAAAATGCCATAGATCTCCTGCGTGGTGCTTTGTTGATGCGTGGTCAGCCAGCGATCCAAGGCGGCGGCGAGACGTGCCTTGACCTCGGGATACTGCTTTTTGATGTCTTTCTCGCAGTGCGGGTCGTCCCGCAGATCAAACAAGCGCTCAATGGAATGCCGCATGCCCGGTGTGCGCACATATTTGAAGCGCTCCGTGCGCACGCATTGCTCTTTCGTTTTTAAAACCGCGTCCTGAAACTTGTCCTTGAGCACAAAGTGGAAGTCGAAGTCGGGATCAATGAACGTCGTCTCATCCATCGGCGGAATGAACAGAGGTTCTTCGCCAGGAATCTTCCGACGGAAGAACAGGTAGCTCGTCTCGCCGAAGTAGGCCAGATCCAGGCTCTTCTTCTCGCCACGAATCAGCGGTGCCAGGCTCGTGCCCTCGAAACGTGACTCGGGCGCTGCTTTGACCAAATCAAGCAGCGTCGGCGCGAAGTCGATCGTGCGAGTGATCTGCGTGTGCTTCTGCGGCTTCTCCAGACCGGGGATGTGCAAGATGGCCGGCACATGATTCGCCTGATCGCCGCCGTTGAAGGTCGTGCCGTGGCCAAAGGTGCAGTTCGGTTCGAACAGGTCGTCGCCATGATCTCCCGTGATGAGAATGATCGTGTCATCCATCAGGCCCAGCCGCTCCAGTTCCTTCACCACGCGGCCCACGGAGTCGTCAAACATGCGCGTGCAGCCATCGTAAAGCGCGGTGATCTGCGCCACCTCCTGCGGCGGCAGCTTGCTCCACTTGTCGTTGATGTCCGTGTTGCCGATG
Organism: Prosthecobacter sp.; assembly: GCF_044232965.1. Classification (GTDB taxonomy): domain Bacteria; phylum Verrucomicrobiota; class Verrucomicrobiia; order Verrucomicrobiales; family Verrucomicrobiaceae; genus Prosthecobacter. Next base: position 49,244 of record NZ_JBIIKX010000020.1, read on the forward strand.
AACTCGTCCACATTCAGCGCCAGCTCGTGCTTGTGCAGGCCGTCATACTTCGGGTCCGTCCATAGCTTCGCGTAATGCGTCGGCGTCTTGTAGGGCAGATGCGTGCAGGAATAATAGCCGAGCAGCAGGAAGGGCTGACCATCTTCCGCACGTTGCTTGAGCCGGTCGATCACCTGGTCCGTCACCACCTCGGGCGTCATGTAGTTCGCGAAGGACTTCAGCTTCGGGAACAAGCTGTGGCCCACTCGGTTGTCGAAGAACAGCGGCAGGATCTGGTGATGCAGAAAGACCACCTCGCTCAGGTAAACGCGGAAGTTGTCGAAGTCGGAGACGATGATGTCCTTGAAGCCCATCGGCAGCTCATTGAATCCGCATGCGCACCAGTCGCCGATCACCGCCGTGTCATAGCCGAGCTTCTGCAATGCACCGCCCAACGAAGGAGCCTCACGGTTCGCGTTGTCCACCATCGCCCGGCTTGGGAACATGTGCCGCACTCCGTGCGTGTGCGGATACTGCGAAGAAAACATCGACGTGAGCGACTCCAGCGTGGAGGCGATCGGCGTCAGGCAGCGCTGAAAATTCACCCCTTGCGCCGCAATGCTGTCAATGTTCGGCGAGGTCATGCGGTGGTAGCCGTTGCAGGACAAATGATCCGCCCGCAGCGAGTCCGAGCCCAGGATGAGGATGTTTTTCGGCCGCTTTTTGCCACCCGCCAGCAGTGCCTCATCCTCTGGCAGGCGATTGATGCCATAACCGCTCACCGCCAGCAGTGCCAAGCAGCCGAGCACAGCGGCAAAGCTAAACAACATGGGTCGAGCCGCGCGTGCGAAGAATTTCCTCAGTTCAAAGAGGTAAAAGCCAGCGGCGGCGGTCATCGCCGTGATCGGAAACACCTGAGTGATCAAACCGTGCACCGCAGTCTGGACTCCGGTGCCGCAGAACTGCCCAATCGCGTCATACCAGCCCAGCAGGTAGCTGTAATCGCCAAAGTAAGGCTTCTCCAGCATCAGCTTGAAGATGAAAAATCCGTAGAGCAGTCCCGCAAACAGCAACGTGCGCCACACGATGCCCCAGCGTCCAAAGGGCCGCGCCTTGCCCCACAGACGCACCAACGGATAAATCAGCGCCACATACCCCACCGCCACGAGCAGATAGCCCTTCAGCACCACCAGATTGCTCCAAACCAAGTACCACCAGTGATGTTCCAGAGCGATCTCGGAGAAGCGGTTGTTAAAACCATATGAGTTTCCCGCAAAGCTCAGCAACGCGGCCAGATACCAGGCCGCCAGCGTGCCAAACACCGTCAGCGCGACGAGTTTGAGAATCTGACGACGTTTAAACGGCGGATGGGGAGTCATGACAGACGGTTGGCTCACAGGAGTCTCCTATAGCCCGGTTGCGCCTGCCTCTCAAGCCCTCACTCCTCCGGCACCTCGCCCGCCTTGGCAGACTTCACGATCTTCGCCTGCGCCTTCGCGCTCAAGGAACTCGTCTTGACGTATTCGCCATCGAAGTAAGCACGGGCACCGTGATAGTAGCCGGTGCTGGCACCCACGACCTCCAGCTTATGCCCGCGCAAGATGAAGCTCAGATTGGCTTCAGCGTCACCGGCGTCTTCTCGCCCCTTGTCGCTGAACCAGCCAATCGGGTCATTCCAAACCGCGACACCCGCGAGGCCGCCTACATGCGAGGTCGGCCCGCGCACGCATTGAATCACGAAATAAAGCTGCCCCTCGCGCTCCACGATTTCGACACTGCCGCCGTAACTGTCCGTCCACACGCCCGTAAGCGTCTCAGCCTCGCCCCACTCGCGCACCAGACCGTTGAGCCACTGCGTGCGCTCCTCCGCCAGTCCTGCCGCAGTCTCCAGATAGTCCGGTGAATCCAGCGCCAGCTCATCCTGCCCCTCCGCACCCGTGTACATCGGCGAGCGTGCCAAATAATCGCGGTGTTCCACCCAGGCACGCTGGTCTTCCTTCAGCTTGTTGAACTCTGACTCCGGCAAAACCTTCTTCGCCTCCGCCCAGGCCGCATTCAGTGACTTGTCAGCCCTGTCAAAAGCCGCTTTCGCCTTGGCTGAAGTGAGTTTTTTCTCCTGCGCGAGGCTGGAACCGACAAACGCCGCGCAAAGCAGCACCGTGAGAATTGAAATCGCGTTTCGCATGCGGCCTGAGCATAACGCTCAGCCGCGCCGTGTCCAAAAACGTTTCAGCAAAGCCAGCACGAGAACCACGACCGCACCCAAGAGCAGCATCGGCCACGGATCATTCCTCACCGGCTCCGGCTTCGTTTCCGCACCGATCTTCACCGTCTGCGGCAGCAGATCGGCGATCTCGCTCAGTTCCGGCAATTGCTGGCCCGGCATCGCCTGATCCTTCACCATTTTCTTCCAATCCACCGCCATCACCAAATCCACGCCTGGATTCTGCTCCTTCACCTGACACGAGCATGAGCCGATGAGAAACTGCGCCGCGCGATCCACCGTCTCCACCTTGATCCCTTTGCCAACGAGCGCATAAAGCACCCTGCCCTGGCCAAAAATCGGGAATGCGATGGGTTCTTCGATCCCCCGTAGATCAGGCTCGCTCGCCAGCAGCATCGCGATGAAGGCGCTCTCGGCTGCATCGTCCCGTTTCACCCGCAGCGTCGAAAATGCCAGCCGCAAACCATCGCCGGGAACCGACACGAGGCCGTTTTTGACATCCTGCTGATCCAGTTTCGGCAATTCCATGACGCCAGAGAGATATTCCAGCCGCTCATCGAGAAATTTCATCGCCTGCTCATCCTTCGCCTTGTCGCCGGACTCCAGCAGCACCCACACCGCGCTCTCACCCGCGCCGAAGCGCTCGGCAATCTGCTGACGCGCAGGCGAATCCACCAGCGTCTTCACATTCGCCTCATTGTAGTCCGCCGACCAGATCACTTCCTCGTTGCGCATGATGGCCGGCTGCCGCAGCTCGATTTTCGGCGTGTCCGCTCTCGTCACATTAAACTTCCCTTCCACCTTCGCTCCATGCGGCACCGTCACGCGATACGCATCCGCCTCCCAGTGTTCCAAAGCATAACGAAACACCGGCACCGAGCACGCAAAGGCGGACGTGGAGGCGAGCAAGAATAGGATGACGGAGCGCGGCAGCATGGGAGCAGACAATACGCGGCTCTTTCGATGAATTCGCCGCCATGTGTGCGTTTTAGTTCGACCATGCGCCCGCTCCTGTTTCTTCTCGCCCTTTCCACCGCCAGTGCCGACTGGCCCATGTATCTGCACGATGCCTCCCGCGTCGGCGCCACCAAGGAGGAGATCAATATGCCACTCCAGTCCGCGTGGACGTTTGAATCACCCACAGCCCCCAAGATGGCCTGGGCAGGCGAAGACGGACGCGTGATCGAAGGCCATGAACTCTTCAATCGCATCCGCTTCGATGATGTGTTCCATGTCGCCATCAGCGGCGGGCGTGTCTTCTTCGGCTCTTCGGTCGATGGACGCGTGATCTGCCGTGATCTGGCCACGGGGGTGGACAAATGGTCGTTCTTTACCAATGCGCCGGTGCGTTTGGCTCCCACGGTAGTGAATGGAAAGGTCTTCGTCGGTTCGGATGACGGCTATGCTTACTGCCTTGATGCCAAAACGGGCAAGCTCGTCTGGAAACTCCGCGCTGGGCCGCATGACGAGCGCATCCTCGCTCGCGGACGCATGATCTCGCGCTGGCCGGTGCGCACGAGTTTGCTTGTGGATGGCGGCATCGCGTATTTCGGCGCGGGCGTGTTTCCGCATGAGAAGGTCTTCATCTATGCGGTCGAAGCGGCCACAGGGAAGATCATCTGGAAGAATGACGCCATCAGCGAGAAGGACGCAGGCCGCAACGACCTCTCGCCGCAGGGTTACATGCTCGCGACCAAGGACATCTTGTTTGTGCCATCGGGCCGTTCGCTCGCAGCATCGTTTGATCGCAAAACAGGTGAGTTCATCGCCAAACCAGAGCCGGGCTGGCGCGCCGACGCGGGCGGGCAGATCGGCGGATCGCAGGCCTTTCTCGCGGATGATCAAATCTACGCCGTGGGTGAGCATCACATCCTCGCGCTCGATCAGGAGAAGCAGAAATCCGGCTTCGGCTGGTTCGCGGGCACGCAGATGACCCTGGCAGGTGACATGGGTTACATGACAAACGGCACGAAGATCACCGCCATCGACCGCATCAAGCACGCCGAAGGCACACGCATTCGCCACGGCCACGAAATGGCCATCGCCAAGATCACCGCAGATCTGCGCAAGCATCCGGCCGTTGCCGAAGCGAAGAAATTCCAAGCTGCTGAAGCCGCCGCACGCAAGGTGAAGGATGATCCGGCGGCCTTTGCGAATGCGCAGGCCGAACTGGCCGCAGTCGCAACCAAATACGAGCCGCTGCGTGTCGCTTACAAAGCGAAGCAGGACGAGATCGCGAAGCACAAGACCGATCTGGCGGCTGCGTCTGATGTCGGTGTGAAGTGGACACTCGATTCGCCGCATCAGTCAGCGCTGATTGTTGCGGGCAAGACTTTGATCGCTGGCGGCAAAGGCGAGGTGATCGCTATTGAGGCTGAAACGGGCAAACTCGCCTGGAAAACGGCTGTGGATGGCGAGGCACGAGGTTTGGCCGTTTCTGAAAGGCATCTCATCGTCAGCACGACCACGGGACGTGTGTATGTCTTCAGTGAAAAAGCTGGAAGTCCTCTCGCCGCCAAGAACAGCACGTTTGAATCCGATGAAGCCCACGCGGAGGCTGCCGAAGCCATCTTGAAGCAAACCGGGGTGAAAAAGGGCTTCTGCATCGTCCTTGGCAATGACAAAGGACAGCTCGCCTACGAACTCGCGAAACGCAGCGACTTGATCATCTTCGGTGTCGATGCGGATGCGAAAAAGGTCGCTGCATCGCGTGCTGCCTTGCTCACGACCGGCCTTTATGGCCCACGCATCACGGTGGACCATCTCGATCTCGCGGTGATGCCGTATTCGAGCTACTGCGCCAATTTGATCGTGAGCGACAGCTCCGAGCCAGTCGGCGTGCCGAAGGATGTGGCGCGGCATTTGAAGCCGATTGGCGGCAAGTTTTGCTTCAAGGCAACGCCAAAGACCGATGAATGGCTGGCAGAGACGAAATTGAGCGAAGAGAAGGCGAAGATCGCGAACGTGGATGGCTGGAGCGTGCTGACGCGTGCCACATTGCCCGGCGCGAGTTCGTGGTCACATCAGTATGGCAATGCAGCGAACACCAGCAGCACCGATGACCGCCGCATCAAAGGCGGACTGAGCGTGCTGTGGTATGGCGATCCCGGTCCGGGCCAGGTGGTGAATCGCCACGATGGCGCCGTGGGGCCGCTTTCGGTCAATGGACGCCTCTTTGTGCAGGGCGAGGACAGCGTGCTGGCCTATGACGCCTACAACGGACAGTTCCTGTGGGAGACGAAGAACCCCGGCGCGATGCGCACCGGCGTTTATAACGCCCGCGAGCCCGGCAACATGGCCGCGAGCGATGATTTCCTGTTCATGCTCATGGAAGACGAGTGCATTCAATTCGACGCCGAGACCGGCAAGATCGTGCGCACCCTCAAAATTCCCGGCGCTGGCACAAAGAAGGATCTGCAATGGGGCTACATCGCCTACCACGAAGGTTTGCTCTACGGCACGGAGACAGAACGCGTCGAGAAGGCCGCCGAAGTCGCGCGCCGTGGCAAAAGCGGCTCAATTTCGACGGACAAGATCTTCGCCTTCGATGTGAAGACCGGCGCGTTGAAATGGACACATCAGGGCAAGCACATCTCGCATGTCAGCATCGCGATCGGTGATGGTCGGCTGTTTTTCATCGACGCCTCGCTCACGCCCGAGCAACGCGCCCTCATGCTGGCGCAGGACAAGACGGATCTCGCCAAACTCACCGGCAAAGAACGCGAACTGGCCGAAGATCGCGTGAAGAACAACGATCTGCGCATGGCTGTGGCGTTGGATGCCGTCACGGGGCAGCAGCAGTGGGCGAAACCGGTCGATGTCACCGATTGCAGCGAGATCGGCATCGGCGGCGGCGCGTTGACGCTCATGTATCACAACGGCCACCTCGTGCTCGGCGGCGCGAACGCGAACGGGCACTACTGGGAGCAATTCTTGAGTGGTGAATTCAAGCGCCGCCGCCTCGTCGTGCTCGATGCGAACAAAGGAGAGAAACTGTGGGCCAAGGACGCCAATTACCGCCACCGTCCCGTCGTCATCGACAACGAAATCATCGCCGAACCGTGGAGTTACGACCTTTACACCGGCGCACAGAAGACCCGCAAGCATCCGATCACCGGCGAGGAGTCCGCGTGGATGTTCGCACGCCCCGGTCACCACTGCGGCGCGATCTCCGCCACGCCAAACATGATGTTCTTCCGCTCCAAGTTCACCGCGTTCTATGATCGCGACAGCGACAGCGGCACCGAGCACTTCGCCGGGCATCGTCTCGGCTGCTGGATCAACACCATTCCCGCCAACGGTCTCGTCATGATCCCCGAGGCCAGCGCAGGCTGTGTCTGCCTTTTCTCCATCGCCAGTACCGTCGTGTTTGAGCCGCGTGAAGACCGCATGAACTGGGGTGTGTACAGCGCAGACGGCGCCTCCCTGCCCGTGCAGCACATGGCGCTCAATCTCGGCGCTCCCGGTGATCGCCGCGATGCTCACGGCAAGCTCTGGCTCGGCTATCCACGCCCCAGCAGCCGCGCCGGCATTGATCTGCCGCTCGATTTCAAACCTCAGTATGCCAAAGACGGCGGCGCTTACAGTTTCAACGAAGACAGCCACATCGTGAAAGGCCACGACACGCCGTGGATCTTCACCAGCGGCCTGCGCGGCCTCACCAAGCTCGACATTCCCGTTCTGGCCAAAGGCCAGCCTGCCGCGACCTACACGGTGAAGCTGATGTTCGCTGCTCTTGATGGCGACAAGCCGGGACAGCGTGTCTTCGACGTTAAACTCGGCGACAAAGTCGTCTTGAAAGCCTTTGATCCCGCCACGCGCCAAGGTGCCATCGTCGAGGAGTTCCAAAACATCTCCGCGACGGAGAATCTCGTCGTGGAGTTGATTCCTTCAACGGGCGAGCCTGTTCTGAACGGCATCGAGATCCTCAAGACCAACGCCAAGGAGATCACCGCCGGAGTGGCCGCGAGGTGATCAATCCGCCTCAGGCCGTGGATCACGCGAAAGGAGGGCGCGCATGCCTTCCTTGGGCGACTTGCCCTCGTGGACGAGCGCGTAAATCTCATCCAGCAGCGGCATACGCACGCCACGCGTTTTGGCGGCGCGATGGAGGCTGGCGGTGTTGGGCACGCCTTCTGCCACCATGCGGGTGCTGGCGATGATTTCAGCGAGCGGTTTGCCCTGCCCGAGCATGAGACCGACGCGGTGATTGCGGCTGTGCTCGGAGTAGCATGTCGCCATCAGATCACCGACACCGCTGAGGCCGTAAAAAGTCTCGACCCGGCCGCCCTCAGCGACACCGAGACGCACCATCTCAGCGAGAGCACGAGTGACGAGCGCGGCAATGGCGTTGTCGCCGAGCTTCAAACCGAGCGCGATGCCAGCAGCGATGGCGTAGGGGTTCTTCATTGCGCCCGCCCATTCGGCACCGGCGATGTCGTCGGTGGTGTAGGTGCGGAAAAACGGCAGGGTGAAGCAGGACTGCACCCATTTGGCGACCTCATCATTCTGGCAGGCCACCACGGCGGCGGTGGCGAGTTGACGCGCGACCTCCTCGGCATGGTTCGGACCGGTCAAAACGGCCAGCGGCGCATCTGGGATCGACTCGCCGATTACCTGAGTCATGCGGAGGCCCGTTTCGAGTTCGATGCCCTTCGCGCAGGAGACGAGCACACGCGCCTGGGATGCCGCGCCGCTTTGCGCCACGAGTTCCGCCGTGCCACGCACAGCTTTGGAGGGCACGACGAACACCAGCATGTCCGCAGGCTGCAACGCGGTGAGATCGGAGGTGACGGTGACGTTGTCCGCGAGCACCAGGTCCGGCAGGTAGCGCTCGTTGCGCCGAGTGTCGCGAATCTGGGCCATCAGGTCGGCATCACGGCCCCAGAATTGCACTTTAAGGCCACGCAACGATAGAACTGAGGCGAGCGCCGTCCCCCAACTGCCGGCGCCGATGACTGTGGCGGATTGAATCATGATTTCGGCGTCTTTTTCGTGAATGCCTTGCTCTCCGTGCCTGCGATCAGGCGCTGGATGTTGGCGCGATGGCGGACGAAGGCGAGCACCATGACCACGAGGCCGAATCCGAGCAGCACATAGTCCCAGCGGCCCTCACGCCCCATTTGAATGGCCATTGCCGTGGGCACGCCGACCGCCGCCGCCAGAGAAGCGAGCGAGACATAACGAAACGCAAACAGAAACACCAGAAAGGCGATCCACCCGCCGATCATCCCGGCCAGTGAGATGCCCAGCAAGACGCCGCCGGTGGTGGCGATGCCTTTGCCGCCTTTGAAACCAAGCCAGAAGGTGAACATGTGGCCCAGAACTGCCGCAAAACCGGCCAGCACCTTGCCGATCGAGATCATTTCCACGGCTGCACCCGTGTGGGTGATCCAACTTGCGGCCAAGAACACTGGCAACCAGCCTTTGAGCATGTCGAGAATGAACACGGGAATGCCGATGCCTTTGCCCAGCACGCGGATGGCATTGGTGGCACCGATGTTGCCGCTGCCATGCTGGCGGATGTCGAGTCCCTTCAATTTTCCGGCGAGGTAGCCAAACGGCACGGAGCCGCAAAGATAGCCGCAGGCGATGCTGGCAAGAATGGCGGTGGTGGTGGTCATGCGAGAGGGTGGTCAGTCAAACACCACGGTCTTGTTCTTGAACACAAGAACACGGTCGCGGGCATGCCACCACAACGCCTTGGCGAGGACGGTTTTCTCCAGATCGCGACCGAGGCGGACGAGGTCGTTCACGCTGTCCTCGTGGCTCACGCGCATCACATCCTGATGAATGATGGGGCCTTCGTCCAGATCGGCCGTGACGTAGTGGCTGGTGGCGCCGATGATCTTCACACCGCGCTGGAATGCCTGGTGATACGGCTTGGCGCCGACAAACGCGGGCAGGAAACTGTGATGGATGTTCAGGATGCCGTTCGGAAACTCGGCGATCATCGCGGGGCCGATGATCTGCATGTACTTCGCCAGCACGACGGTATCGACGCGCTCCTGCTTCAGCAGAGCGATCATGGCCTGCTCCTGCGCGACCTTGTTGTCCTTGGTGATCGGGAAATGATGAAACGGGATGCCGAAGCGCTCCGCCGCAGGCCGCAGCGTCTCGTGATTGGCGATGATGACCGGAATGTCCACGGGCAGGTCGCCAGACTCGTGACGGGCGAGGAGGTCGTAGAGGCAGTGGTTTTCCTTCGTGACGAAAAGGGCGATGCGCTTGCGCTGGCTGGCGAAGCTGAGGCGCATCTGCATCTCGTGGCGGCGAGCGATGGGTTGCAGGCGGGCCTCGATCTCCTCTTTTTCGAGCGTGAACTTTTCCAGGCTCCACTCCAGGCGCATGAAGAAGGCGTTCTGCTCCGGGTCGATGTGCTGCTGGAGGTCGATGATGTTTCCCTGATGCGAGAAAATGAAGCCGGTGACGTCATGCACGAGTCCGGGACGGTCCGGGCAATGAATGAGAAGCGTTGCGATGTCTGGTGAGGCCATGGGAAGCGAAATTACGAACGTGAAGCCGGGAAGCGCGTGCAAATTCCCTGCCCCTCGACCAAACCGGGAATCTGCTCGGCGTGGCGCCCGGAGGCGATGATGCACTCGACGCCACCATGCACGGCATCCTGCACCGCGCGTAGCTTTGAGATCATGCCGCCAGTGCCTAGCGTGGATTTTTCTTCCTCGGCATGGTGAATGACATCATCGACGTTTTCCACGACGGGGATCGGCCCTTCCTCGGGCTTTTTCATGTCACGCAGCAAGCCAGGAGCGCTGGTGAGGAGGATCAGGATGTCTGCCCCCCAGAAGCGGGCGACACGGGAGGAGAGCTTGTCGTTGTCGCCGTAACGCAGTTCCTCGATGGCGACGGAGTCGTTCTCATTGATGACGGGAACGACTTGGGTGAACTCCATGAGACGGTCGAGCACGGCCTTCACGCGGGGTGCGCGGTCGGCATTTTCGAAATCCTCGTGGGTGACGAGAAGCTGGGCCACGTGCAGGCCATGATCACGCAACAGCGACTCGTAAGCATGCATGAGGTGTGTTTGCCCCACGGCGGCCAGCGCTTGCAGCGTGGTCACGTCGGAAGGACGTTGGTTGAACTCCAGCGGCTTCAAACCCGAGGCCACGGCACCGCTGCTGACGACGACGACGGAGTGCCCGGCTCGTTTGAGCAGGGCGACGGCCTCGACGAGCTTGCGCAGTTGCACGGGATCAGGCTCCGGCGCGTCTATACGCGTGAGGATGCCGGAGCCGAATTTGAGAACGATGCGCTTGGGTGCCGATGCCATGGTTTAGGGAACGAGGGCCGCGAATATGGCGGGCTGTCGTGCCCTGCAAAGCGCAAATACGGGAAGCAAGCAATGCAGACCCGGCTTTGGGAAAGCCGGGCTACTGATTACCACCGCACCACGGAACTGGCCCAGGTAAAGCCGCCACCAAAGGCGACGAGGAGAATCACATCGCCTTTCTTGAGACGGCCCGCTTTGTTCGCCTCGTCCAGGGCCACAGGGATCGTGGCGGCGCTGGTGTTGCCATATTTGTCCAGGTTCATGAACACGCGGTCCAGCGGCAGATTGAGCCGGTCGGCGATGGCGCTGATGATGCGGGCATTGGCCTGATGCGGGATGACGAGGGCGACATCCTCCGTCTTCAACCCGGCCATCTCCAGCGCCTGTTGTGCGGCTTCCAGCATGCGGGTGACGGCATGCTTGAAGGTCTCGCGTCCTTCCATGTGGATCGTGTTTGGGCGCGAAAGGACGTTTTCAGGCGTGATCGGGCAGGCAGAGGCACCGCCGGGGACTTTGAGCAGGTCGGCGAGGTTGCCATCGCTGCCCATGACGGTGGAAAGCACACGGCCAGGGGCGTTGATGCCGCCTTCGTCATTACGTCGGATGACCACGGCTCCAGCACCATCGCCAAAGAGCACGCAGGTGTTGCGGTCCTGCCAGTTGATGAGGCTGCTGAGCTTTTCCGCGCCGATGACGAGCGCGGTGGTGCGGTTGCCGGTGTTGATGAAATGACGCGCCACTTGCAGCGCGTAGAGAAAGCCGGAGCAGGCGGCGGAGATGTCGAAGCAGACCGCGTTCATGGCACCGATCTTCTTCTGCACAAAGCAGGCGGTGGACGGGAAAAACATGTCCGGCGTGACGGTGGCCACGATGATGAGCTGGATGTCCTCGGCGGTGACCCCGGCATCTGCCATGGCACGGCGGGCGGCTTCGGAGGCCAGGTCGCTCGTGGCCTGGTCGGCAGCGGCGATGCGGCGCTCCTTGATGCCGGTGCGGGAGGTGATCCACTCGTCGTTGGTATCGACAATCTTCGACAGGTCGTCGTTGGTCAGGATTTTCTCCGGCATGTAACTGCCGGTACCGATGATGCTGGAGGCGCAAAAAGGCTGATTGCTAGGAGCGGACATGGAGAGCGATGGAATGGGCGGTGGCGGCGGCTTCGATGTGCGGATTCACCTGGTGTTTGATGTTTTCGCAAGCCTGCCGGATGGCGTTTTTCATGGCCAGCGGAGACGCGCCTCCATGGGAGATGATGGTGATGCCATTGAGCCCCAGCAGCGGCATGCCGCCGAATTCGTCGGCATTGGTGCGGGTGTGGACGCGCTTGAAGGCCGGTTTGGCAAGCATGCCGCCGAGCGATGTGACAAAGCCGCTTTTGATCTCGCTCTTCACCATGCTGAAAATAGCATGAGCGAGCGCCTCGGCGCTTTTGAGAATGATGTTCCCCGTGAAGCCGTCGCACACGACGACATCCGGCGGCGTCTCCCACAGATCGTGGCCCTCGACGTTGCCGATGAAATTCAGGCCCGCCGTTTGACGCAGCAGTTTGCCGGTTTCCTTGCAGAGCGCGTTCCCCTTCTCCTCCTCGGAGCCGTTGGACATGAGGCCGACGCTGGGATTGTCGCGCCCCAGCACATGGCGAGCGTAGGCGCTGCCCATGATGGCGTTTTGCACCAGGTGCGACGGCTCGCTGTCAGGATTGGCCCCGGCGTCGATCAGCACCCAGTACTTCGTCGCCGATGGCATGACCGAGGCGATGGCCGGGCGTTCGATGTGCGTGAGCGTGCGCAGCTTGATCAAAGACGCCGTCACTGCGGCACCCGTGTGACCGGCGCTGACGACGGCATCCGCCTTGCCATCCTTCACGAGCTCGACCGCGCGGCTGATGGAGCTGTCCTTCTTCTTGCGCACGGCATCCAGACCGCTGTCGGTCATATCCACGACCTGGCTGGCCGGGACGATCTCCAAGATCGGGCTGGAGACGCCTTGCAGCTTCAACTCCTGCTCGATCAGATCCGGCTTGCCCACCAAAAAGAGCTTGGTGAGCTGCGGCAGGGACTCCAGGGCGAGCTTGACGCCGCCGATGGGATTTTGCGGCGCAAAATCGCCGCCCATGACATCCAGGGCGATCTTCATTCCTTCTCTTGCGGGTGGGTCTTCAAGCGTGGCGGGAGCCAGTCTTAAAGCGTGAGAAAGGGGGAATGCAAACGGGAGTTTTGGGCCACCTTCAACGGCAGGAATGAAGAATGACGAAACCCGGGCGGTCCAGCCAAAGGTTCGTCATTCCGTCATCCGGATTTCGTCATTGCCCACAGGGCTTAATAAACGCCTTCGACGATGGTCTTCTCCATCGCGCCGAACGGACGCACGTCAGCCACGCCGTCCCAGGCGTACGGCGCGCGCGGCTTGCGGCGCATGGCCTCGTCGCGCTCCAGGAAGCGCGGCATGAAGAACTCCTTCGTCAGCGTGGTCAGTTCCACGCGGCCCCAGGTGTCGTATTCGACGGTCTTGTCGGTGTCCTTGGGGTCAACGATGCGCAGCACGGCACGCGGCTGCGGAGCGTAATAGGTGATGGAGAAATTGTCCTCCGGTGTGAGCGGCACGCTGGCGGCCAGACCCATGAGCGTGTTGCCGTAGGTCGGGTAGAAGCCGATTTTTCCCTCCAGCACTTCTTCAACGATGAAGCGCACATACTGCGGCGTCATCGTGGTGCCGCCAACGAAGCAGCCACGGATGCCAACCCCGTAGAGATCGACTTTCTCCGCCAGGGCTTCGAGCAGCTTCGGCGTGGTGAAGATGGCGGAAATCTTGCGGTTCTTCAACAGCAGCACGGCCTGGTCCACCGCATGGTCCATGTACTGGCGGGCGATGTCGAACTGCTTGTTGGAGATGAGCTTCTTCACGAAGCGCGGATCAAGATCAACGAAGTAGCAGGAGCTGCCGCGGTAGTTTGCCAGATGCTCCACCGCGAGGCGCAGACGACGTGGGCCGGTGGGGCCGACCATGATCCAGGACTCGCCCGGCGGGAAGTGTTTGTCGTCGAGCTTGTGGCTGAACTCCTCGTAATCCACGCGGAAGTCGTTCCAGCCGATGCGCTGCTTCGGCATGCCGGTGGTGCCGCCGGTCTCGAAGATGTTGAAGGGCTTGCCCTTGAACGCGGCAGGCACCCAGACCTCAGGCTGCTGGTCGCGCAGCCACTCATCCTGGAAGTGCTGAAACTTCGCGATGATATCCTCGTAGCTGTTCACCACGCCACGCGGGTCGAAATTCTTCTTCGCCCAGTCCAGCCAGAAGGGGCAGCCGGTTTCCGGCGAAAAATGCCACTGGATGATTTCACGGACTTGGTTGTCGAGCTGGGCTTTGGCTTCTTCGGGTGTCATGGGGGTCGGTCGGGGTTTGAAGGCAGGAACTGTGAAACGGGCCGCAATAAACGAAAGTAAAATTCCCGGCCTTTCTACGAGCCGCAGGACAATCGAGGCACACTCATTTCATGACACATCCCGCCTGATGGAGTCACGGCGCACGAAAGACTCGACCTCAGCCTGGAATGCTCCATCCTGTGCCATTTGAAACCTGCCTTGTCGTTTGGTATTGATGTCCTCACGCCAGCCGAGTTCCTCGCCCGCCTTCGTTCCAAGCCATGACCACCATCCAGGCCAACATCCCAGACTCTCTCGCCCGTCAGGTCCGAGAGTTCGCCGAGCGTGAGCATGTGTCGATGGACATGGTGTTCAGCATCGCCCTGGCCTCACAGGTTTCCGGCTGGAAAAACCGCGACAACATCCAGCAGCGGGCGCAGCGCGGGAGCTGGGCCAAGTTCGACCGTGTGATGGAAAAAGTGCGTGATGTGCCCCCCCCTGCCGGGTGATGAACTGCCAGATGCCCGCTCCTGACTCAAAAAAAAACGTTAGCAGCCCAAACTCATGTCGCCGCTTCAACTCTGGACTCGTGTGATTGTCGTTGGAATCGCAGGGCTCTGGGTTGGCTTTGGAGTCACCGTCGGTTTCATTCACAAACTCAACGATAGCTCGCTCTCATTGACGCATTTGACACTGGATGCGGCCAGAGGTGTGATTGTCACTGCCGTGCCCTTCGTGTACATCTATCGCATCATTCTGGACAGTAGGAACAACCGATGGTTGAAGCTGCCGAAAGAGTAGAGATTGCCACGAATAACTCGACCAGGAAGCTGGATTCGTCATGCTTGGCGGCCCAATGTCCGCCCCGCTTCCGATCTTCGAACTCCGCCAGCCCTTCACCGCCGCCCTGCTCGATCCGGCGCTGCCGAATCTGCTGATCAAAGCGCCCACCGGTTCGGGCAAATCCACGCAGATCCCGCAGTTCGTGCTGGATTCGGGCATTCTGCCGGAGGGAAAACGCTGCGTGGTGCTGCAACCTCGCCGGATCGCCGCACGCATGCTAGCGCAGCGAGTCGCTCGCGAGCGCAATGCACGGCTTGGCGGCGAAGTTGGTTATCAAGTGCGCTTTGAAAACATCACCAGCCGCGAAACACGCCTCACTTACGTCACCGAGGGCGTGATGCTGCGCATGATGCTCGAAGACCCGCTGCTGGACCGCGTCGGCTGCATCTGCATCGACGAATTCCACGAGCGGCATCTCGATGGCGACCTCGTGCTGGCCTTTGCACGGCGCTTGCAGCAGCGGCGGCCGGATTTGAAGATCATCGTCATGTCCGCCACGCTGGTGCCGGGTCCGCTGGTCGATTTCATGCAGCCCTGCAAGCTGCTCGAATCGCAAGGACGCACCTTCCCGGTGGAGGTGCGATATCAAGCACCGCTGCAACTCAAGACCGGCTATCCCGAGCCGATCTGGGATCAAGCAGCTCGCGCCTGCGAAGATCTCGCCAACTCGCCGGGCTTCAGCGGCGACATGCTCGTCTTCATGCCCGGCGGTCACGAGATCCGCAAGACCATCGCCGCGATTCAAGGCCGCGCCTTCTCACGCGGTCGCCGTGTCGTGCCGCTGCATGGCGAACTCACGCCGCAGGATCAGGATTCCGCCGTCACGCCCGGCGAGCAGCCGAAGATCATCGTCAGCACGAACGTCGCTGAAACCTCGCTCACCATCGAAGGCGTCAAAGCCGTCATCGACGGCGGCACAGCGCGCATCGCGAACTACGACGCCCGTCGCGGCATCAACACGCTCACCGTGAACAAAATCAGCCGTGCCTCCGCCGAGCAGCGTGCGGGTCGTGCCGGACGACTCGGCCCCGGCATCGCCGTGCGCCTGTGGACGCAACGCGAGCACCTCTTGCGTGCTGAATGCGAACTGCCCGAGGTGCAAGGACTTGATCTGAGCGAGGCGTTGCTGGCGTTGCGTGTGCTGTCGAAAGAACCCTTCGATTGGTTTGAAGCGCCGACGCCAGCCGCGTTGTCGCGTGCAGAGAATCTGCTCCACGATCTTGGCGCGATCGATTTGCACGGTCAGATCACCAACATCGGCCGTCAGATGTCCAAATTCCCCCTGCATCCGCGTTTTTCGCGCATGCTGCTGGCTGCGGCAGAGTTCGGATGTCTGCGCGAAGCCGCGTTGTGCGCCGCTGTCGCCCAAGGGCGCGACATTCTACTCATCGGCAAAAACAACGCCTCGCACAAGAACGAGGAGTTCTGGGAGAATGGTGATTTGAGCGAGTTCCAGGCGCTGCTGCGGGCCTTCACGCGTGCGGAGGGCATGAACTTCGATCCCGACGCCTGCGCCCGTTACGGCGTGCATGCGATGGCCTCACGCGAAGCCGCACGCAGCGCGGATCAATTCCTCCAGCTCGCCAAACGCGCCGGGTTGAGCATCAACGACGAGGTCGCCGATGCCGAAGCGCTGGCGAAGACGCTGCTCGCGGCCTTCAGCGATCATCTTGGTGTCGAAACCAGTCCTGGCAGCCGCATTTATCGTCTCGCAGGCGGTTACACCGGTCATCTCGACAAAGACGCGCACATCAAGGCCCCGCGTCTGCTCGTCGCCTCCGAGATTGTCGAGGTGCAGGGCAAGGCGCTCACGGTGAAGCTCAACAACGTCACCCGCATCGAGGAAGAATGGCTGCGCGAGATGTTCCCCGAGGACCTCACCACCGGCCGCAGCGCCCGTTACGACAGCGTGAACCGCCGCGTCATGAACATGGAGGAGACGCGCTTCCGCAGCCTCGTGCTCGCCAGCAAGGAACGCGGCGAGCCCGATGAAACGCAGGCCGCCAGCCTGCTCGCCGCCGAAGTCATCGCCGGACGCCTCGAACTGCCGCTTTGGAACGACAAGGTCGAGCAATGGATCACCCGCGTGAATTGCCTGTCCAAGTGGATGCCCGATCTCGAAATCCCGCCCATCGGCGAAGAAGACCGCCACATCCTCATCGAGCAGCTCTGCCACGGCTGCACCACCTACCGCGCCCTCAAAGACCGCGAAGTCTTCCCTGCCCTGCACCAATGGCTCAGCCACAGCCAGCGCGAGATGCTCGAGAAATACGCCCCCGAACGCTACGCCCTCAAAAACGGCAAGACCGCCCGCATCGTCTATGACGAAAAGCAGCCGCCAAGTGTCAGCGCCGTGCTCCAGCACATGTACGACATCAGCGAGAACCCCAAAGTCGCCGCTGGCCGCATTAGCGTCACCGTGCACCTGCTCTCACCCGCGCAGAGGCCGATTCAGACGACGGGAGACATCGGCCGATTCTGGCGCGAAGGTTATCCGGCGGTGAAGGCGCAGCTTCGTGGACGGTATCCGAAGCATGAGTGGCGGTAGGAGCGCGCACGCCGGAAGGCCGGGGGCGGGTGGCGCGAACAGGCGGAGCGCTTGGGGATGCGGCTGAGAGGAAGATTGCTTCTCGTTTGTTGTTTCCCAAGCTTCCAAACCGACCACACCGCGAGAGATGAGAAAACCGCAGAGAAATCCATTTCAAAGCTCATCTCTGCGATTTTCTCAACTCTCGCGGTGTTTTCATGCTGGGCTGCAGGGAGATTTCGCGGCGGATCCGAAACGAGCACGCCGGGAGGTCGGAGGCGGGTGGCGCGAACAGGCGGGGCGATTGAGACGTGGCTGAGAGGAGATTGCCTGTCGCTAGTCCATGGGTTGCACCCTGACGTCGTTTCCCCTTGGTTTAAAGATCGTTGGTCTGAATCAATGACAGCTTGTTCCCAGAAGACGCTGTGTTGTCGTTATTTAGAGAAATCGTTGCCTTGCCTGTTGTGGAATCAAATTCCAAAGGAAGAACCCAAAAGTAGGACTCTTGCTTGTTTCCTACTGATCTAGAGGCCTGCGCGGCAATGCAGTAGGAACCTGTTTTTGGGAGGGTTATTTTGAAGTGCCCATCCGCATCTGTCTTCGTAGACGCGACGGGCGTTGGAAGCTCTTTAAAGAAAAATCTACCTGAAAGCGAATCGCGCACGGCAGCAGCGGTATTTCCTTCGACATTCACAGCAGCCAGCCATTCTTTATGAGCCGCGTCATATTGTACCTTCAATTGTGCCTTCAATTGGTCATTAGATGTCAATTCAAACCAAGCGGCTTCAGCCGCATCATATTTCTTCTTTAGCATCTCAACATTCGCTAATGCTACCTGGTGCGCAGGTTGAAGAAGTTTCAGCTCATTTGTTTGGTCAGTCTTGCGGGCTTCTAGCTTCTGGCGCAATTCGGCATCATTGAAAAACATTAACTCAACGAGGCCTAGCTTATACGACTCCCCTCCTTTTGTGACTATAAAGACAGCGCCATCGATTGCGTATTCCTTTGCGACAGCTGAATTGATCTTTACTGCTTCTACCTCCTTTGAGGCTGCATCCAACTTTTGAACAAGTGATGTTAATTCCTGAATTCTAGTATTTACTGCGCCAATTTCTGCTTTCAGCGATGCATCCAGATTTTGACGCTGATTCTGTTCGGCAGCCTGAGCGGCACGCAGTTCAGCAAGTTCTACAGAAAGCTTCAGTTCTGTTTTCGATGGGCCGCATGCCGTGAGCATGATGCATGAACCAGTTAATACGAATTTCGCTAGTGTCTTCATGGTTTGGGATGTGGTGGATCACGCAGAGGTGGTAATAACCAGCAACGCACCTCAGTTTTCAATGCGCTCAATCTCAAAGTCGAATCGCAAGGTGTCTTGATCATGCCGAGACCAAGTCAGAAGCCGAATGTCATAAGTGGTGCCGTTACATGTAATTCTCTGAGCCTGGGGGTTGGTAACATCAAAAGTTAACGTTTTGCTGGGGTGTCCGAGTGACGATTCCACTATGTCTGGTCCGTAGTCTGTGATGCTCGGATTAACATGAACTGCGACATGATTATTTTTTATCCATGCGCAGCAAAGGGTGAGTTCCCCACTGGTTGCGACTGGCTGCCGAACACTGTCGTGAGTGGCTGCGGTTAGGTAAAGTGTTACAAGGTCAGTTTTCATGGTTCTCGTGCAAAGTGTGAATTTGGGCAAATGCATGATGGAAGCCGATCTCTAATGCATTGGTATCATTGAGAAAGAGTTCAATAATGTGGCTAGTGAATGCCCATGGGTTTAGCTTGATCCGAACTTCATTTTCCTTGGTTTCCTCCGTTGGGACATGAGTGAAATCCACAGCTGCACTAATCCAGCTTTTATAAACAATCGTCTGGCCATGGACTCTTCGAAAAACTTTGCGTGGCATGCCTTGGTGTTGAACGCCATTTCGGTAACACGTCCAGAATCTTTCGAACTTCGCCACAGATAAACCAAAATGCGATGCCGCAGCTTTGTGAAATCGGCGATTATAGCCTACATTTTCGTCAAGCTTTGCTGCTTCCCGCGTCAACACCTCCGTTGTGCCGGTCTTTGCGCGGAAATAGCGCTCACAAAGCATGCAGCCAATAGCCAACGCAACATACGCACCATTCCAGTCAATATCGTCTTCACATTGTGGACGGCTGTGCAGCACTTCATATGGTCTTACAAACCACATTCGAAAGCGTTGTTCGTAGGTTAGCATGTGCGTTAATCTAACTATTCAAATTTGAACGGCCTCCACGCACCTGCCGCACAGCGTCGGATGCTCGGCATGCGTTCCAACATCCGGGAGATGCTTCCAGCAGCGGGCGCATTTGTGATGGCTCGATTCGGTCACGACGGCGGCGAGGTCGGTGCCGCGGGTGATTTGAAGATCGCTGAGGATGAGGAATTCGTGGAGGGTGGCGGGATCGCTGAAGACGGGGTGGGTGAAACCTTCGGCGGGAAGCGTCAGGGCGACGGTGGCTTCGAGGTTGGAGCCGATCCTCTTTTCCTGGCGGGCTTTTGCCTTCACCGTGCCACCGACCTTGACCTGATCCTCGTGGATGACATCGCGGCAGGCTTCGGCGTAGCGCTGCTTGTTGTTCCTGTCCCAGCCGAGGGCTTCGAACAAGGGGGCGATGCAGTCCGTGCGGAGCTGCTTTTCGTGGTAGCTCCCGGTCTTGCAGGCGTCGATGTGCTTCCCGAAACGGGCAACAAGGTCGAGAATGGCGGCGGGAGCTGGCATGGCGCGGCTGATGTAAGCGGCTGGCGGCGGAACTGGCAAGGAGTAGTGACAAATCCGGGTGGCCAAGAGACAGAACCCGAAGCTGGGCCTCCTGCGGCAAGCTCTGTGAGCTTCTTCAGCGTTTTTTCCTTTGACGGAGGGCTGCGGGCTCAAGCCCGCGCTCCGTTGCCAGCCGCAGCTTGTCCATCCTTACGGCGCCGCATTTCAGGCTTGCCAAGGCGGACAGCTCCGTGATTTCATCCTCGTGTCATGGCCCTCGGAGTGTCAGCTCGGAGATCTTTGCCTGCTGCTGCGCAGCGGCAGCGGACGGCGTTGTCGGACCGCACGGGAACACGAAAGGCCAGGCCTGCACCCGAGCGTTGCGGCGGAAGCGCAGTGTCTCCCGGTGCTTTGACCGGGCCGTTCAGGCAAGCCCCCTTGCCGTCAGGGGGAAGCGCTAGCTCGTTCGGGGAAAGAACTGGCTCACGCTACCATGCCCCCTTGTCATCAGGGGGAAGCGCTGGCTCGTTCAGGGAAAGCGCTGGCTCACGCTACCCAGCCCCCCTGCCATCAGGGGGAAGCCCTGGCTCGTTCAGGGAAAGCGCTGGCTCACGCTGCCAAGCCCCCTTGCCATCAGGGGGAAGCCTTGGCTCGTTCAGGGAAAGCGCTGGCTCGCGCTGTCAAGCCCCCTTGCCATCAGGGGGAAGCCTTGACTCGTTCAGGGAAAGCACTGGCTCGCTCAGCCAAGCCCCCTTGCCGCGAGGGGGCGGCGCATTGGGCCCCGGTTCTCCGGCACTGAGTGACCGCTGCCGCCGCCGAGCGCCTGACGCTTCCCTGCCAACCCGCCACCCGACCCACCCATGACACGCCAGGACTACCTCCCCGTTCCGATCTCCGAGCAGGTGCTGTGGCTGCGGCACTTCGCGAACACGCTGCCGGGGTACATCGGCGTGCTCGACATCGACGAGGCGCGGCTGCGGGGCGGCATCGCGGATGCGCAGTGGCTGACTTACGTGCTGGGCCCGTGGCGCACGGAGCTGCGCCGCTTTGCTCCGGCGGGCACCGCCGCCATCGAGCATGCCCAGACCGGCAAGGACCACGCGGTGCCCATGCAACTGCCGCTCTACCAACTCCCGCCGCTGCCGGCAGGCGTGGTGCCACGACCGGCGGGCGCGTTGAAGCGCCTCTTCAAACTGGTGGCCACGATCAAACATGTCGCCGGTTATAACGATGGGGTCGGCCAGATGCTGGGCATCCTGCCTCGGCATGACAACGCCGCGCACCCCGTGCCCACCTTCAAAATCAAGGTGCTGCCGGGAATACTGAACGAGAAGGTCGCCATCCGCTCCTCCAAGCACGGGCATGATGGCGTATTCATCGAAACACGGCGTGGCGGTGGCGACTGGGAGGAGCTGGCGATCTCCATGAAGCACCTCCATGAGGACACCCGCCCGCTGCTCGTGCCCGGCCAGCCTGAGCGGCGCGACTACCGCCTGCGCTTCTGGGACAAGGGCAAGCCCAACGGCGACTGGACGGACGTGGCCACGGTGACGGTGGGGCCGTGAGGCAGAGAAGGTGGCGAACTGTGTCTCAGACGGCTTGCGCGACCTTTTCGGCGGCGGCCAACTGCCGCGCCTGCTCGACCCATTGCTCGCGCTGGATGCGGTCTTTGAAGGCGAGGCGGGCGGAGAACTCACGGATGTGGTCCTCGTTCCAGGCGGCGATCTGGGCGTAGGTGTAGATGCCCAGGGCATGAAGACGTTCTTCGAGCACTTTGGCGATGCCTTTGAGCGCGGTGAGGTCGTCGCAGTGCTCCGGGCGTTGCTTGTAAATGAGGCCGAGCTTGAGATCGACTTCCGGCTTGATCACTGCAGGAGGCGGCACAGGCAAGTCGGTGAAGGTCGGTATGGTGTCCGCCGGAACGAGTCCGTGGGCGGTGGTTTCGGCCTCGGCGGAGGTCTGCTCCGGCTTCGCCGCCGGTGCCGAGGTGATGATGGCCGCCAGAGGGGAGGCGTGACGGGCCGGTGGCGGCGGAGTCGTGCCGGGGGTGAGCGGGAGGATTGCCTGGGTCTCTTCCGTTTTGGCCGCCTTGGCAGGAGAGATTTCCCGGGCCTTGATCACGTTGCCCAGCGGGCGTTGCAGACGGGTTTTCGTGGGGGTGCGTGAGGTCTGGGTGGTGATGGGCTCAGTGGCAGGTGGAGAGACCGGTGCGGCGGCGGCGGCCTCAGCGGGAGCTGACACGGATGCGGACGTTTCGCCCTCTCTGCGTGGCATGTGGATGGTTTCGGTGGCGATGACGATCGCCGGGCCGGATTTGACGGAGTGATCACCGACCTTGCGCTTCAACTGGGCAATTTCCTCCTTCATGGCGGCGGCCTCGCCGCGCAACTCGCGTGTCTGGCGCTTGTAGCGGCCCCAGGTGGCGTAGCCAAACATCAGACCGATGATGAAGAACATGGCCCCCAGCACGCTGACGAACATGCCGCTGTGCATGAGCATGTACACCAGCGGCTCGGCGGAGAGGGATTCGAGATCGAGCTTCATGAAGGACTATTTGATGAGGATTTCGACGCTGCCCGGAGTGAGCGCCGATGAGGGAGACCCCGCAGGAACGGGATCGAAGACGACGGCGCTGACATCACCGGCAGGAACGCCCTGCTCCACGAGAAAGGAGAGCACCGCCTCCGCACGCGCCCGTCCGATGTTTTTTTCGACGCTGTCCAGCCCGGTGGGATCAGGATGAGCCCCGATGACGAGCCGCAGCGCGGGACCGGCGGCGAGCAGCATGGGGGCGAGCGCGGCGAGCTTGGTCTGCTCCTCCGGCGTGAGTCTCGATGAACCGGTCTCGAAGACGATCGGAAGCCTGACGGCCTGACGGATGGGATCAAGAACCTCCGGCGGCAGCGCGGTCTGAACCTGGTAGCCGGGAAAATGATACGACGAAGGCAGCAAGGTAAGCCGCGCGTCCACCTTGGCGGCACCGGTCACGGGCCGCAGCAGGGCGAGCCACGCGCTTTCCATCTGGCGGGTGGCCAGTCCCTGGAGGCGCGGCACACCGTCCGGGCCGATGTCAAAGGTGCGCGGCGGCGGCAGCTCAAAAAAACGGCGCACAAACGCGGCGAGCGCGCCCGGCTTGGCAAACGGCGCCGTCAGCACATGCGGACTGGCCTTGAGCGCGGAGGGATCCACCACCCTTGCGCCAGCGACCTCGGCAAGCACGGCGACGAGCTCCTCTTTGACCTCCGTGGCAGGCAGCAGACCGGTGATCACGATGGCGTCGTCCTTGGCCCGGATGTGCAGCTCGGCGGGCACACGCAGCTTTTCCACAATGAGCTTCAGCATCGGGCTGCTTGCGGTGAGAGGCAGCTTGAGGCCCTCCGGCCAGCGGACTTCGGGAGCGGAACGCAGTTCCTTGGCATGGATGCGCAGGTCGGGACGCAAATCCCCGAGGATACGGCGCACGTTGTCTGCTTCATCGCCCTCCGGCAGCCAACCGCTGAGAAAAAGGTTTTCATTCTCCAACCGCGCCTGCAAGCCGGCCATGACATGCAGACGGTCCGCGCCTGGAGCCAGGCGCAGGGGCACGAGGCTGCGGATCGCGGCCAGCGCCTTTTCTCGGGCGGCGGGATTGGCGGCCTCGCCAGTGATGGCGATGTCAAAAAAACGCACATCGACCACGGGGTCACTGACGCCGGCCTCCCGCAGCCGTTTCAACGCCTCCTGGGTCAGCAATGGCAGATTTTCCCGGCAGAACAGCCACGCATGCACGCCTGTCGCCACGGGCAGCAGGATCAGCATGAGGAAAATGAGGCTCAGACGCATGAATTTGGGTGCGGAGTGGCATTTGACACGGCTAGGGCGGAATGGATACTCCGCGCTCCCCGCGCCTGCCCGTACCGTTATAGGCTCGTCGTGCGCGAGGCAAGAATCAACTGCTCCAACTCCCACACTACCTCTCATGTCTGTTGTCATCGCCGGAACCGTCGCCCTCGATAATGTCAAAACCCCACAGGACGCGCAGGAAAACCTGCTCGGCGGCTCCGCCAGCTACGCGGCCCTGGCCGCCAGCATCTTCTGCCAGCCGATCCATCTCGTCGGTGTCATCGGTCATGATTTCCCCAAGCCGCACCTCGACATGCTGGCCGCACGCGGCATCACGCTCGACGGCCTGGAGCGCAGCTCGGGCGAATCCTTCACCTGGAGCGGCGAATACCACACTGACATGAACAGCCGCACCACGCACAAGGTGGCGCTCAACGTGCTCGAAAACTGGCAGCCCAAGCTCCCCGCCGCCGCCCGTCAGGCCAAGGTGGCCGTGGCCGCGAACATGAGCCCGGACAACCAGATGCAGATGCTCGACCAGATCGAGGCTGATTTCGTCACCGCCGACACGATGGATCTCTGGATCGAGATCGCCAACGAACGTCTGCACGAAGTGCTCAAGCGCATCGACTTGCTTGTCATCAATGACGGCGAGGCCAAGGAATTTGCTGGCACGACCAATCTGGTCGATGCAGGCCGCCGATTGCAGGCCAAGGGCCCGCGTTTCGTCATCGTGAAACGTGGCGAGCATGGCAGCTTCCTGTTTGGCGAAAATAAAGAAGACTTCTTCGCCTGCTCCGCCTACCCACTGCACAGCGTGTTTGATCCGACCGGCGCTGGCGACAGCTTCCTCGGCGGTTTGTCCGGCTGGCTGGCCGCCAATGGCAAGACCAAGCCCACATTTGAAGATCTGAAGACCGCCGTCGTCCACGGCAGCGTCACCGCCAGCTACACCTGCGAAGCCTTCAGCACCCACAAACTGCAAACCGTGTCCAAAGCGGACATCGCGGCGCGTATTGCGGAACTGCGGAGCTTTACGAGCTTCGCCTAAAGTTTGCCGTTGTTTGCGGTGGTTGGCAGTCGTTTGCGATTGTTGTAAAACCACCGCAAACCATCGCCAGCAACAGCCAACCATCGCAAACTCCATGTGGCAGACCATCAAGACCTTCACCGACATCAAGCTGGAGAAAACCAGCGATGGCATCGCCAAGATCACCATCAACCGGCCGAAGGTGCGCAATGCCTTCCGGCCGCTGACGGTGAAGGAGATGCTGCAGGCTTTTGAGATCGTGCATGAGGACCGGGAGGTGGGCGTCATCATTCTTTGTGGCGAGGGCCCGCTGGCTTTCTGCTCCGGCGGCGACCAGAAAGTGCGCGGCGACGCCGGTTACATCGGCGAGGACGGCGTACCGCGTCTGAACATTCTCGATGTGCAGCGGAAGATCCGTACGATCCCAAAACCTGTGGTGGCGATGGTGGCCGGTTACGCCATCGGCGGCGGGCATGTGCTGCATGTCGTGTGTGATTTGACCATCGCGGCGGACAACGCCCGTTTCGGCCAGACCGGCCCGAAAGTCGGCAGTTTCGACGGCGGCCTCGGCTCCAGCTACCTCGCCCGCATCGTCGGCCAGAAGAAGGCGCGGGAGATTTGGTATCTCTGCCGCCAGTATGACGCCCAGCAGGCTTTGGACATGGGACTGGTGAACACCGTCGTCCCGCTCGACCAGCTCGAAGAGGAAACGCTCAAATGGTGCCGAGAGATGCTCCAGCACTCGCCTCTGGCCCTGCGCTGCCTCAAATCCGCCCTCAACGCCGACTGCGACGGCCAGATGGGCCTGCTCGATCTCGCCGGGAATGCCACGCTGCTCTATTACATGAGCGAGGAGGGCAAAGAAGGCAAAAATGCCTTCGTGGAGAAGCGAAAGCCCGATTTTTCGAAGTTTCCGCGTGTGCCTTGAGTAAAAATGGCTTGCTGGCGGCGTTGAAAGTCAAGACCGCCTTTATGGTTGCCACCGGCGGGGGAGTTTGTAGTATCGGGCCGTCTTCAGACACACTCTCTCCCTGACATGGCCAAACGCACCACCACCAAACCGGTCTCTCCAGCCCCCGCAGCCTCCGCCTGCACCTACGATTTGAAGCAAATCCGCGAAATCGTCGGACTGATGGCCGAGAACGACCTGACCTATTTCCACAGCGAGCAGAAAGGCTCCAAGCTGGAACTCCGCCGGGGTTCTGATCTCAACACGGTCAAAGAACTGCTCCAATCCATGCCCGTGGCCGCTCACGCGCCCGTTTCCGCCGCACCGGCAGCCGTGGCCCACGCCCCGGTGAGCGCAGCGGCGCCTGTGGCCGCGCCCGCCGCTCCGATTGCCAACGACCCTGTCGGCCCCACGATCAATTCACCGATGGTCGGCACCTTCTACCGCAGCGCAGCGCCGGGTGAGAAATCCTTTGCCAACATCGGCGACGTTGTGGATGAAAACAGCAACGTCTGCATCATCGAGGCCATGAAGGTCATGAACGAGATCAAAGCCGAGGCCCGCGGCACCATCGCCCGCGTGCTCGTGGAAGACGGCAAGCCCGTCCAGTACGGCCAGCCTCTCTTTGAGTTGAAAGCCTGATCGCCCCAGCTTGACCGACTCCCAGACCGTCAAGCAGGTCAAGCCAGTCAAGACTCACTCCACCTCTCTCGTTACTCATGTTCAAAAAAGTCCTCGTCGCCAATCGTGGTGAAATCGCCCTTCGTGTCATCCGCGCCTGCAAGGAACTCGATGTCAAAACTGTCGCCGTTTATTCCGAAGCTGATGTCGATTCGATGCACGTTCACCTCGCCGACGAGGCCATCTGCATCGGACCCGGCCCGAGCAGCGAAAGCTACCTGAAGATCAGCCGCATCATCAGCGCGGCGGAGATTGCCAACGTCGATGCCATTCACCCTGGCTACGGATTCCTGTCTGAGAAGGCCGAGTTCGCCGAGGTCTGCGAGAAGTGCAAAATCAAGTTCATCGGGCCGTCCGCCCGCGTCATCAGCATGATGGGCGACAAGAACGTCGCGCGTGAAACCGCCCTGAAAGCCGGCATGCCGATCACCCCCGGCTCCGACGGCATCATTCACACCGAGGAAGAGGCCCTGGAATGGGCGCGCAAGATTGGCTACCCCGTCATGGTCAAGGCCAGCGCTGGTGGTGGCGGACGCGGCATGCGCCCGGTGCTCAATGAGGCCACGCTGGGCTCCAGCTTCCAGGCCGCCTCCCTGGAGGCCATGAAGTGCTTTGGCGACGGCTCCATGTACATGGAAAAGCTCGTCGAGAAGCCGCATCACATCGAATTCCAGGTCGTCGCTGATTCTCACGGCAACGTCGTCCACCTTGGTGAGCGCGATTGCTCCATGCAGCGGCGGAATCAGAAGATCATTGAGGAGTGTCCCTCGCCGAAAATCTCTCCCGAGATGCGCAAACGCATGGGCGACGCCACGGTGAAGCTTTGCAAGGAGATCGGCTACGAGAACTGCGGCACCATCGAGTTCCTCGTCGATAACAAGTGCGAGAACTTCTACTTCATGGAGATGAACACCCGCATCCAGGTGGAGCATCCGATCACCGAGGAAGTCTATGGCTGCGACCTGATCAAGGAGCAGATTCGCGTCGCCGCCGGCCTGCCGCTGAGTGAGCACGTCATCGACGCCCAGCCGCGCGGCCATGCCATCGAGTGCCGCATCAATGCCGAGGATCCTTCGCGCAACTTCGCGCCCAGCCCCGGCAAGATCAATCTCTGGTACACCTCCGGCGGACGTGGCGTGCGTGTCGATACCCACGTTTATTCCGGCTACTCCGTGCCGCCGTATTATGATTCGATGATCGCCAAGCTCATCGTCACCGGTGCCACGCGCGACATCGCCATCCGCCGCATGCGCCGTGCGCTGGGCGAGTTCACCGTCGAGGGCATCAAGACCACGATCCCGCTGCAAAGCCAGATCCTGACCACCTCCGATTTCCAAAACGGACAGTATGACATCACCTGGGTGGAGAATTTCCTCCGCCAGGAAGGCCTGAAGGCATAACAGCGGTCTTCAGTGACAGCATTGGGTTTGCCAGTGGAAGAATGACGCTCTCAGCCGGTGGTGGCTGCAAGATGATCTGTGCGCGGGTCGTTTTGCCCATCCCCTGTTAACGCCAGCGCCGCCTCCCCTGCGAAAGGTATGAAAATCGCATTGATGCGCGTCGCGTGCTCACGATGTTCATTTTCTTCAATCAAACCCAACCCATGCATCACCGTCCACGCCCATCTCTCGGCAGTTTGTTTGCCGCCACCCTGGCTCTGACAGGATTTTCCCACGCGAACGATTGGACCAACTGGCGCGGCCCGCTGCAAAACGGTGTGAGCCTGGAACATTACACGAAAGCCGGCAAGCTGGCTGAAACGCCCACCTGGTCGGCTGACATCCGCAGCCGTGGCTGCCCGGTCGTCGTCGATGGCAAGGTGATCCTCTGGGGCTACAGAGGTGAAACCAGCGATCTCATCGAACTGCTGACCTGCTTTGACGCCAAGAGCGGCAAGAAGCTCTGGGAGCATGAGATCGCCGACTACCTCAGCGATTCCATCTACAACCGCTACTCCATCGGCGCGCCGACCGTGGACCCCGAGACGAAGCGCATCTACCTCACCAGCAACGCAGGGGTGTTTCAGTGCTACGAGCTCGATGGCAAGAAGGTGTTTGAGATTCCGCTGATGGAAGACCTGGGTCGCATGACCTTCCCCAACAGCCGCGTGGGCAGCCCGGTGGTCGAGGGCGAGCTGGTCATCATCCATTTCATCTTCTCTAACTGGGGAGCAGACGGCCCGGCGGCGGACCGTGCTTATGCGTTTGATAAAAAGACCGGCGAACTCGTCTGGTGGACACTGCCCGGCGTCAGCCCACCCGTGGACAGCTCCTTCTCCACCCCCGTGCTCGAAACCCGCGATGGCAAGCGCGTCGCCTACTTCACCACCGGCTGCGGTCACATCGTCTGCGTCAACGCCCGCAGCGGCAAACCCTACTGGAAGATGCCGATCTGCAAAAACGGCGTGAATCCCTCGGTCGTGCTGCACAACGGCACGCTGATCGCCGTGCATGGCGACGAAAATGTCGATAGCTCCGAAAAGGGCCGCATGATCTGCATCAAACTGCCGGAAAAACTCGCTGCGGCGATTCCTCCTGCGGAAACCGCCGTCCTGGAGCCGAGCGTCGAGCTCTGGCGCCATCCGCTCGGTGCCACCAGCAGCTCTCCTGTGGTGGTGGGTGATGTGATTTACCAGCTTACCGACGGCGCTGAACTCTATGCCATCAATGCCAGCACCGGCGCTGAACTGTGGAAGAAAAAGCTCAGCAATGCCAATCTGCACTCCTCGCCGCTGTATGTCGATGGCCTGCTCTACTGCCCAATGATGGAAGGCAAGCTCGTCGTGGTGAAGCCCGGCGAGAAAGACGCCGAGATCGTCCAGGAGATCAAACTCGATGGCGACTGCCTCGGTGCTCCAAGCGTTTGCAACGGCACGCTGTATGTTACGACCACGAAGCATCTCTACGCCTTTGCCATTCCGAATGAAGGCATCAAGGTCGATGCCGCTCCCGTGGTAGAAATACCGAAAGCTGGCAAGGCCGTGGCCCTTCAGGCCATCCCTGCGGAAACCGTCATCATGACCGGCAACAAGCAGGCCTTCCGCGTCCGCAGCATCGACGCCAACGGCTACGTCGTCAGCGAGGACGTCAAAGGTGTGAAGTGGGAAAGCTTCATCCCGCCGACGGCCAAGGTGAAAGCCACCATGGACGCCAAGTTCAACGAGGCAGGAGAACTCGTCGTCGCCCCCGATGCCAAGGTCAGCGCCGGAGCCTTCAAAGGCACGGCCCCGGACGGCACCTTCGGCACCATTCGTGGCCGTGCGCTGAAAAACCTGCCTCTGACCGAGGACTTTGAGGGCTACACGCTCACCGATGAGTTCCCTGTCGATCCACAAAACAACCCAGCCTACAAGTTCGCCTACCCGCCGCTCCCATGGATCGGTGCGCGCTTCAAATTCCAGGTCATGGAAAAAGACGGCAACAAGGTCTTCGGCAAGAGCTTTGACCGCCTGCTGTTCCAACGCGCCACCGTTTTCGTCGCTCCGTCGAATCTCTCCAACTATACCATGCAGGCCGACGTCCTCACGGAAGGTTCCGCCCGCTCGAAGGCCGACATCGGCCTCATCAACCAGCGTTACCTCATTTGCTTGCGTGGCAATGCCGGCAAGCTCGAGATCAGCTCCAACCCAGAGCGTCTTAAGCAGGAGGTCGTCTTCAAGATGACCGCCAACAAGTGGTACACCCTCAAGACCCGCGTCGATGTCGCCTCCGATGGCAGCGGGGTCGTCAAAGCCAAGGTGTGGGAAAAAGGAGCCGCCGAGCCCGAAGCCTGGACCCTTGAGGCCAAGGTCGCCAAGGCGCACACCAACGGGTCTCCCGGCATCTTCGGCTTCACCCCGCTCAACCAGAAGCGCATGTACCTCGACAACCTGAGCGTCACACCGAATTGATCCGCGTCACGTCTTCGACTACTCTGCCTCATGGTCGCCACCGCTCCCAGCCTCCCGTTGCCTGAAATCGAGAGCGCCGTCACCCGGCTCTCGCGTGGAGAACTCAGCGCCTTCCGCGACTGGTTCTCCCGCTTCGACGCCGAGGCATGGGACGCCCAGTTTGAAGAAGACGTGAAAGCCGGACGTCTCGACGCTCTAGCTGACGAGGCCCTCGCCGACCTGCGAGCCGGACGCTATCGCGATCTATGAAGCACCGTGCCACGTCCAAATTCTGGCAAAGCTACGATCAACTGCCCGCCAAAATCCAATCGCTGGCCGATGACAACTTCGAACTCCTCAAATCCAACCCCCGCCATCCCTCGCTCCACTTCAAGCGAGTCGGTCGTTTCTGGTCCGCCCGTGTCGGCGACCACTACCGTGCCGTTGCGGTCGAGGATGGCAGCGACTTCGCTTGGTTTTGGATCGGCCACCACAGCGAATATGACCGCCTAATCCAACGTTAATCTCCACGTCTCGCCTCCGACTCCTCACATCTTCCTTCCTAACCACTCCTTAGCGACCTTGACCCGCCTTTCCCAAAACATGACCACGAAACCCACCCTCCTCCTCGCCCTGGCTCTTGCGGCCACGGCTTCGCTGCAGGCCGCTGATTACTCCCAATGGGGCGGCGGCAACACCCGCAACATGGTGTCCGATGAAAAAGGCCTGCCCATCGACTTCGATCCCGGCAAGAAATACGGCCCCAAGGCCGCGCCGAAAATCGCCGGGCGCCTTCGTCCTGATGCCCAGGCCGCCAACAAAGGCCCCGGAGCCGAGGACATCGACCTGAGCACCACGAAAAATTGTCTTTGGGTCGCCAAGCTCGGCTCCCAGACCTACGGCACGCCGGTGATCGCCAACGGCCAGGTATATGTCGGCACCAACAACGAATCCCCTCGCAATGACAAGCACGCCGGCGACCGCGGCATCGTGATGGTCTTTGACGAGTACACCGGCCAGTTCAAATGGCAGCTCGTCTCCCCGAAGATGGGCACCGGCAAGGTGAACGACTGGGAATACCTCGGCATCTGCGCCAGCCCCACCATCGTCGGCGACAAAGCCTATGTGCCAGGCAACCGCTGTCAGATCATCTGCATGGATGTGAAGGGCATGTCCAACGGCAACCAGGGCATGCAAGATGAGTCCACTTTCATGGCCCCGCTCGACAAAGACGGCAAGCTGACCGCACCCATCGCCCCCGGCGACACCGACGCGGACATCCTCTGGGTCTATGACATGTACAAAGAGCTCGGCGTCTTCCAGCACAACGCCACCGCCGGCTTCCCGCTCGTCGTTGACGGCAAACTCTTCGCCCCGACCTGCAACGGTGTCGATTGGACCCACACCAACATCCCCGCCCCGAACAGCCCCAGCTTCATCATGCTGAACGCCGAGGACGGCACCCTGCTCGGCGAGCAAGACCACGTTTCCTCCGAGCGCGTGCTGCACTGCTCCTGGTCCTCACCGAACTACCTCGAACTTGGTGGCAAAAAGCAGGTCATCTTTGCCGCAGGTGACGGCTGGGTCTATTCCATGGCCCCGGAGACCAAGAAAGACGCCGAAGATCTCGACATCCTCGTCGAACACTGGCGCTACGACGCCAATCCGCCCGAGTATCGCAAGAACTCCGCTGGCGAGCCCATCAAGTACGTCGAATACGACGGCCCCAGTGAAATTATCGCCACTCCCACCGTGGCTGACGGCCTCATCTACGTCCCCATCGGCCAGGATCCTGAGCATGGCGAAGGCGTGGGCTGCCTGAGCTGCATCGACCCGAAAATGACCGGCGACATCACCGGCAAGGCCGTGTGGACCTTCAAAGGCATCGAGCGCTCCATTTCCACCCCGGCGGTCAAAGACGGCCTCGTCTATGCCGCCGACTACACCGGCCGCCTCTTCTGCCTCGACGCCAAGACCGGCAAGGAATACTGGAAGTTCGACACCAAGGGCCACATCTGGGCCAGCCCTCTCGTCGCGGACGGCAAAGTCTGGATTGGCAACGAGGAAGGTGAACTCTTCATCCTCGCCGAAGGCAAGGAGCTGAAGGAACTCAAGACCATCGAGTTTCCCTCCCCGCTGCTTAGCAGCGTCGTCGCCGCCAACGGGGCCGTCTATGTGACCACCCACACGCATCTTTACTGCTTCAAGGAAGGCGCGAAAGCACCTGAGGCGAAGTAAGTCAGACGAACCTCGAGTCTTTTGATCCCAAGAGCGGGCCTGGAAACAGGCCCGCTTTTTATTTGTAGATCGAACTTCCAAGTTCGGTCTCAAAAACTCAGCCCCGCCCGCCGCTCCGCCCATGAGCGCATCGACCACGTCTTGGATCTCGGCATGTGCGGCTCCCGTGAGCTGATCTTCGATCACTGGGAAGAATGGCCGCGCCGGAATGCCGCCCTTCGTGCTGCCGAGCTATTGTGCCGCGCCATAGACTGTAGGCGTGCCCACTTTGACGCTTTCGGCGCCTTGCGCCTGCGTGTGGATGCTCTGGCGCAGATTGCCGCTCTTGATGAGCAGCGGATGCGTGGCCTTGCTCCTCTTCCGAGCGGGCCAGGCTTTGGGCCGCAAGCTGGGCTCGTCAATGACCCGCACGGCGAAGGACTCCACCACTGTGCCCATGGCGAGCAAGACGCGGCCCTTCAGCGCGTCGTCAGAGAGCGCCGCGAGAGAGGGCGTGATCTCATCGAGCTTGAGAGTGCGAGCTTGAGAGTGAAGGCGAGGGCGTCGGACATGGCCGCATCTTGGAGCGAATAACGAAGAGCGGGGACTTGGTGAGCGGCGATTGCGCCGTGGTTGCCTCTTAACTTCCAAGTTCGGTCTCAACTCGATCTTCCTATCCGGTGAACGAACTTGGAAGTTCGTTCTACGCCGCAACTCCGAACTCAGCTTTGCCCCCTTGCCTCATCAAGGCTTGCCCGGCATCGAATCAATCCAGCGTCGCAGCAGATCGAGTTCGCTGCTGGTGACAGCGGATTTCTCCTTCCTCGGGGGCATCTCCTTGTGATGAATCAGTTCGATGAGAAGGCTTTTATTCGCATTGCCCTGCTTGATCGCAGGCCCTGTGTCTCCGCCGGTGAGCATCGCCTCCAGCGTGCGCATGTCCAGCTTGCCACCACGACGCTTCGCACCGTGGCAGCGGAGGCATTTCCCCTCAATGATCGGCAGCACGTCCTTTTGGAAATCAGGCGCGGCTTCACGCTTCTCATCAGCCCAAGCATCTCCCTCAGCAAGGCTGCCGGTCAGCAACCCGCCGAGGAAGATTCGAAGAAACCTCCGCATCACCCGGCCGGAGTTCATGCCAGGCCCACCACGTTCACGAAGCAGTGAACATGCGGAAGAACACGGTAGTTCCAGACAAAGCCGGGGCCTTCGATGCGCCAGGCATCCCAGCGGTCATTGCCTTTCTCTGGGGTGTCCTTGTAAAACGCGAGGCGCAGTTTCTCCATGCCGCCATTGGTCTTGATGAGCTGCATCACCTCGTCGCCATCTTCTTGGCGGAAGGGGCCCAGCAGCTTCCGCATCACGCCCGCCACTAGCTCGCGCTGGGATTCATCCAAATCAGTGTAGCCGACTCCAGTCGTGGACTTGTCCACCAGCTTGGGCTTCAGCGCACCCACACCATCACCTGGAGAGCCGACAATGACCGCCTGCTTGCGCTGCGGCTCGTTGAGCATGTCAAACACGCTCATAACTTCCTTCGTCTGGTCATTGTAAACGTTCACGTCACTATGGCCGTTCGCCGAATGACCGTAATACATCGGGCCGCCAAAAGCCGTGTTTGGCTGGGAGTTGCCGTCGCAGCGCAATGTCAGATGATGTCCGGCGAAGACCCAGGAGAAGGGATCTTTGCCCGACGGATCGCCGAAGATGGCGATACCGTTGTTTTCAAAGGCCCCGCTGTTGTCCCACTTCCCACGGCGGCTGATGCGGTCATAGGCTTCCTCGCCCGAAAGGATCGCCCTGAAGGTTTGATGAATCAGATCCTGCTGTGGTTTGGTGAATTGCTCGCCAAGCTTCTTGCCCAGCGGGGCTGCGTTGTGCGTCTTCAGACGCGTTGGCATGCCCGATTCGACACCATCCGCCCAAGGCCGCACCACCGCCGTTTTCTGCTCGGCGGTCAGCGTGGCAAACAGTTCCCGGATGAGTTCCTCGGCGGGTTTCGCTTTGCGGGCGGCCTCCGTCGGTGCCGCCCATCCTGTGCCGGTAGAAATCAGTGACGAAGCACCCATGACTCCCATCGCACCTCCCGACAGGGCACGAATGAAATCTCGCCGTCCGCGCTGGGGAGGCGGAGAGGCGTGCTCAGAGCACTCCGGGCAGATTGGCTGATGAAGATGAGAGGCGGTGGATGGTTGATGAGATTTCATGACGGAAGCTTATACCGCCTTGGCTGCTCGCATCTTGCCGAGGTTGATTGCTGGCAGCTTCTGCCGTCCTTGGAACAAAGTCATCAGGACCAAGCTCTCGAAGACGCTCGCCAATCGTTGTTCTCTCTCTCAACAACGGGTGCGGCTGGTGAGACTCAGACTTAACACCTTGAATCCGATGTGGAGTAATCCATGCGCCGTTGAGAGTTTTTCAATGAATTCAACATGCTCTAGAGCTCCACAAAGGAGTGGTTTGCTGTAACGAGGTGCAAGCCATGGCCCAGTCCGTGGCAAAAAAGAAGCGCATGGCCCGGAGGCCATGCGCTTTAATTTTCAGTGTGTCAGAGGTGCCGCTTACTCGCAGCAGCAGCCTTCGCAGCACTCGGCGATGCCGTCGTCTTCTTCATCTTCCTCTTCTTCCTCTTCCTCCTCCTCTTCTTCGTCCTCCTCCTCGTCCTCTTCTTCATCTTCGAGACCGTCGCCGTCATCATCGCCATCTTCTTCGTCAGACACGCCGTCGTTGTCGTCATCGGCGTCTTCTTCATCAGACACGCCGTCGCCGTCCTCGTCGTCATCGCTGTCTTCCACTTCCTCAAAGAGGCTGTCGTCCTCGTCTTCATCGACCTCGACCTCTTCCTCGAGCTCAGCCTCGTCCTCTTCATCTTCCTCGGTGGCCTCTTCCTCGCTGTATTCTTCGATGTCTTCCTCAAACTCGGTTTCTTCCGTTTCGGTGATGGATTCCGTGATGGAAGTCTCCTCGTAGTAGCTCTCGTAGTTTTCGATGCTCACTTCGTAGTAGTTCCACGACTCGTAGTAGCTCCATGAGTCCTCATAAAAGAGAGCGTTCATGGCGGTGGTGTCGCTGTCCAGCACCTGCCACACCGTGTAGTAGTCCGGGTAGTAGGCCTTGATGATGTTCGAGTAGGCGGCCAGCGCGTTTTGAAGGCGGTTCCACTGATACTGATACTTGGAGTAGGCCAGGCGGCCGTCACCTTCCACACCAGCGAGTTGCTCCACCAGGTTCAGCAGGTCCAAAACCATGCGCTGCTGGTAGGATTTCGGTTTCGCCTTCGCGGCAACTTTCTCCAATTTGCCGAGCAACGATTCCAGTTGTGTGCCGGATTTCTCAATCAGCGCGAGTTCCGCCGGTGTCAGCTTGCCCTTCTTGCCGCCACCCTTCTTGTAGCTGGCCACCGAGGGGCCAAAGTGGTTCACATACAGGTCATAAGACGTGGACAACGAGGCCACGCCGCGACCGACGGTGGATTTCGGGTGCGCACCGCGGATCATGCCCCAGGTGGCGGCCAGTTCTGTGATGCCCTGGCCGGTGATGTCCAGGCCTTTGAGCATATCCGGGCTCTTCTTCTGGATGCCGGCATCCATGAGGTCGATGCCTTCAATGATGGTCTTCAGGGACGACCAGAACGGCACCGCCTGTTTCGACTTCGGACTGATGTCCTTGGCGTTTTTGACGATGTAGATGACGGAGGTCTTCATGTCATCCACCAGAGAGGCGGCCGTGGGAGCAGCGCCCTTCTTGTTGTGGGCTTTGGAGGGGGCCTTGTCCTTGCCATGCAGGCTGATCCCGGGAGCGCCGAGAAGGCTGAGGCTGGCGGCAAAGGCGATGCTTCTGAGTAGAATGAGTCGATGTTTCATAGTTGAGGGCGGAACCTGCTTGTAGCGCCTGCCGTGAGCAGATGTTACTCCTTTTTTGTAACTATTTAGCCCAGAGGGCGGTCCTTTCGCCATGCGACGAAATCAATCAATGGTCGGGCTGGCGAGATTCGAACTCACGACCTCTTGCACCCCATTTATTCGGGCCTTGCGTTGTGAGTTGACGAGTCCGTAGCGCGTTTCTTTGTGGCGGGCATGAAGCGCTACTGGCTGGCACGGGCGGGGGTAAACCACGGTCTCTATGAATTGACGCAGCTCCGCGACATGCTGGCGGCAAATGAGTTGCTGGAAGAAGATCATTTGTGCGCGGAAGGAACAGAAGCATGGGTGACTTTGGAGGATTTTGTGATAAAAAACCCGCCCAAAACGGCGGCATGGCAGGCTGGAGGTGTGACTGAGAAACAGCGTGCCTACCTGACCTTTCTAGGGTTTCCAATCCCCACCACGAAGGGGGAGGCGGCGGCACTTATCCAAGCCGCCGCGAACAATCCGCTGATGGAAAAACGGTGCTTTGAGTGGAGAGCCGCGCGACTTTATCTGCATCCTGAACTCTACTCAGCAGAGAGGGCTGTGATGGAAAGCGGGCGCGTTGAAGTGAAAAAGATGCGGGCGGCTGTGTTCAGGGATTGCATCAATGAGGCTGCGGCTGAGCCGGAGATGTCCGCCTTCAAGCGAATCCTGCTGAAGGAGGCGCAGGCGGTGATTGACTACATGGATGAACTCTCCCCAGGATGGGACATGGGCGAATGGGGCGAACAGCGCAACATGTATGAGAACGAGATTCTGGACCTTTTGGAACGGGCGCTGGCCCTGCGGTTTCCGGAAAAGATTCGGAAGGGATGGAAGTTCAAGTTTGAGCCTTGATGTAGCGGTCAATCTCCACATCGCATCAGCCGGACGCCTCACGCAACCCACACAGTCAATCAATGGTCGGGCTGGCGAGATTCGAACTCACGACCTCTTGCACCCCATGCAAGCGTTCTACCAGGCTGAACTACAGCCCGACCTAGTTTGATGTTCCCTCCAGTGGTGCCGCGTTGGGGTGGCTGCCGGTTGGAGAGGTGCGCATTCTGGAGCAGAGCCTTTTGAATGCAACGAGATATTCGCCCGCGAAAGCATGAAAAATGCGGAGAGCCTTTCGACTCCCCGCATTCGCAACAACAACCTATGGCAAAGACTCAGCTCACTCTGCGGCGGCGCAGGGCGACAAACGCCACACCGACCAGGCCAAGCATGGCGCGCGAAGGCTCGGGCACAGAGTAAACACTGATGCCGTTCGTGATCTCGTAGCCTGTGACCAGCATCGCGGACCCCGTGGGGCTGTCCGCCGCCGAGATAAACACCATGCTTTCAGGTCCCACGAGGCCATTGGCGTAATTTTCTCCGGCGCTGATATAGCCGACGTAGGATGGATTGTTCGGATCGTTGATGTTGTACACCAGCGTGCCGCCCTGCCGCTCAAGACCCACAAAGGCCAGCATGTCAGCGCCGAACTGGCCCACGGTGAGCGCCTCAGGCTCGGGGC
This sequence comes from Prosthecobacter sp., assembly GCF_044232965.1. GTDB lineage: Bacteria > Verrucomicrobiota > Verrucomicrobiia > Verrucomicrobiales > Verrucomicrobiaceae > Prosthecobacter. The sequence continues at coordinate 87,171 of NZ_JBIIKX010000020.1, forward strand.
CTTTGTCATCCGACCTGCTGTCGGTGTTGGGCGCGGTGCCAAAGCTGTTTTGGTTGTTGTTATGCATCGTCGGATCAAGCCCCAGCAGAACGCTTTCGAGACTGCCGCTGTCCCACACGAGGGCGCCGGTGTCGGCGTTCCAGATCGAGAAGGAGCGCGTGCCGATCATCGTAGGCGTGTCGATCTTGCCGTCCGCATTGGTGTCACCGTCCAGCCGAGACACATTCAAACGCCCAAGCACGCTGTTGTCGCGCACCCCGGTCTGGGTGGTGGGGAAGAGCGTCGTGTCCAGGATGTTGTTCATGCTGTCGCTGCCTGCAATGTCGCCAAAGCGGCTGATGTCGCGGTCGTCGGTGCGAGCATCACCTTCGTTCACCGAGACGATGTAACTCGTGCCCGACACGCTGTAATGCGCGATGGTGTCCGGCATCGGGAGTCCTCGCACGAGGTCGTTGATGTTTGCCCCGCCGTCCTGGTCGGACGCGTCGATGGTCTGCTGGATCGTGCCCAGGCTGCTGATCTTCTCCCACTTGTTTGTGGTGAGGTCAAAGGTGCCGATGGCATTGTTCTCCTGCATCGAGACGTAGAGCTTGTTTCCGTTTTGCACCAGGAACTCCGGCTCCATGCCCTTGTAGAAGTCAGGATCGCTGCCAGCCAGCGCCACGAAGTCCGGCACGGCGCTGATGAAGGTGCCGCTGGTGCCCACGGCGGCGATGCTGTGGTTGCGGATGCCAGCCAGAGTCACGCCCGAAGCAAGATTTGCCGAGGAAAAATCAAACGTGCTCACATCACCCGCTGTGATATTCGTGCTGTTTACATCTGCCAGTGTGTTGATGCCGGTGAGGTCAATGATGCTGATCGAGCCGGGCGCGTTGGCGGTCCCGGAGATGAACTCGCCTTCATTCACCACAAACAGCTTGGAGCCGTCGGCGGAGAACTTCACGCTGTCGGGGTGGAAACCCACATCCAGGGTCACCAGCGCCGCAGGATTGCGATAATCAAAGAAGGCCACCTTGCCCGATGTGGTCGTGCTGGCGGAGGGGATCAGTGAAACCGCGCCCCAGCCACGGCCCAGCGGGTCCACTGACACGGAGCTGGCACCATTCCAGTTGCCTGTCGCGCCGAAGGTGCTGCTCATGTCCACGAAGCCGCGCTCCGTGAGGCTTGCATTGCTGCCGAGTGTCAGCACCTGCACGCCGAAGCTGCCGCCGGCGTTGTCGCCCACGGTGCTGAGCAGGGTGTTCATGTCAGTGGTGTAGGCCAGGATTTCAGCGCCGCCGGTGCGTGCGCCGTCGGTGGTGTTGAAGGCGTTCATCAGGGTGAATGCCTGCGCGTTCATCGCCGCGAGCAGCGATGCCAGAGTGAGTGCGAGTGCTTGGTGTTTCATGAGGGGAGTAAAGGGAAGCGCGGCTCATTTAGCGCCCTAGCAGCCTGTTGAAAAACCTCTCCTCCTGGGTGATGAGAACAACCCTGCATGTTTGAGCAACGCCAAACCAAGCAACGCCAGCAGGAACTCTGGATAGTCGCCGGAGAACTTCCCGCAGCCA
>NZ_JBIIKX010000021.1:0-88557 GCF_044232965.1 Prosthecobacter sp.
AGTACAAGCCGCAGGAATGGAACCAGATGATCGTCGAGGTGAAAGACGGCGTGGCTCATTGCACCTGCAACGGCGAAGTCCTCGAAGCCGCGCTCGTGCTGCCTGCTACCGGCCCCATCGGCCTCGAAGGCGACCGTGGTGTGATGGAATACCGGCACATTCAGATCAAGGAAGTGGAGTCCAAGACGCTGCCGTAAGCGCCTTCGGCGCAAATGACGAATGCCGAAACCCGAATGACGAACGGAAACACCTCGTCATTCGCCCTTCGAGATTCGTCATTCGTTCACTCTGCATTTGTCATTCCCGCCATGAACCTGCCCATCCGCCCACGCCGCAATCGCCAGTCTCCCGCCATGCGCGATCTGGTGCGTGAGACCGATTTGAATCCCGGCCATCTGATCTATCCGCTCTTTCTTCAGGAAGGCGGCGAGAACACGCCGATCTCCTCCATGCCCGGCTGCTCTCGCTGGAGCCTGGATGGACTGGTGAAAGAAGCGGGAGAGGCACACGCGCTGGGCGTTCCGGCTGTGGTGCTGTTTCCGCGCATTCCGGATGAGCTGAAAACGCGTGACGCCGCCGCCTGCTTTGCCGATGACGGCCTCGTGCCGCGTGCCATCCGTGCATTGAAGGCCACGCATCCGACGCTGACGGTCATCACCGATGTGGCGCTCGATCCTTACAACAGCGACGGCCATGACGGCCTCGTGGCCGATGACGGACGCGTCTTGAATGACGAAACCGTGGCGGTGTTGCAGCAGCAGGCGCTCTGCCATGCGCGTGCGGGGGCGGACATGGTCTCGCCGAGCGACATGATGGACGGACGCGTGGCCGCGCTGCGTGAAGCGCTCGATGCGGCGGGCTTCCAGGCTGTTTCGATCATGAGTTACACGGCCAAGTATGCCAGCGCCTACTACGGGCCGTTTCGCGGAGCCTTGGACTCAGCGCCGAAGGCCGGAGACAAGAAGACGTACCAAATGGACCCGGCGAACGCACGTGAGGCGCTGCGTGAGGCAGCGTTGGATGAATCCGAAGGAGCTGACATCCTCATGGTGAAGCCTGCGGGCCCGTATCTCGACATCATCGCGAAAATTCGCGCTGCCACGTTCTTGCCCATCGCTGCGTATCAGGTCAGCGGGGAGTATTTGATGATCAAATCGGCTTCTGCGGCTGGCTGGCTCGATGAAGCGAAGATCGTTCACGAATCGCTCATCGGCATCCGCCGTGCGGGCGCGGACATGATTCTGACCTACTTCGCGAAGCAGTGGTCGGCGGCGTGGCGCTGAGTTTTTCAACGGGGGTCCACAAGCTGCACCAGCCGCGGATCGGCGGCGGGATCGAGCCAAGTGAGAACTTTCCGCAGATCCGGCTCGCTCATCGCCGTGCAGCCGGAGGTGGGGATGGTTTCGCCCTGCCAGAGGTGCATGAAGATGCAGGAGCCGAGGCCAGGGCGATTCTGCGGATTGTGGGCGATGACGGCCCCCAGCTTGTAGCAGCCGCTACTCGGAGTCATCGTTTCCGGGTTGGTCCAGTCGCAGGCGACCTCACGGTCATCGACGATCTGGTTGTAGAAGCGTGAGCGCACATCGTCGATGCCGAAGTGGTGTGAGGTGCAGTGAAGGTAGGGCAGTTTGATCCCGCTGGGGGCAGCTTCTGAGCCGAAGGCCTGGGTGATACGGAAGATGCCGATGGGCGCACAGCCATCGCCCTCTTTTTTGATGCGGACACCGGCAGCGGCGGGCAAAACAGGCTCGCCAGCGCCCCAAGCAAGTCCGTGGCGGCCGATGCGGACGGGAATGGTTTCACCAACGACAGACCAATTGCCTGTGGAGGCGCATTGCAGCATTCTGAGTTGTGCGGAGGTGCTTTGATCGTCGGCTGCGGTGACGTGAAGCACTTGCTTGCAACTCACAGGCAAGATGGAGGTGAAGTTAGGCGGCAAGGCGGCAGGAACGGGCATCCGCGCACAGGAAGCGAGAGCGAGGAGCATGACAAGCAGACGAAGCATGCGGGGAAGGGGAAAAGGCAACGCCGCAGAGTTGTGAAGCTCTGCGGCGTTGCGAATGCGTTTGGCTCATCACGCGGAGCGATGATGGCTAGCTTACCAGCCGTGGGCGTCGCGGACTTTGATCATCGCGGCGAGGATGTTGTTCCAGGTGTCCGGCGTTTCGAGCACGGCGTTGGGGAACATGCAGCCGTCCCAGCAGATGTGCTGGATGCCACGGGCGGCGGCGTCTTTGAGCCAGTAGCCGGAGGCTTTGGTGATGTCGAGCTTGCCATTCGGATCGTCAGCGCGGCAGTGCTTGCCGGTCTTGTCGTGCGAACCGGCGCCGTGGACGGTGCCGTCGTTTTGAGCGACGTGGAAGTCGATGGTCCAGGGGCGCAGCGCGTCGGTCATCTTCTCATAGGCAGCCCAGAACTCAGCCTCGCTGTAGCCTTCCTTGAGGAGGGCATGCTCAGGAGCATTGTAGCCGAGGGTGTAGAGGTAGGTGTGGGCGAGGTCGGCCTGGAAGCCGAGCGCGTTCGGCATGCCGACGCCTTCGAGGACATCAAGCATGTCTTTCCAGGAGTGCATGCCGGCCCAGCAGATTTCGCCTTCGGCGGCGAGGCGCTCGCCGTGGTCGGCGGCGATGGTGGCGGCCTTCTTGAAGGTGTCCACGATACGGGCAGTGTTTGCCTTCGGGTTTTCACGCCATTTGGCCACGCCGAACTCGGCGGAGTCGATGCGGATGACGCCGTATTTGCGGACGCCGTGCGCGTTGAAGATCTTGGCGATGCGGCAGGCCATTTTCACGGCGCTGAGGAATTTTTCCTGCTGTGCGTCGTCGCCCATGGCGGAATCACCGACGGTGCCGGGCCAGACGGGAGCCACGAGGGAACCGACGCTGAAGCCTTTGCTGGCGATGAGATCGGCGATCTTTTTCAATTCGTCGTCGCTGGCCTCAGGATTGGTGTGGGGCAGGAAGAGGAAGTAGTCGATGCCCTCAAACTTCTGGCCGCCGACGTTGGCCGCGGCGGTGAGGTCCAGCATCTTTTCGAGGCTGATCGGTGGTTCTTGGCCTTCGCCATCGCCTTTGCCGACGAGGCCGGGCCACATTGCATTGTGAAGTTTGGGTGCGGAGTTGCTCATGGTAGTTGCTTGGTTTGGGAAACGAGGCGGCGAGGTTAGCGGGAAGGTTAACGAACGCACGAACAAAGTTTGTTGAATTCGCCTGCGTAGGTTGAACAAAGATTGTCAAAGAAACGGAAACGACCGCAGAATCGTGCCTCAGGCCTCTAACCTCGTTGTATCTCATGAGCAATCCCTCCCAACATTCGCCCACAGACCGACTTCGTTTGGTCGTGGGAGTTCATTCAGCAATTTTGGTTCTAGTTCTCATTGGCATGACCCTGGTCTGGCAAAAGCTTCGTGAGTGCAGCCGTTCTCAGGAACGTGGGAACGCTGCCATTGAGCACGAACGGGCGGTTCTCGAATTGTACAAGCAGCGGTTTCAGTTCGACCCTCTGCGCCGTGTTGTAAGGCCTGCGAACATCACCTCGTGGCCCTGGCACAATCTCGATCAAATCCGCGAACCTCTTCGCATCGTGCAACCTCGCATGCTTGACTTAAACAGCTTCAAAAAGCTAACAGATCTGAATGGAATCGAGCTGTTGGTGCATTTGGAGTCGCTTCAGCTCGTCGCGTGCAAAGGTGTCAAAAGCCTCGATGCGCTGAAGAATCTGACGAATCTCCATTCCCTTAACCTTGATGGTTGTACGGGCCTGGTGGGGCGCGATGCATTTATTGGAATCGCCGGATTGGAGGAACTGAGGGAACTTCGTATGAGCGGATGCATCGGGCTTGAGAACACAGCTATGCTCGCGGGACTCAAAAACCTTCGAATGCTCTATCTGCAGAATTGTACAGGCCTTAAGGATGGCGGGCTTCAAGGGCTGGCAGGGCTTGATGGCTTGGAATCGCTGGAACTCGACGGTTGCACGGGACTGCAAGATTTGAACGCACTGGGCGGCATCAAAGGGGTGCGCTGGATGTCTCTGAGCGGCTGCTCTGCACTCAATGTGCAGGAGGCACTTCTCGCCATTTCCGGCCTGAAAGAGTTGCAGGGGCTTAATCTTGATGACTACCCGTCGCTGGATGACACAGCAACACTAGCGAAGTTTGAGAATCTTCGCGAGCTCTCCTTACAAGGATGCAGCGGTTTAAAAGGCAAAGCGTCGCTTCAGGGAATCGTTCAACTCAAAAAGCTGCTCAGACTCAACCTTTCGGCCTGTAGCGGGCTGGAAAAGGGGGATGTCGATGAGCTGAGGCAGATGTTGGGACGCAATTGCACGATTTATGGGCCGTGAGTCGATTCCACGACAAGTCTTGGATCGCGTTTGGAGCTACCCTTTAGGTCATTTCTTCTTCGGCTTAGCAACAGGCGCCGGTTTGCGCAGGACAACCGCGACAGCGTTCTGCTGCGCAGCGCCGGGTGTGCTGCGACCGTTGGCGACGAGTTGTTCGAGCTGCGCGGTCATTTTGGCGACGATCTCGGGCTTCTTGTCCTGCACGTTGGTCTTCTCGGCGATGTCGCTCTCCAAATTGTAGAGCTGCGTGTTCGGCAGACCTTTCTCGCCGGGTGAACCGGGACGTGGATCGCTCCAGCCGCCGGAACCGGCGCAGAGTTCGAGTTTCCAGTCACCTTCACGAATGGCGAAGCTGCCGTTGATGGAGTGATGGATGATGCTCTGGCGTGTGGCTTGGCCAGATTCGCCGAGCAGGGCAGGGAGGAAGCTGAAGCTGTCCTCGGCGGCGTTGTCGGGAAGTTTGACGCCTGTGATTTGAGCGACGGTGGCGGTGAAATCGGTGAGGCAGGTCAATTGGCTCGTGGTCTGGCCGCCTTTGACCTTGGCAGGCCAGCGCACGAGAAAGGGCACGCGGTGTCCGCCATCAAAGATGTCGGCCTTGTGGCCGCGCATGACGCCGCTGGGATTGTGGCCTTTCGCGATGAGCTCGGGGAAGTTCGCCTGTGGGGAGCAGCCGTTGTCACTCGTCACAATGATGAGCGTGTCACTGCCGATGCCGCTTTCTTCTGTGGCGCGCATGATTTGGCCGATGGCATCATCGGTTTCCATGACGAAGTCAGCGTAAAGACTGAGGCCGCTTTTGCCCTGCCATTCCTGGCTCGGGAGAATCGGCGTGTGCGGGGAGTTCAGCGGCATGTAGATGAAGAATGGAGCGCCCTGCTTCGCGGCGGCGGCTTTCTCCTGGATGATCTTTTTGGCGCGGGTGGTGAAGGCTGGCAGCACATCCTCGCCACGGAATCCGGGGGAGCCAGGGCCTTCGCGGGTGAAGCTCATCTTGTCGCCCGAGCCGTTCATGGCGAGCTTCATCGTCTCGGTTGGAGTCGCTGGCACACGGTCGTTTTCGATGAAGCAATACGGTACCATGTCCAGTGAGGCGCTGATTCCGAAGTAGGTGTCGAAGCCGACGCTGGTCGGTCCGTTGGTGATTGGCTGGGTGTAATCGACGTTGTTCACCTGGCCTTCTGATTCGATGCCGAGTTCGGTGACCTCGCCTTTGCGCACCCAGTCCATGCCGAGATGCCATTTGCCAACGCAGTGGGTCGAGTAGCCTTGCTCTTTGAGCATGCTGGCGACGGTCAGGCGGCCTTGCTCGATCAAACGCGGACTCAAACCGCCAAGAACGCTGCTTTGCAGCTTCGAGCGCCAGGCATAGCGGCCGGTGATGACGCCGTAACGTGTCGGCGTGCAGACGCTGGAGCCAGAGTGCGCATCAGTGAAGATCACGCCCTCCTTGGCGAGACGATCCATGTGCGGCGTGGCGATCTTGCCTTCAGGATTGAGGCATTTCACATCGCCGTAACCGAGGTCATCGCAAAGGATGAAGATGATGTTCGGTTTGTCGGCGGCGAAGGCGGCGGAGACGAGGGAGAGACACAGCAGTGCCAGGAGAGGTCGGTTCATGGTCCGACTTCAACGCGCTCAGTCCTCGGAGCTATCGAGATATTCCAGTGCCTTCGAAAAGCTGGCCTGCGTGAGAAAATGATTCAGCCGTGGCGGCAGTTGGGCGCGATGCTTTTGATGCTCGGCGCTGATCTCCTCGGAGACGGTTTTCAAGGCCTCCAAATGCGCCGCAGCATCGCGATCGCGAAACGCATGATCGGCGATGAGATCAATGCGGCGTTGCAGCAGTGTGCGGAGCGGGGCGAGGTCGGTCATCACTCAATTAGCCGGTGCTGCGATGCTTGCGTCGATTTTTTTCAGCGCCGTCCAGAGCGCCGGATCTTCGGGATGGCCGTTGAAGAGCACTTTGCCTTCGGGGGAGAGCAGGATCATGCGCGGGATCGAATCAAGCTCGAACGCTTTGCTGTAAGGCCTATCTGCCGGCTCCACGAGCCAGGGCAGGGTGGCGTTCTGCTCCTTGCGGATGCGTTCGGCGATGGACTCGGCGTTTTCATCGTCCTTGTTCACCGCAGCCACGACGATGCCATGGGCCGAGAGTTTTTCGGCCTTCTTCTTGAGCGCGGGCATCAGGTTCATGCATGGGCCGCACCACGAGGCCCAAAAGTCCAGCAGCAGCGCCTTCTTGCCGCCGAGCTGATCATTGAGCGTGGTGGCCTCGCCCATGGAATTCGTGAGCGGGATTTTCAGATCGACCACGAGGCTCTCCATCTTCGACTCCCGGCGGAATTTCTCGATGCTCTGAAGAAACACCGGCGCCTGCTGCGGATTGAGCCAGATGGCCTCTAGGATATTGCTTTTGAAGCCCGCCTCGTCTTTCGCCTCGCCCGCTTTCAGCGCCTTGATGTAGGCGGTGAAGCCTTTCGCGGCCTCCGCGCTAGGCAGCATGGCGGCGCTGGCGGAATCGAAGCTGGCAGTGAGGATTTCGACCTCGGGCAGGATTTTCACAAGGAAGGCCGTGTTCTGGTGGCGCAAGCCCCAGACGAGCTTGGCCTCAATGATCTGCTGGCGCGGCACGCCGGCCTTGTTTGCCTCTTTGGCGAGCGCTTGCAGCTCTTCCTCACTGGTTTCCTGCGCAAAGAGGCGTTGCAGCAGTGCCTTGGCCCCGGCGGCGGCTTCCTCCGGTGTTTGCGCAAGGAGCGGCGCGCCGACGAGTCCGGCGCAAAGAGTGAAAATGCGGAGCAGGGATTTCATGATGGCGAATCGTCCTGTTTTCATCGCGAGTGTCGAGCGGAAAGTCAGCTTCACAGGGTTGTCTGAAAGATGACGTGCGTGGCGGGCGACTCCTGAGCCCTGATTCAACCATGAAACACACTCTCTTACTCACTTGCATGCTCGCGGCGGCCACGCTGGCCTCGGCGGCCGACAACACCCCGCCGGAAGGCTTCACCGCGTTGTTCAACGGCAACAACCTTTCCGGTTGGTATGGCTGGGGCACGCAGGATCCCGCCGACCTCTGGAAAATGACGCCCGAGGAGCGGGATGCCTACAAGAAGAAGTCCATCGACGGCGGCCTCACTGATGCCAAGGGCAACGACAAAGGCGACCACCTCAATGCCCATTGGAAGGTCGAGAACGGCGAGCTCGTCAATGACGGCAAAGGCTTGTACCTCACCACCGACAAGGACTATGGCGACTTCGAGATGTATGTCGATTACAAGATGCTCCCGCTCGGTGACAGCGGCATCTATCTGCGCGGCATCCCGCAGGTGCAAATCTGGGACTTCACCGAGAAAGATGAAAAAGCTGTCTCCCTCGGCAAGCCCTTCGGCTCCGGCGGACTCTGGAACAACAAGAACCCCGAGGGCAAGAACCCGCTCAAGCTCATGGACAAGCCCCTGGGCGAGTGGAACACCTTCCACATCAAGATGATCGGTGAGCGCGTCACCATCACCTTCAATGGTGAGGTCGTGGTGAAGAACGCCGTGCTGGAAAACTTCTTCGCCAACCGCAAGGCCGGCTACCAGGCCTACGGCAAGGTCGAGGCCAAGGATGGCGACGCGAAAAAGCCCAACGGCTGGATGGTTGATCCCGTCTATGCGAAAGGCCCGATCCAACTCCAAACCCACGGCAGCGAGATCCGCTGGAAGAATGTCTTCATCCGCGAAATCCCCGCCGAAGAGGCGAACAAAGAGCTGGCTGGCAACTGGGCCGAGGAAGGCTTCACCGAGCTGATCAACGGCAAAGACCTCAGCAACTGGCAGGGCGCGGTCGAGAACTACGAGGTCGTGGACGGCGCTGTGGTCTGCAAGCAGGGCAAGGGTGGTGATCTCCTTACTAAGGAAGAATTCGAGAACGGCATCATCCGCGTCGAGTTCAAGCTGCCCAAGGCCGGCAACAACGGCATCGCGCTGCGCACGCCGCTCGGAGGTCACTCCGCCTCGGACGGTCTTGAACTTCAGGTGATCGACAGCGACGGCTACAACGAGAAGCAGGCCGCTGCGGGCAAGCCTGGCCTCAAGCCTGAGCAGTATCACGGCTCGCTCTACCACTGTGTTGGTGCCAAGCATGGTTACCTGCGTCCCGTGGGCGAGTGGAACTTCCAGGAGATCGAAATCCAGGGCCAGAAGATCAAGGTCACGCTCAACGGCACCAAGATCCTCGACGTGGACATCAGCACCTTCGACCGCAGCCAGATCGCCCATCCGCCGAAGGGTCTCGACCACACCAAGGGCTACATCGGCTTCGCTGGTCACAGCGATCCAGTGGCCTTCCGCAGCTTCAAGGTGAAGAAGCAGTGATTCGGCGCTTCAGCATTGAGTGATTCCCATCTGCCAGACCGCAAGGTCTGGCAGATTTTTTATGCAAAGCTCGCGCCGCGCAGCCAAACAAAAGGGGCGTGCCCGCAGATGCGGACACGCCCCGTGAGCGGGAAGGGGAAGATTACTTGGCGTTCTTCACGCTGGAGAAGATTTTGCCGAGGGTTTCCAGGCTCTTCTCGCTGTCTTTCTTCGAAATCCAGTAGGTGATGGTCAGCACCTTGCCGTCGCCCACTTCAGAGAAGAGGAAACCGACGACCGCCGGGCCCCACTCCTTGCTTTCAGCGGACCAGGAGATGCGGCTCCACTTGCGACCGGCGTCTTCAAAGTCTTTTTCCTCTTTGGTGGCGGCATCCACCTTCACTTCGTGATCTTTCACCAGCCACTCGAGGCTGCCTTCGATCGCGGCTTCCATTTCCTTTTCATCCGCCACGATTTCAAGGAACAGCGTTGCCACGTTGTCCGGGGATTCGGCCAGCACGCCGCCTTCATCTTCTTCGGGCTCCCAGTCGTCCGGGATGGTCACCGTGGCCGCTGGCTTGTCGGCTGGGATCTTGATGGTGCCGGCCGGGGCCAGCGAGGTGAACAGGGTAAGAACGAGGGTGGCGAGAGCGAGGGTGTTTTTCATGGGGGGGTGGGATGTGCGAGGGGTGCAGGACCGGTTCATCGGTCCTCTGCACCTTCCTGCAAGGGCAATCATGACGCGTTTGTTGTTTTGAAAATTCGCGCCTTTGTCAAAAAAAAGAAGCGGGGCGGATCACCCGATCCGCCCCGCTTCTTTTGAGTGAGTACCAACAGCCATGCAGGAACCACTATCTGAAATGTTCGATCCGCAGCCTGGTGCCGCTCTCTTGATCTGGTGTGAGATTCGCACAGATCTGAAGCGATGTGTCAGACGGATGTAAAACTTTGGCAAAGAAGATGAAATCCCACAGGCGCGGCCCGCTCCCGCGCTGCTGGGATAAATGCAGGTGGCGAGGAGTTCGTCATTTTCTTCTCGTCGATTTGGCCTACATCCTGCCTGTTCACAGATTGCATTGCCAGCCGCCATGAATTCTTGGATCGCCCTTCTTTCCGCCACCGTTTGCCTTTTCACCCTCACAGGGTGCGATACCCTGAAGCCGCCGGCTCAGCGGGCGCAAAAGAGCAAAGAGGAGCGCGTGCTGCAGGTCAAACGGCCCGCCATGGCTGAACCGGTGATCCTGGACGTGGTGGAACTGCCGGAGGACAAGGAACCCACCATGTGGGACATTGCCCAGACCTTTCCCGCCTACGATTGGTCCATCAATGTCTTCCACCGCGACGGGCTGACCAAGGAAGAGGACGACCGCTTCCTGCTCGAAGGTGACGGCTCCCAAACCAAGGTCGAAATCAAAAAAATCTCCGAAAAGGAGCCTCTCAAGGTCGAAATGGCCATCGGTCCCATCCATGACGGCTTTGGCTTCCGGAAACCGCGACTGCACTACGCTTTCAAGCGCGTCAAAGGCGGCTGGAAGCGCCAGGCCTGGCATGTGACCTACCACGGCCCCTCGACTGGCGACGGCGAGGAAACCCCGCCGCTCAGCGAGGAGGAGAACCGCGAGAAGATCGAAAAAATCACCGGCAAGCCCTATGTGGACGAGGTCGAACTGGCCAGCCAGGTGAGCGAGCCAATGATGTAAGCATAAACGAAGCGCGAGTCAGGCGGAGGATTTTCAAACCTCTCATGAGACGCGGATTTCGGCAGTTCTTCGCCCCAGCAGGCGGAATCATGGTCGTAGGCTAATAGGAGATGTTGGTTGGTCGTTCCTGCGTGCCCACGCTGAGTCAGAGACATCTTGGGACGGTGTCAGTGATCGAAGCCTGTCCTGCTCACGGATCTGCCGCAGAGGCAGAGGTGCGGAGAGGTTGGCCTGCGGAGCACGTTGAAGGACGGAATCGGATTCATAGCAGATCCCAATTCATGCCTTCCGTGTCATCCCGCGTGTGCCGCATGCGATCAAGGGATTAGGTATAGGAGGGCGGAGGTGGGGCTGGTGGTGAGGGCTGCGTGGCAGCGGGGACTGCGGTGCTTCATTTTCCACGCATGTCGAGTGCATCAACGTTACCGGGCGTGGTTTCGGCAATGGCCGCGAAATTAAATCCCAACGGCGTGTGCCAGGCGGCCTCGCAACTGGCACCGCTGATCGGCCGCACTCAGGACTCGACGATGAAGCACCTGCTGGAGATGAAGGCGGCGGGCCTGGTGACGATGGCGCGTGATTCGGTGCATGCTCTACACGCTGAGCCCTGCCGTCGTCGTGCGGCGCACGGAGGCAGGGCTGGAGATGGACTTCGACTGCTGCTTGATGCGTGTGAAGTAAGGCCGACACTCCTGCCGCCATGCTCTCCCTCGACCTCTGCACCTTTGATCCCGGCCTGCGCGTCAAATCCCCCTCGGCCTTTGCCGCCGAGGTGACGGAATGTGTGGAGACGTCGTGGGACGACGGTGCGGACATCGTGCTGCTGCCGGAGTTCACCTGGATGGGCCTGGAGCCGCTGGTGGAGCCGCCAACCCTGCGACGGGTGGCTGAGTGTTTCTGGGGCGAGCTGTTTCCGACGCTGAAGTCGCTGCTCTGCCGCCCGGAAAAGGCGGTGGTGCTGGGTACGGTGCCGTTTTGGGACGCGGAGCGTGAGGTGCTGCACAACCGGGCGCCGATTCTGCTGGGAGATCGTGTGCTGTATCAGGACAAGCTGCATCTGACGCCGTGGGAGAGTGCGTTTGCCCCAGGGAAAGAAGTGCGGCTGTGGGAGTTTGAGGGGCTGCGTTTTGCGGTGGTGATCTGTCTGGACATCGAGATTCCAGAACTGAGCGCTCGCCTGCGTGGCGCGGGTGTCGATGTGATACTGGTTCCCAGTGCCACGGAGACGGTGCTGGGCGTCGAGCGCGTGGACCGTTGTGCTTCGGCGCGTGCGGTGGAACTGGGCTGCGTGGTCGGGGTCAGCCATCTGACCGGGAAAGCGGCGTCAGAATTGATCGACGAGAACGTGGGGCGCACGGCGGTTTATTTTCCCTCCCAGGCGGCGTTTCGTGACTCGCCGCGCTGGGTTGAGGGGGAGATCGTGGCGGCTGGCATTCACAAGCAGCGGGTGCTGATCGAACCGCGTGCACTGGAGAGGATGCGCCGCATGCGGCAGGAGACGAACCCCTCGTTGCTGTCGGTCTCGCCACACTTTGAGATCGTGCAGGAGTGATCCGCAGGATTTCTCAGGCCCGTGACTTCGTTTTGACCGAGGTCTGGCCGACGACTTTGGACTCGGGCTGAGACACCGCCGTGGGAGCCTTGTAAAGGATCGTTGCCGGTCCGAGTTTCGTCTTGGCCTTCGCCTCGTTTTCCTCGGCGCGCTTTTTTTCGCCTTCGCTCGGGACGACTTTCGCGATTTCGATCGGCAGAGCCTGCGAGTCAGGCATTTGAAGGGCTGGGGAACCATCGTCGGCGACAGGCGGTTCCTCGGCACCGCGGGGCAGGTGGCTTTTGGTGATGACTACGTTGGCGCCGATGTTCACGGTGTTGAAAAGATCGACCACATCCTTCATGCCCATACGCACACAGCCGTAGCTGGCCGGACGACCGAGGTTTTTTTCCTCAGGGGTGCCATGGATGTAAATGAAGCGGTTGAAGGTGTTGCGGTTGGTCCTCTCGGTGCCTTTGAGCCAGAGAATGCGTGATACGATAGGGTCGCGCCCTGGAGCGTTCGGCTTCAAAACCTCGCCATTCCAGCGGCGGCTTTTCAAGACCGCTCCTGCAGGCAGTCCATGGCCGATTTTGGCCACAATCTGGCATTTGCCCAAGGGGGTGCGGTTACTGCCCTGCTGGTCTCCCAGACCGAACTTCGAGGTGGAGATGTCGTATTGCTTCGCGAGTTTTCCATCCGTGCTGTAAAGACCGAGCTTCTGATCTTTCACACTGACAACCACGGCACCCTTGGGTGCAGTGGAGGTGCATTGGCTGAGACATCCGACCACCGTCAAACAAACAGCCACCTTGAGCAGGCGTGCTGTTAATTGGAGTGATTCGGGAGTCCGTTCAAAAAACTGCATGTTATAAAAAGAATGATACAAACCAAGATATTCGCAACTCCGAAATACCATGGTTCTAAACGTTGTTCGCAGGCTTTCTTTCGCAAGAGTCGTGCCATTTGGGCGATTCATGCCTTGCCCGACGGGTTGGAAAGCCCTCTGATGGGCCATTAATAACCATTGTGCCCATCATGAACGACGCCCCCCTTGTCATCCGTGCCTACCGTGAAAGCGACCTGCCCGAACTGCGACGCATCACAGTGGAATCCTTCGGCAGCGTGGCCTTGGAGCAGATGTTGGAGCATAAGTTTGGCATCTGGAACGGTCGTGACTGGAAGTCCCGTAAGGCCGACCACATCGACGATGACGTGGTCGCATGCCCGGAGGGTTGTTTCGTCGCCGAACGTGAGGGGGAGATTCTGGGCTACATCACCGTGCGCATCGACCACCGCAATGCCAAGGGACGCATTCCGAATCTGGCGGTGGTCGAGGCCGCCCGAGGATTGGGGCTTGGGCGCCGGTTGATCCAGCACGCGCTCGACTTTATGAAGGATGCGGGCATGAAGCTCGCCCAGATCGAAACCATGGCCTCCAATGCCATCGGCCAGCACCTTTACCCGAGCTGCGGATTTGAGGAAGTCGGCCGTCAGGTTCACTACGCGATGAAGCTGTGATCCCTCTGCGGGTTTGCATTGTCCGGCAAACTGGCCGATAAACCCAGCTTCATCTCTCCAGACACACGCTTGTGACCACCCCCCGCCGCACCGAACACGCCCCCAAGAAACCCTCCATGCTCAGCCGTCTCAAGTCCGGCCTGAAAAAGGTTCTGCGCCTCGGTAAAGGCAAGAAAGCAGAAAACAAGGACCACGCCAAAGAGCCGCCGCATCACGCGCCCACCATTCATGCGCACAAGCGCCCGCATGACGCCCCCGGAGAGCACAAACCACAAGGTGAACGCCCCGCCCGCTTTGAAAAACGCGATGACCGCCCTCGCCGCGCCCCCACGGGCGAACGCGATGACCGCCCTCGCCGTGCCCCCACAGGCGAACGCGTTGAGCGCCCAGAGCGTGGCCCCCGCCCGCCTCGTGGCCGTGAGCGTGGTGAACGCCCCGGTGGTGGTGGACGTGAACGCGGTCCGCGCGAGGAACGCCCTGCCCGCGAAAATCATGCGGCCGTCGCCCCGCCTGCCGCGCCACCCGTGCCGGAAGGCCCGTATCCCGAGGCCTTTGAAGTCCTCGGTCTTTCCCCCGCCGTCCTCGCCGCCGTGCGTGAGACGGGCTACGAAAAGCCCACGGAGATCCAGGCAAAATCCATTCCCATTATCCTGACCGGCAGGGATGTTGTCGGTGCCTCCCAAACCGGCACTGGCAAGACCGCCGCCTTTGCTCTCCCGACGCTGACCCGCCTCGGCGCTCCCGGTAAATTCCGTGTCCTCGTGCTCGAACCCGTGCGCGAACTCGCTGCCCAGGTCGTCGAGCAGTTTGAAAAATACGGCAAGCACACCGGCCTGCGCGTCCTGCTCGTCCACGGCGGCGTCGGTTATGAAAAGCAGCGCAAAGGCCTCCAGGAAGGTGTCGATGTCGTCGTCGCCACTCCAGGCCGCCTACTTGACTTCATGGGCGAGGGCATCGCCGATCTGCGCAACGTCGAAGTCCTCATCCTCGATGAGGTGGACCGCATGCTCGACATGGGCTTCCTCCCCGACGTGCGCCGCATCGTCGAAAAGACACCTGCCACGCGTCAGACGCTGTTCTTCTCGGCCACCATGCCGCCACAGATCAAGAATCTTGCTGATTTCGCCCTCAAAGACCCCGAAAGCGTCGAAGTCGGCATCCGCTTCTCCGCCGCCGAGACCGTCAGCCACTACATGTATCCCGTGGCCAGCGATCAACGTGAGGAATTGCTGCTTGCGATCCTGAAGCAGACCCATTTCGAGAGCGTCATGATCTTTACCCGCACCAAGGCGCAGGCCGATCAGGTCTTCTCCGCCATCGACCGCCTCGGCGAATACAAAGCCGCCGTCATGCACAGCGACATCGGCCAGAAGGACCGTGAACGCGCCCTCCAGGGCTTCCGCAGCGGTGAGTTTGAAATCATCGTCGCCACCGACCTCGCCGCTCGTGGTATTGATGTCAGCGGTGTCACCCATGTGATCAACTACATGGTCCCTGAGCATTCCGAGGATTATGTTCACCGCATCGGTCGTACCGGTCGTGCGCAGAAAGAGGGCGACGCTTTCACCATCTTCTCCGCCGATGAACTCATGAACGTCGCCTCCATCGAACGCCTCATTGGTCAGAAGATCGAGCGTCGGAAACTTGACGGCTTCAGCTACAAATACACCACCGCCCTCGACGACGAGGACCGCGCCCGCGCCATCCTCACCGGCAAGAAAAAGAAACGGCGGCGGTAAACTTGGCCCTCGCGGCCTGGGCGTGTTTTCATCGACCGCTCTAGCTGCCTCCGCTCCAGTTTTCCAATGATCGGGCTGTCTCACGGGCGGGGCTTGCGCAAAGCTCAGGTCGGGATGTGACGGATGATCCGTCAAACGAAGCCCCCCTTGCACCCGGCCCGAATCTTGCTCCCTTCGGGCGCTCAACTCCCAAACATCCACATCTAAGATGCCCGTCGCCACTCCCGCCCAATACCGTGCCATGCTCGATGCCGCCCAGAAAGGCGGATACGCTTATCCTGCGATCAACGTCACCTCCATCACCACGATCAATGGTGCCTTGAAGGCCTTCGCGGAGTCCAAGTCCGACGGTATCATCCAGGTTTCCACCGGCGGTGGTGAGTTCGCTTCTGGCACCGCCCTCAAGGATCAGGCCTTTGGTGCCATCGTCCTCGCTGAGGCCGCGCATCGCCTCGCGGAAAAGTACAACATCCTCGTCGGCCTCCACACCGACCACTGCCAGCCGAAGAAGGTGGACAGCTTCCTTAAGCCCCTCATCGCCGAAACCGCCAAGCGCCGCGCTGCGGGCCTCAACAACCTCTTCCAGAGCCACATGCTCGACGCCTCGGAGCTGCCCCTCGCTGAGAACATGCGCCTTTCCAAGGAACTCCTCGCCGAATGCGTGAAGCACGAGATCATCCTCGAAGTCGAAGCCGGCGTCGTCGGTGGTGAGGAAGACGGGCATGACACCAGCGGTGTCGCCGCCGACAAGCTCTACACCACGCCCGAAGACATGGTCGAAGTGTATGAATCCCTCAGCGGCATCGGCCGCTTCATGTTCGCCGCCACCTTTGGCAACGTCCATGGCTCCTACAAGCCAGGCGCGGTCAAACTCAAGCCCACCATCCTCAAGGACGGCCAGGTCGCCGTCACCGCCAAACACGGTGCGGCAGCCGAGATGGACCTCGTCTTCCACGGCGGTTCCGGCTCCCTGCTCGAAGAGATCCGCGAGACCCTCGGCTACGGCGTCGTGAAGATGAACATCGACACCGACACCCAGTACGCCTTCACCCGCCCGATCGTGGACCACATGATGAAAAACTACGCCGGCGTCCTCAAGATCGACGGCGAAGTCGGCGACAAGAAGACCTACGACCCACGCTCCTACCTCAAGAAAGGCGAGCAAGGCCTCTGCGACCGCATGAAGGAAGCCTGCAACGACCTCCTCAGCACCGGCAAGACCATCTTCGGCACCGTCTGATCACCGTAGAACGAACTTCCAAGTTCGTTCCACCCTCATCACCTCCCACGAGGGCCATGCATCCGCATGGCCCTTTTTTGTGTCTTGGTGGTTGGCAGTCTTCATCAGTTTGGCAAGACCCCGAAAGCGCGGGCGACGATCCAAGTGTTGTGAATCAATGATGCCGAAGTTGTAGCGCCGCTTGAGAGCTTGCGGGAGGAAGGCGTGCGTATCGAGTAACCCTTTTGCGCCGCGCTCGCGCTCCGCGCTTCCTGTGCGATGAATGCCAGCTTCATGTCCGACCACCCGCTGCTGCGCCGACTTCCGAACTCTCATGCTTGCTCGAATGACGAGCTGCTGGCGGCGTTTCTCGATTATGTGGCGGAGAAGAAGCTGGAACTCTATCCAGCGCAGGAGGAGGCCATTTTGGAGTTGTTTGATGATCGCAACGTCATTCTCAACACGCCCACCGGCTCGGGGAAGTCGCTCGTGGCATTGGCGCTGCACTTTCGCTCGCTGGCAAAGGGACGACGCTCCGTGTACACCTGCCCGATCAAGGCGCTGGTGAATGAGAAGTTCCTCTCGCTGTGCCGCGACTTCGGCCCTGAGAACGTCGGCATGGCCACCGGCGATGCGACGGTGAATCGCCAAGCACCGATTCTTTGCTGCACGGCGGAGATTCTCGCCAACTATGCCCTGCGCGATGGCGCGGAGGCTCCGTTTCGTGAGGTCATCATGGACGAGTTTCACTACTACTCGGACAAAGAGCGCGGTGTGGCCTGGCAGGTGCCGCTGCTGACGATGAGCCAATCGCGTTTCCTGCTGATGTCGGCCACGATGGGCGGATCGGCGTTTTTCAAGGAGGGGCTCACTCAATTGACGAAAGCGGAGACGACCATCGTTGCGTCGTATGAGCGTCCGGTGCCGTTGGAGTTCAGTTATGTGCAAACGGGCGTCGATGTGACCTTGCAGGAGCTCGTCGCGGCGAACAAAGCGCCCGTCTATCTCGTGCACTTCACGCAGAACGAGGCCGCCCAGGCCGCGCAGGACCTCATGAGCCTGAATTTCTGCACCGCCGCCGAAAAGGCCTCCATCAAGGAGCTGATGGCCGGGGCGAAGTTCACCAGCCCGTATGGCAAGGAGGTGAAAAAATACCTCAGCCATGGCGTGGGCATTCATCATGCCGGGTTGCTGCCAAAGTATCGCGTGCTCGTCGAGAAACTGGCGCAGCGTGGCTTGCTGAAAGTCATCTGCGGCACCGACACGCTCGGCGTCGGCGTGAACGTGCCGATCCGCACGGTGCTGCTCACGCGACTCAGCAAATACAGTGGCGAAAAAGTCGCCACGCTCACGGCGCGTGACTTTCACCAGATCACCGGTCGTGCGGGCCGTCGCGGCTTTGATGATGTGGGCTACGTCGTGTGCCAGGCACCGGAGCACATCGTCGAAAACGCCAAGATGGAGGCCAAGGCGGCGGGCGATGTGAAGAAGCTGCGCAAGATGGTTAAAAAGAAGCCGCCAGAAGGTTTTGTCGGCTGGAATGAGGACACCTTCAAAAAGCTCCAATCTGCCACGCCGGAGCCGCTGGTGTCGCGTTTTCAAGTTTCGCACGGCATGCTGCTTCAGGTGCTGAGTCGAGCGGGAGACAGTTGCGCGGCCATGCGGCAGCTCATCGTCGATTCGCACGAAACGGCGAATGCGAAGACGCAGCACGAAAAGCGTGCGTGGCAGCTCTTTCGGGCGCTGGTGCAGCGAAAGATCGTGGAGATCATCCCACCCGCGAAACGCGGTGCCGATCAAACCAAGCTCCAGCTCAATGTGGAGCTGCAGGACGACTTTTCGCTCAACCACACGCTCTCGCTCTATCTCATCGACACGCTGGCACTGATCGATCCCGCCTCCGCGACCTACGCCGCCGATGTGTTGACGCTGTGCGAGTCCATCCTCGAAAACCCCGACGTCATCCTGCGTCGCCAGCTCAGCAAAGTGAAAGACGAGGCGATGGCCGCGATGAAGAACGAAGGCGTGCCCTACGAGGAGCGCATCGCGAAGCTGGAGGAGCTCGAATACCCGAAACCCTGCCGCGACTTCATCTACAGCACCTTCAACGCCTTCAGCGATGCACATCCATGGGTCGGCCAGGAAAACATCCGGCCGAAAAGCATCGCGCGGGAGATGTTTGAGAATTTTCGGAGCTTTGCCGACTACATCCACGATTACGACCTTCACCGCGCCGAGGGCGTGCTGCTGCGGCACCTTTCCAGCACCCTCAAAGTGCTGGCGCAGACCGTGCCGGACAGCTTCAAGACCGAGCCGGTTCAGGAAATGGAGGCCTGGCTTGCTGGCGTGCTTCGCGGCACGGATTCGAGCCTGCTCGATGAATGGGAAAAGCTGCGTGATCCCAACTACAAACCCGACGAGGTCGAAGAAAAGCCAGCGGAAGCTCCTGACATCACGCGGAACAAGCGTGAGTTCACCGCGCTCATCCGCACCGAGATCTTCCGCTACATGCAGCAGCTCATCAGCGGCAAAATTGACCTCCCTGAGCTGGACGAATACTTCGCCGACCACGACCGCATCCGCCTCGACAACGAAGCCCGCAACGGCCGCCACACCTACGTCCAGCCCAGCGACGACGGCCAGACCTGGCGCGTCAACCAAGTCCTCATCGACCCCGAAGAACTCAACGACTGGCAGCTCGAATTCCGCGTTGATCTCGCCCAAGCCCGCGAGGATGGAAAACCGACGCTGGTGTTTGTGAGCCTCTCAAAGATCGGGTGAGGTTGTATGGAGTGCCGACGAAGTCGTTGGCATGTTTTTTTGATTGGCGACGAATCGTCGCCACTCCATAGGCCTTGGCGTGGGACTAGCGCTACTGCGCCGCGATGGCCGCTGCGGCTCGTGCCTTCGCGATCTCGGCCTTCTTGAGAATCTCCTCGGTGCTCGGGAGGCTGGCGAGGACGTCGGCGGGGATGAAGCCGTCGCCGACGAGTTTAGTGAGGCATTTTTTGCGCTCGTCGAGGGCCTTGTCGGGGCTGCGCTCTTTGCTGAAGCGGGATTTGGCGGCGGCGCTGCGGTCTTTGAGGGCGGAGTAGATGTCGCCCCCGAGGAGGGAGGAGATGTCCACCTTGATCTTTTCGCGGCCGGCTTCGGACTCGTTGATCTCATCGCCGTTGATCGGTCCCGCCTGATACTTGGGGAACATGATGGCGACCTCGGGGCAGACGCGGGAGCAGGCGGGGCAGTTGGTTTTGCAGTTGTCGTTGTTCTGCACCTGGATCTTGTTGTCCTCGTTGACGCCATAGACATCGAAGAGGCAGAAGCTGAGGCACTGCATGCAGTTGGTGCAGCGGGAGTAGTCGATGACGGGGAACCAGGGCTTCCATTTGCCGGGTTCGTTCATGGGCTTGTCGCCGCGTGATTTGCTGACGAGGGCGACGATGGCGTCGGGGTCGAGGCCGGTGATGTCGCGGGTGTCGATGCTGACGAGGCCGGTGGCGTCTTCGAGAGCGGGGGCTTTGCCTTCAAAGGAACCGAGCACGAGCAGGCTGCGATCATCGTGAGGCATGGCGCTGGCGCCCTGGCCGCTGCGGGTGACGGTGTAGCCTTGGTCGAGCAGGGCCATCATCACTTTGGCACGGGATTCCGCAGGGAGCGCGATGCTGCCGTTGCCTTCGTAGAGGACGACGCGGAGGGGGCGGTGGGTGTGGGTGATCATGGACTTGAGGTCAAAGAAACGGTCAAGAGGTCAAGGAGTGGTCAAGAATCGGTGCGGAGGAGGGACTCGGTGATCTCGGCGGCTGTTTGGGTGCGCATGTTGAGGATCTCGGTGTCGGCGGGGAGGGGGGAACCGGCTTGCTGGAAGAGACCTTTCACGGCGCGAGGGTAGCAGGCGGCGATGCGGAGTTTGCCACAGGAGGCGATGGCTTGAAGCCGCGGATCGCGATGGGCGGCCATCTCGCAGAGGTCGGAGACGGTTTCAAAGCTGGCCTCGGAGGCGCAGAGCTGCTGCAGGACGTCGTTTTTGACGCCGGTGGGCACGACTTGGGCGTAGGCGCAGCGGCAGTAGAGAATGGTGGCTGGGGTAGATGGCAAAGCGCGTGAAGGGAGGTTTTCGGGCTAGTTTGGGCGGGGCAGGATCATACGCAACCGGCGGAGCAAATGACAAAAAACGAGTGAAAAAAATGGCGGTCTGCTCAGGGACAGACCGCCATTGGGAGATCACAGGGACTCAACGAGGGACTATGTTGTCGTTTTGCGCTCGACGTTGAGGCCCATCTTACGGTACAGCGTGGCGATGGAGACGCCGAGCATGCTGGCAGTCTTTTCGCGGGAGCCGCTGTTGTACTTGAGCGTTTCCTGAATGAAGGCGCGCTCCTGGCCTTTGATAAAGTCGTCGAGCGTGGAGCCGATGGGGAGCTTGGTGATGCCTTCGCTGGTGGAAGGGGTGGGAATCTCAATTTGCTGGGTGACCTTGGTGGGCAGATCGGAGGGGCGAACGCGGTCATTTTCGGCAAAGGCGCAGGCGCGTTCGATGGCGTTGCGCAGTTCGGAGACGTTGCCAGGCCAGGTGTATTTTTCGAGGAATTCGATGGCGGCGGGGTCGATGGTCTTGGCCTTGTCGTCAGTGCGCTCGGCAAGTTCTTTGAGGAAATGCTCGACGAGAGGTTTCACATCTTCACGGCGGTTGCGCAGGGGTGGAATCTTCAACGGAACGACGGAGAGCTTGTAGTAAAGGTCTTCGCGGAATTTGCCCGCCTTCACGGCATCTTCGAGGGAGACGGTGCTGGAGACGATGAGGCGGAAATCTGCGCCGCCTGAGCCGTTGCCCCAGCCTTTTTTGGACTGCGTTTCATCAAGGAAGGTGTTCAACTGGGCCTGAATGCGTGAGGGAAGCTGATTGACCTCGGCAAGGTGGATGGTGCCGCCTGCGGCTCGGTTGAAGATGGCGGTTTGGCCGAATAGCTCGGTTTCAAGGGCGTCTTCCGGCATGGCGCTGCATTGCAGTTCTTTGAACGAGGCCGCGCTGCGGCGGCTGGCCTCGTGCAAGGCGCGGGCGACCATGTGCTTGCCGACACCGAACTCGCCTTCAAGGAGCACGGGACTGTCGTTGTTGGCGACTCGGCGCACGATGTCAAAAATGCGCTGAATGGCATCGCTGTGGCCGATAAGCTTGGAAGATGAGGCGGAACGCAGCGTGGTGCTGGGCATGGCCGTCGGAGTCGCGGCTGCGACGCCATTGCGCTGGAGCGCCTGATTCACGGTTTTGATCAGATCGCCGAGATCGAAGGGCTTGGTCAGGTAGTCGAAAGCACCGAGGCGCATGGCCTCCACGGCGGTTTCGACGCTTCCATGACCGGTGACCATGATGACGGCGGTGTTCGGGAACTGATCCCGGCACATGCTGACTAGGTCGAGACCGTTCACATCGCCGATTCGCAGATCCACGATGACGAGGTCGGGCTGGTTGGAACGGATGGCGGCAATGCCGTCGATGCCAGTGGTGCAGCCAAAGACCTGATGCCCAGCGGCTTTGCAGAGCTTGGTCATGAGCTCCAGGATGGCGGCTTCGTCGTCTATGATTACTAGTTTAGCCATATTGATTTCGTTAAATGAGAGGCACGGTTGATTGTTAAACAAGCTAAACGTCTCGCAGGATTGCGTCAATCTTCGATTCTCAAAAAAGAGAATGCAGGGGGCTCCGATGCCATCCGACCTGATTTACTTCTTTTGCATGGCTTCCCGAAACTGCTCCCAAGCCCGGCGAAAATCTTGTTTCTGCATGTACAGCGCCGCGATCTCCTGACGGATGAAGGGAGGGGCGTTGGGAGTGTCTATCAGCTTTTCCAGCGTGCGTATTGCGTCATCGGTTTCCCCCTGTTTTTTTTGTGCTTGGAAGAGGTCGATGCTTCGTCTGGGGTCCGTGGGATTGAAAAGCGCGGCACGTTCGAGTGAGGCGATATCCGTTCCCGTCTCTAACGTTGTTCGGTTCAACGAAGGCAGGTAGATGGCGGCGATCTGGCAGGCGTGTTCAAACTCGGAATTGCGCGCATAGTGCTCTGCAAGGAGCCGCCAGCCGTCATCCCGCCATTTTTTATTCCTTTCAAGCAGCGACATGAGCGCGTTTGGATCCCCAAGGCGGTTCCAGATTTCAAAGAGCGCCTGTCTTTGGGCGGCCTCAAGTCCTTCAAGCTGTGGTTGCAGGGCCAGCATGCTGCGCAGGCATCTGTCGAATTCCTCGCGCGTCCGCACACCGCCCAGGTAATCAAGTTTGAGCTCCACGGTGGAGGCCAGCGCCCAGAGTGGTTCTCGAAGCTCTGGATGGCGTTCCGTGTAATTGAGCATCATGCGATAGTAACCGTAGATGCCTGGGGCGGATGCAGGATATCTCCGCAAGTATTCACGCCAGCCGATCACGGCGTAGGACGGGGCGAAATCCAGCCAGAAAACGCCTTCCTGATAGCAAAACGCGGCATAATGAGGCTCCACGGCTCGCGAGCGTGAAAAATCCTGCAACACGTCGTCGTTCGGCTTGCCGAGATAACGTTTCATGCGGGCGCGTTCAAAGTAGAGGTGGAAGTTCATCGGGTTCAGTCGCACCGCTTCGTTCATTAGGGGCAGGCCGCTGGCCGCCGAGCCAGTGTCGGTCAGCCAGTTGGCACGAGCACGCAAAGCTTCAGCCGCGCTGCTGCCGGGAAACATGGATGTGTGTCC
This sequence comes from Prosthecobacter sp., assembly GCF_044232965.1. Lineage (GTDB taxonomy): Bacteria > Verrucomicrobiota > Verrucomicrobiia > Verrucomicrobiales > Verrucomicrobiaceae > Prosthecobacter. The sequence continues at coordinate 23,106 of NZ_JBIIKX010000021.1, forward strand.
CAGGCTCACTCCGAGCCAAGCTGCCCCGACTAACAGTACGACCACGCCTGCGACGCGGAGAGCCAGCCGGTCAAGCAGTCCGGATGCTTCTTTGAGCCGTCTCGGGCGCACCAGAATGCCGGCTAGCAGTCCCATGAAAATCGCAAAGCCCAGGCCGTGGTTTGGCACGTCAGCCAAGCCATGCACGGCGCCCATGCCGAAGGCGATGGCCGCCGCGTTGCGCAACTTACGGTCCTGTCTGTTTTGCGAGCTTTTGCGTTTTTTTCCAAACCAGGGGCCGGAGGATCGGAAAATCCACAGCAGCAGGAGCAAACCGGGAAGCACGGTCAGCAAGCCGCCTTCGGCCAGCAGCCACAGCAGGTCGTTTTCAGGGTGGAGAAAACGCGTTCTTGGTTCGTGGAACTCGGTAACCAGGGGGAAGACCGTCTCGAAATTTCCCAACCCAACTCCCAGCCACGGAGCCTGGATCACCATTTTGAGTGTTTCAGCCACCAGCATGGTGCGCGCTCCTTCCTTGGTGAAATCACCAGATTGCAGGCGCGTGCCGACACCGCCGCCAGACATGACGAGCAGCGTGGCGATGATCATGATCAATGAAGTCGTCACCGCCATTTTTTGGAAAAACCCCTTTCGCATCGCTGAGGTGCCGAGCCAGGCCGTCAGGCCGATGAACAGCAGGATGACACCGGCTTTGGAGGTGTTGATAAAAATGCAGGCCAGCGGCAAGGCGGCACCTGCCAGGAAAAGCATCCAGAGGCGTGATTTGTTCCGGTGAGAGTCGTAAGCATTGGCAGCGCACAAAACGCAAGTGATGGCGGCGATGGTGCTGGTGTGGTTGCGGTTGGCGAAGAGACCGAAGCCATTCCCCCAAATCAATGGATTGCGCGGCCACCAGGGCATTTTGATCCACTTGAAATGCTCAAGAATGACAAGCCCGCAGAGAATGATGCCGCTGAGCGCCAAGGTTTGAAGCATCGTCCGGCGCTGAGCGCTGGAGAATCCGCGAATTAGACACCACGTCAGCCACGAGAGGCAGGTGCCGTGCAGCAGCCACGCCTCCCAGGTCACCCATGCCTGTGGGGTGATGGTGCTGGAGAGCGGCACCTCCCAGTCATGGAAGAGACGTGATCTCCAGTCCGGCAGGCTCAATTGCCATTCGATGGGCAAAAACACGAGCAAGGGGGCCAGCAGGGCGCCCAGCAGACCGAGCATTGCGATGGTGGGCAGCCTGCGCTGCACAGGGAAAAGAAGCATGATCAGCGCCATCAAGACGGCCGCCATCCCTTTGGACCAGGCTTCGCGTCCCGCACCGCACAGAATCACCAGGATTGGCACCAGGGCAAACAGCAGCCCCTGCCACGCAGGCCCAGGAAGTTCAAGTTCACGCCTGTCCATGTCACCATCGTCGCCATCGTCAAGCGTGGAGGCTTCTGTGGCTAGTTGTGGCCTTTCATCCGCAGCTTCGTCTCCGATCAGAACGGGTTTGGAGGTGTCAGGTGCTGGTTGCATGTCGGGCTTCATGCCGTGGGCTGGCTGCTGGTAGCTGGATTGGGGTCAGTTGGCGCTTGTTCAACACTGGGCGGCAGAGCCCCCCATTTTTCGAGGCAGCGTTCGAGTGCGGGAAGCAGGACATCAAGACGCAGGTGCCACTCGGAGGTTTCAGTGTCGTCTTTCGGATGATGGATGTTGAAGAGCCTGCCATCAGCCAGCCGCAGAGTTTCAGCACAGGTTTCCGCCTGGCTGCTCACTCCCAGACCCATGCGCTTGATACCGTGGCTAAACTGCATGGTGAAGCTTTCCAAGGTGTCACAGCGCTCCACTTCAAAGTCCAGCACACGTCCGTAGGCGCGGAAAAACTCACGCTTGCGACGTCGTTCCATGACTTCGTTGATTTGTTCGCGGAAGTTTGACCAACTGCGCACATAGCCGAGATAACGCGCCGCGCCGAGGGCCAGCAGCAGCAGGAACGCGCCCGCCACCGGCAGCGCCACGCCCTTGGTCAGCAGCACGCTCAGTCCCACGAGGCTGAGCGCCAGACACACCGAGTACAAGGCCACCAGCGCCCGCCCTTTGCTGAAGCCCAGGAGGATCAACCGGTGGTGAATGTGCTCCGCGTCCGCGTTGAAGATCGGCACGCCTCGCATCGCCCGCCGGATGATCGCAAAAAGCGTGTCCAGAATCGGCACGCCCAGCGCCATGATGATCACCAGCAGCGCGCCGATCACAGACCCTTTGTTCGATGTGAAGAGCGACACCGAGGCGATGAAAAAGCCGATCAGGTAAGCGCCGCCGTCACCCAGGAAAATTTTGGCTGGCGGCAGATTGAAGATCAAAAAACCCGCCAGCGCGCCGGCCATCGCCAGCGCCACCACCAGCACGTCCGGCTGTAGGCCGTAATAGCCGATGAAAGCCAGTGTCAGGCACAAAAACAGCCCAAAGCCACCTGCCAGCCCGTCCATGCCGTCTATCAAATTGATGATGTTGGGGATGCTCACCAGCCATAGCAGGGTTAGCGGCAGGCTCCACCAACCCAGGTCGATGCTGCCATCTCCAAACGGATTGCTGAGCGTGTCGATTGAGACGCCCAGCGCGTAAAGAATCAACGCCGTGCCAATCTGGCCGACGAGCTTTACCTTGGCTCCCAAAGGCCGTAAATCATCCACAAAACCCACGCTAAAAATCAAAGCGTTGCAGATGGCCACCGGCAGCCAGCGACTCCAGCCCAGTCCGCCGATGTAACCTGCCACTAGGCATGCCAGACCTACCGCCAGGAAGATGGGGCCGCCTCCCAGTCGTGGGATGGCCTTTTCATGCAGCTTGCGTCGGTTGTCTGGCGCATCCAGGCCGACCTGGCCGCTGTTTTTCAAAATCCACCAGGTGCCGAGGGCGGCCACCACGAGGGCGCCGCAAAAGTAAACACCCATTTCCAGCCACGAGACAGGTCGGGGCACCCACGGCCCAAAGGGTATGTCGTCTGGCGTTGAGTCGGTCATGCGCGGTGGCGGGGCGGGTGGGTAAGCTCCCAGCATAGGCGTTGCGCCATGAACGTTCAAGACTTCAGCTTCAAAGAACTCGTGGGTTGCATCTTTCCAGATCGCTTCTTGAACTTTCACCCTGCTGCTCTCACCATCGCCGATGCTTGCAGACACCATCGCCGCCATCTCCACTGCCCTCGGCGAGGCCGCCATCAGCGTGGTGCGCGTTTCCGGCCCTCAGGCGCTCCCAATCGCCGCTTTGGCCTTCAAACTTCCACAGAACCTCACGCCACGGCAGGCGCATCTCGTTCCAGCCGTTGATGCCACTGGCGCATCGCTCGATCACGGTCTGCTGCTCCACTTCAAATCACCCGCCAGCTACACCGGCGAAGATGTCATCGAATTCCACGGCCACGGCGGCGTTCTCGTCACTCAGCGTGTGTTGGATCGCCTCCTCGCCTGCGGTGCGCGTGCGGCCGAACCCGGCGAATTCACCCAGCGGGCCTTCCTAAATGGCAAAATGGACCTCACGCAGGCCGAGGCCGTCATGGATCTCATCCACGCGCAAAGCACCCTCGCCCTTCGTGCCGCGAACGAACAACTCGGAGGTGCGATTGGTCGTGAAGCCACCGCCATGCAGCAGGAGATCATTCCGGTGCTCGCCCACATCGAGGCATTCATCGACTTTCCGGATGAAGACATCTCGCCCGAAACCGGCGCCGCCTTGAGCCAGCGCATCGACGCCGTGCTCGAACGTGCGCAAAAACTCATCGCCACCTCCGAGCAGGGGCGCATCCTGCGCCACGGTGCCCGCACCGTCATATCCGGTGCTCCGAACGTCGGCAAAAGCAGCCTGCTCAATGCCCTGCTCGGCTTCGAGCGTGCCATCGTCAGCCCTACCGCAGGCACCACTCGCGACACTATCGAGGAAATCATCCAGGTGCATGGTATTCCGCTCCGCCTCGTCGATACCGCCGGCCTGCGCGAATCCAATGACGACATCGAGCGCCACGGCATCCAGCGCACCGAACGCGAACTCGACCGCGCCGACCTCGTCATCGAAGTCGTCGATGCCAGCCAGCCTGCGGCCACCGTTCAGCGTCTCACGTTGCCCGACTCCATCGCCAATCGCCGCATCCTCATCCTCAACAAAGCCGATCTCGGCATCCATGCTGATTGGAGTACTATAGTCCCGCCTTTAGGCGGTACTGGCGGTGTCCAATGCATCCCTATTTCTTGCCTCACCGGTTCCGGTATTGAACAACTGCGTGACGCCATCCGCGACGTCATCGCCACCGCCGGACCGCTCGCCGCAGACCACCCCATCGCCATCAACGCTCGTCACAAAGCCGCCTTCGAACGTGCCGCCGAGCGCCTCCTCGCCGCCAGGATCGCTCTCGAGCGCGGCGAAGCCCCCGAGTTCATCGCCCTCGAAATCCGCGAAGCGCTCCAGGCCGTCGGCGACGTCATCGGCCAGGTCGATGTCGAACGCATCCTCGATGTCATCTTCTCCACCTTCTGCATAGGAAAGTAATCGCGAGCGTCGTTTGATACCCATCTTGACCAACCCTTGACCGTTGACCTCTCACCATGAACCGCCGCCACTTCCTCACCACCGCGTTCGCCGCCACCGCTGCATCACAACTCACCGCTCAAACCATCGCCAAAGCCGCCGCTGATCCCGCTTACGTCATCAAAAACAAAGGCATCAAGCACACCCTCATGGGCTGGTGCTGGAAGCCGATGGACACCCTTGTGCTCGCCAAGCATGCCAAGGACATCGGGCTCGTCGGCATTGAGGGTATCGATTCCAAGCTCTACCCCGACGTGAAAAAGCTCGGCCTCGACATCTCCCTCGTCGGCAGCCACGGCTTCGCCAAAGGACCGTGCAATCCCGAGTTTCACGACGAGGTCGTCACGAAACTGACGGATTCCATCAACCTCGCCGCCGATGTCGGCTGCAAAAAGGTCATCACCTTCACTGGCATGGAGTTCGAGGGCATGGATCGTGACAAAGCCATCCACGACTGCCTTGATGTCTGGAAGCAGGTGCTGCCGCTCGCCGAAAAGAAAGGCGTCACCCTCGTCCTGGAGCATCTGAACTCCCGCGACAGCTCCCACCCGATGAAGGGGCATCCTGGCTACTTTGGCGACGACGTGGATTTCTGCGTCGATCTCATCAAAAACATCGGCAGCCCCAACTTCAAACTGCTCTTCGACATTTACCACGTCAGCATCATGAACGGCGACATCATCCGCCGCCTGCGCCTTCACCAGGACTACATCGGCCACATTCACACCGCCGGGAATCCCGGTCGCTGTGAGCTCGACGAGCACCAGGAGATCAACTACCCCGCTGTTATGCAGGCCCTCCTCGAAATCGGCTACAACGACTTCGTCGCCCACGAATTCATCCCCACCTGGGACGATCCCATCCTCGCCCTCCGCCATGCGGCCATGGTGTGTGATGTGTAAAGTGGTCCAGACACTCCGTGTGCGGCATTTTTTCAGGGATGGCTGATCGAGTGGCGGTGGATGAAGCGAAAGGAGAAAGGATTCAGCCTGTCATTGAACCTTGAAAATGATGGCTGGACGCAGACTGGGAGTGGAGGCCGCCCCATTTCAAGTGACGGGAGCAAGCATGGGACTTTGAGATGCGTATTGGCTGCATGTCTGATCTCTCCGCGCTTTCTCGTCGTGAACTGCTGACCCGCATGGGGGGCGGTTTGGGGGCGCTGGGGCTGGCCTCAACGGTGCAGGCGGGGCCGAGGTCGCACTTCCTGCCGAAGGCGAAGCGGGTGATTCATCTGTTCATGAACGGCGGGCCGTTCGGGCCGGACTTTTTCGATCCGAAGCCGGGACTGACGAAGTATTCAGGACAAAAGCCGATGGGGGCCGATCTGCGCACGGAACGGCCCACAGGCGGGCTGCTGGCGTCTCCCTACGGCTACGCGAAGCATGGTCAAAGCGGGCTGGAGATCAGCGAGCTGCTGCCGAATCTGGCGCGGCATGCGGATGACCTGTGCGTGCTGCGTTCATGCCACACGGACAATCCGAATCATGGTCCGGCGCTGCTGCTGATGAACAACGGCACGATGACGGAGCGCGTGCCGAGCATGGGCTCGTGGCTGAGCTACGGCCTGGGCAACGAGAACGCGAATCTGCCGTCGTTTGTGGTGCTGTGCCCTGGGAAGCCGGTGCGGTTTTCGATTTTGTGGAGTAGCGCGTTTTTGCCGGCGCAGCATCAGGGCGTGTACATCAATCACTCGAACCTGGAGCCGGGGAAGATGATTCCGTGGCTGACGAACGAGCGCTACTCACCGACCGAGCAGCGGAAGCAGTTGGATCTGATGCAGGCGCTGAACGCGGAGCATCTGGTGGCGCGTGGCGGAGCGGATGTGGCGCTGAACGGTCGCATCCAGGCGATGGAGACGGCCTTCCGCATGCAATCGGCGGCGACGGATGCCTTTGATGTGAACCTGGAACCAGCGAAGGTGCGCGAGATGTATGGCACGAGCCATTTCTCCAATGGCTGCCTGATGGCGCGGCGGTTGGTGGAGCGCGGCGTACGGTTTGTGCAGCTCTACTATGGCAACGGGCAGCCGTGGGACTCGCATTCCAATCATGACGCGACGACGCGGAAGCTGGCGGCGGACATCGACCGGCCCATCGCGGCGCTGATCGGCGATCTGAAGCAACGCGGCATGCTGGACGACACGCTCATCGTGTGGGGCGGCGAATTTGGCCGCACGCCGGTGAGCGAGAACGGCAACGGCCGCGATCACAACCCGCATGGCTTCTGCATGTTCTTCGCGGGCGGAGGTGCGCAGGGCGGCATGGCTTACGGCCAGAGCGATGAGTTTGGTTTCAAAGCAGCGGTGGACAAGATGCACATCCACGACATCCACGCGACGATCCTGCATCTGCTGGGCATGGACCACGAAAGGCTGACGTATCGCTATGCCGGACGTGATTACCGGCTCACGGATGTTCACGGGCGTGTGCCGCGTGCGATTGTGGGCTGAAGCAAATCAAGCCCTAGTCTTGTCCGTGCGGAAACGGCTCCAGAAGGATTTCTTCTGCGGCTCGGCTGTGCGGATCTCCACCATCGGCGGTTTTTTGGTCTTCGAGGCGGGGGCCGGAGGAGTTTCCTTGGGTTTGTCCGCTGGTTTGACAGCGGCGGGCGGCGGCGCAGGAGGATTGTTGTCCGCTGGCGGCGCGGCGGGTCCATAAAGCTCACGCGTTTTTTGATGCAGCATCTCGGCTTCGGCGGCGCGTTGCATGGAGTCGCGGATGCTGGAGGGCACGGCGCTTTCGGTCAGCGGCGGGAGGAGCAGGTTGGGGCCTTGAGCCCAGTTGCCCAAAGCAGGAAGCACCGAGGCGATCTCGTTCTGGTTGTTCACCTTGTGCAGGCCGATGACACGCAACGAGGTGCCGAACATGTAGAAAATGGTGCTCTCATCGAGGCCTTCGACCATGCTGCCACCGCGCTGCAAGATGGGGCTGCCGCGCAGGATGATCTCGTCCTCGGTGATGAAGGCTTCCTGGCAGAGTGCCTTGGCAGGCTCGCCGAAATTCATTTCGATGAAGACCTTGCCACGGGCGCGTGCCTTGCGCGGCTTGCCGTCGTCGCTGTACTTGAAGACCTCGATCGAGTCGGCGGCGATCTTGAGGTAGGGGGGGAATTCCAACTGCTGTGTGGAGATGCTCTTGGCCTCCGTGTAGCTCATGCTGAGCAGGAAACTCAGATCCATGGGGCCTTTCACCAAAACGGCGTCCGTTCTGCCAGAAGCAGCCGGGTCGGTCTTGGTCGCAGGCGTGGAGCCGGTGGTGCTGAGGCTACGACAGCCGACGCCGAACAGAATCACTGTCGTCAGCGTTGCGGCGGCTAGGCCGTGAAGGAACCGTGGTTGAGTGGTCATCAGCTTCTCTTAGATACACCAAAGACGAATCTGCTCATCTTGATTTTTTCAGGAATGTGAATCAATCGCCTGATTTTGTGGTGAATAGCGCTCATAGCCGGCAAAAACCATGCCGAATGGGTTTTCAGCGTCGGCGGGGGACTCACGGCGGGAAACCGCCCGCCAAATCCCTGGGTCGAGGGCAGGAAAGGGGACGCCAGCATGTAAATAGGTGCCCACATGCGTGAGAATCAGCCGATCCGCCCGTGGCATGGCCGCCGCGTAAGCAGCGCCCCCGCCGCAGACAAACAGCTCCCGAGCCCCTCCTTGGGCGGCGGCTTCCAAGGCCGAGTCAAGATCAGCCACGGCCTGGCCGACGGGCGGGGTGAAGTCTGAGTCTCTCGTCAGAACGAGCGGGTGATGCCCGGCCTGGAACCAGCCCAGCATCTCCTGGTAAGTGCGCCTGCCGATCAGCAGCCACTGGCCGCGTGTGACGCTGCGGAAGTGCTCCCGGTCTTTCGGCAGAGCCCAGGGCACGCCTTGGCCGGTGGAAATGAAGCCGTCCGCCGAGACAGCGGCAATGAGGGTCAAAACAGGCCGCAAATTCACTTAGAAAAGCGCCGATTCGCCGTCGCGCAGCAGGCGCACGCGATGCCCGATCCGGCGCTCCAGGGCGGCTTTGATGAGGCGTTCGGCGGGTTCATGGATCGGTTCGCCGCCGAGGGGAAAAGTTTCGTGATGCATCGGCACCATGGATTGCGCCCCGAGCATCTCGAAAGCGTCCAGCGCCTCCTCGGGATTCATGTGGACCGGACGTCCGCTCGGCGCGTCATAGGCACCAATTGGCATGAGGGCGAGGTCGATATTGGAGCGCTTGCCGATCTCCTGGAAGCCGTCAAACATCGCGCTGTCGCCGCAGTGGAAGAGGCACCGGTCGGGGGACTTGATCAAAAAACCGCCGAAACCGCGATGCGTGTCATGGATCATGCGCGCACCCCAGTGGCGGGCAGGAGTCAGGGTGATGCGCAGATCTCGGAAAGTGGCGCTCTGCCAAGTTTTCAGCTCCACGATGCGCCCGAAGCCGCAGTTCTTCACGAGGCTGCCGACGCCCTCGGGAACGATGATCGGCTGGGCGGCGGCCAGCTTGCGCAGACTCGGCAGATGCAGGTGGTCGTAATGCGCGTGCGTCACGAGGACGAGGTCGATGGGGGGAAGATCATGCGCCCAGACACTTGGGTGTTGCACGCGTTTCACCGGGCCGTGCCACAGCGCCCAGTTCGGGTCGATGGCGATGTTGATGCCGCCCACCTGGGCAAAGAAGCCTGCGTGACCGAGCCAAGTCACCGCAATTTCGTCCTGTGTGGCAATCGGCAGCAGGCCGAAGTCCTGGCCCGGCTTGCGTGGGGCGAGGAGCGAGGGGATGAGCACCTCGTTGAGGAACTGCATGTTGCGTTTGCGCCAGCCTTCCGTCGGTAGCAGGCCGATGCGGTTGCCCTCGGTCTGGGTTCGCTTCAAGAAGCGACGCTTTTTCAGCGGGCTGGGGGTTCCAGCCGCGCCAGAAGTTGAAGCGGGATCGAAGAGCATGACCGGGAATCCTAAGTCTTATGGATGTTAGAGATCAACTGCCTCAAACTCAAGGCTTAACTTCGAGGGGGGCGCAGAAGGCTGTTCCGGCACAAAACCGGCCCGTTCAGGCTTTCACCGTGCCCAGCGCGGTGACCCATTTTCCCTTGGTAATCGTCTTTTGGACCACAAATCCGGCGCGATTACCTGCGGCCAGGCAATCCTTGGCCTGGGTGCGCAGGATGCCGGAAAGCATCAAAACACCTCCAGGGGCCACGGACTGGATCAGTTGCGGGAATGCCGCCTCCAGCACGTCATGGAAAATGTTGGCAGCCACGATGTCCCAGGTCTGCTTCGGCTGCCATTTGAGCACGTCGATCCGGGTGAAGCTCACCTTGGGGGTGTCATTGCGCTCGGCGTTCTCCTTCGAGATGCGCACCGCCGCCGGGTCGTAATCACAGCCCCAGACACGGCGGGCACCGAGTTTCGATGCCGCGATGGCCAGGATGCCGCTGCCGCAGCCAAGATCGGCCATGCTCCAGGGCTTGCCAGACTTGTTCAGCGCTTCTGCCAGATCCACGAGCAGGCGCAAAACAGTGGCCGTGGTGGCATGGTGGCCCGTTCCAAAGGCCATGTCTGCCGGTACGGCGATGATCTCACGATTGGGGAACTCTTTGCGGGCCTTGGTTAGCTCCGCGTTGGTCCGGGCCGTGCAGACGACAAACTTTTCACGCACCTTCACTGGCGGTGGCGCTTGAGAAGCATTCGCAGCCCAGTTCTGCTGCTTGAGCAGCCGCACGGTGCCGCCCCATTCTTTCTGAATGACCTTGGCCCGTTTCTCCGTGGCGCAATAGACCTCCACACGGATGGTTTGCCTGCCGGGAAAGCTGCTGATGACGAGCGTGGCGTCGTTACTCCCGGCGAATCGTTCTTCCCACGCATCAGACCACTTGGCGGCGGAGAGTTTGGACCAGACAAACATGAAGGTTTGGGAGAAGGCCATCTCTCTGAGAGAGATGGAGCGGGTGACGCGATTCGAACGCGCGACATCTTCCTTGGCAAGGAAGTGCTCTACCACTGAGCTACACCCGCAAAACTTGCGGCCCGGATACTGGCGCAAGCTGGTTACCGTGCAAGCGCAAAGTTGAGTCTGTTGAGAATGATTTTATTCGCGGCATGATCTCCGCGTGAACCTGCCTGCACATATCTGGATCAATGGCCGAATCGTTAACACCGTCGAGGCGCGCATCTCCCCCTTTGACCATGGCTTTCTCGTCGGGGATGGCGTGTTTGAGACGCTTGTCGCCCGCAATAACAAGCCCTTCACTCCAACACGGCACTGGAAGCGTCTCGTCGCCTCCTGCGAGTCCATGGGCATCACGCCACCTGCTTTTGAGGTCTATTTACAGGCCATCCTAGAGGTCATGCAGGCCAATGGTCTGCCAGATGCCCGCGTCCGCGTCACGCTGACCAGCGGTGACGGCCCCCTCGGCTCCGACCGTGGTGAATCGCCCTCCACGATGACCGCCGCTGCCACCCCGCTCAAACCCTGGCCACCCACCGAGACCGTGCTCATCGTGCCCTGGACGCGCAACGAGCGCGGTGCCCTCGCAGGCATCAAATCGACCTCGTATGCCGACAACGTGCGCGCTTTGGCCTTGGCCCATGCTCAAGGGGCAGGGGAGGCCTTGTTTGCCAACACGCGTGACGAACTCTGCGAAGGCACCGGCACCAATATCTTCATCGTTGCGGGTGGCCGTGTGCAAACGCCGCCGCTCAGCTCCGGTTGTCTTGCGGGTGTGACGCGTGCGCTCACCATCGAGGCTTGTCAGGCTGCGGGCATCACCGTCGAAGAGGTCGCGTTACCCATCAGCGTCCTGCAAAATTGCGACGAAGCCTTTCTGACCTCCAGCACGCGCGATGTGCATCCGCTGGCGCGAATTGATCAGCGCGAGATGCCTGGCGTGTCGGGTGCTGTTACCCAGCAGGTGGCGCAGGCGTTTCGGGACTACGTCGCGGGGCGGGACGATCCGTAAACCTCGCTCAACTGCCGCAGCAGCTTTTCCAGCTTCGCGTAGTACTCATCATCGCCCAGCGTGACACGCTGCCCCTTGAGTTTTTTCAACTCGACTTCGAGCGCGTCGCGTTTCTTACGTTGCTCGTCGGTGAGCTTCTTTTCCTCGTCGCTGAGCACGAGCACGAGTTGCGAAGCGCGTTCGCCATCGAGCTTGGCCTCGGCAGGCGGTGCTTCGAGCACTTCACGGCGCGTGGCGACGCCGTCGCCGTTGTCTTCGATCAACGCGTGTTCCGTGGCCAGCCGGCCTTCATTCTCATAAAACATCGCCGCCGCCTTGCTGGCATGGCGGAAGGCTTCGAGAATGGAAACCTGCCTGTCCTGATCGATGTCGGCATCACCCAACCCGCCGATGGCTTCGGCGAAATACTCGCCAAACCGCGCATAGAACACCTCATCCGGGCCTTTGGTCGCTGTGATGATAATCCGGCCTTTGCCTGCCAGTGGACGCACAAATCCGCCGCTCGATGAGGCGTTGTGGATGAGCACAATTTCCTGTTTCAGAGGTGCCAGCCACCCGGCGAGCTGTTTGGCCTCAAAGTCCGGCCCCTCGGCGTTAAACTTCGCCTCACGGCCATCAAACGTGCCATGGCCAATCAGCACGAGCCACAATGAGCGATCCGGTTTTGCTGCTGCGAGACGCTTTTCGAGCTTCGCAGCGGTCTCTGCGCCGCTGATGATTTCGACCGGCACTTCGCCCTTCGCGCAGGCCGCTTTCCAGGCTTCGACCTGCGTCGAGAACTTCTTCCCATACTCCTCCGCGCCATCCGCGCCGCGTACGATGACGACGTCGAGGATTCGTGCGTGAAGGGAGCAGGTGAACAAAATGAAAAGCCAAAGTCTCATGCCATGCCTCCTTTCCTTCGTAGCATCCACTCACCGAGCAGCAGCAGCAGGATCGCGATGAAAATCCAAGGTGTGTGCCACAGCGGCGTCGCCAGTGTAACCTCGACGGGCACGCGGATGTTTTTCAGCATCTCGGGCAGCTCTGTGATGTTCTTCAGAGCGAGCATCTTCCCGCCGGTCTCATCAGCGATGCGCTGCATCAACTCGCGATTCGGCTCCAGCTTGGCGAATTCCATCGCCAGCGGGTCATGCGTCCAGCCGACGGCCTTCGTGCCGAGCGCTGTGCGTTTTCCGGCATCCTCGACGGTCGTGGTGGCGCGGTAGTAGCCGGGTTTGCTTGTAAAGAACTCCGTTTCGAAAAGTCCGGCCTCTTTCAGGCTCGGCTCGGCAAAGAGCTGTGACTTGCTGCCATCTGGCTGTGTGACCTCGATCTTAACGATGGCATCGCTGTTCGCCTTAAAGGCTCGATCCTTCACTCTGACGGCCAGTTTCACACGCTCCTGGTCGGCGGCGTCGATCTCAGCGGCAAAGGTGATCGCATCCGCCACATCCACGACCAGCCAGCGCATGAGCTGACGCCACATGCGGTCCATGTCCTTGTGCGCGTCGGTGTCATACAACCCCCAGCGCCACAGATCGGCGATCATGAGGCTTCCAACGCGGCCTTCACCAAAACGCTGCACCGCAACGGCGGGATAGGAGTTCTGCGCGTCTGAAACCGTCGCCAAAATGCTCGCGCCCGGCTTGATGGAGAAGGCGGGATTGATGGATTGAAACGCGGGCATCGCGGACAGGCGCTTCTCATCCTCCTCGCGGTCCGTGCGCAGCCGCATCCATGATTCCAACCAGCCTTCACGCGTGAGATTGAACCGCGCGTCCGCCACCGCCGGGCCGCTTGCTGCTTGATCGAGATACACCGGCAGCATGCGGCCGATGGGCGTGTTGTCATAGCCGCCGGTGCGATAACACTCCTGGCCGCCGAGCATGAACAACGCGCCGCCGCGCTCGCTGACGAAGCGCTCGATGAGGTTCATCTGCTCCTGTGTGAAAAACGCCGCCTCGATGTCGTCGAGAATGATGGCGCGAAACTCCGCAAACAAGTCCTCCGCTGCTTTCGGGAAGCCGTCGGTGAGTTCCTTGGCATCCTTCGTGCCCATCCGAATGATCACCGGTTGGTCGTAGCGCTGCGCCTCCTCGCCTTCCTTGGCTCCAAAGCCGCGAAACAGCGGGTTCACGCTTTCACCGGCCTTGCCACGCCATTCGAATTTCGGTTCCCGTTTCGCGATGCGCACCAGTGCAGGCATCTGGATGTCATCATCACCCGCGATGGCGCGGCGCAGGAATTTGTATTCCCAATTTGGCCGACCCGAGACGTAGAGCACGCGATACGGCCCTGCGCCGCGATCTGCGACAAGGAGGCGTGTGTTGTTCGCCAGCGTGGCTTCTTTGCCGCCTTCACTTTGGTGTGCGAGTTGATAAAAGCTCACCCCCGACTTCGCCACCGGCACACGCAAGCGCACCGTTTGAGCCGAATTGCCGCTGAGCGTCACCTTTTCGGACGCCACGGGCTTTTTGTCCTCGCCGAGCACTTGCAGCGTCGCTTTGCCATTGCCAGTCACGCGAGCGGTGATGGTGATCGGCGCGTCTTCAAACGGACTCGTCGCCACACTGGCCTCGACGATGCTGAAATCATCCGGCGGAGCCTTGTCGCCGGCCAGCACGGTGAAAACGGGCGTGCTCTTCGTCTCCGCTTTCCACGCGGCGAAGTCGGTGGCATTGCCATCGCTCACCACGACCACGGCGGCGAGGTTCGTGCCGCCGGAGCGCAGCGTCATGAGCGTGCGGCAGAAGTCCGAGCGCGTGCCGTCGAACCTCAAGCCACGAAAATGCGGCACGCTCTTCGTTTGCGAGCCTCCGGTCATCAAACGCAGGCGGAAGTCTTCCCCCAAGGCCTTGATCCATGCAGCATCGTCATCACTGGATGCCAAAGCCGCCTGCACGAGTGCCGCGCGGGTTTTTCCACCCACGGATTCCGCCAGATCAAGCGAGGCGCTGGCATCCACCAGCACGACGACTTCGTTTTCACCCTTCTTCGGCTGCGTGCGCGTCCATAGCGGATCGAGCAGGCACAGCGCCAGCAGGGCCAGCGCGGCGGTCTTGCACAGCATGGCCGCCAGCCGCTTCCAGCCGCGAAGGGGCGATCTCACATAGCCTGCGATGAGCAATCCCAGCACCAGCACGACCACCCCGGCGGCCAGCCAGGTGAGGTTCATGTTTTGCCAGACAATGCGGGGCATGCGTGCGCAGATAACGCCGTGGAAAAGAGAATGCTACAGGCGATGCGAAATTACGCGGATTCGAGTGCCCAAAAAACAAAGTTCGGGATGCAGGACGGTTTATTCCGCGTTTCTTCCCGCGCATGGCCTCCACGATCCAACCGCAATCCGCCGCGCTCATCCAAACCTATTACGACACCTTCAACACCGGCGACCGTGAGGCATTCCTTGCGCTGCTGACCGACGATGTGGCCCATGACATCAACCAAGGCGGCACGGAGACAGGGAAAGACGTGTTTCGCGCCTTCCTCCAGCGCATGGACCGTTGCTATCGCGAGCAGGTGCGTGATCTCGTGGTCTTCGCCAACGAAGATGGCAGCCGAGGCGCGGCGGAGTTTTTCATTGAAGGCGAATACCTGTCCACCGACGAAGGCCTGCCACCCGCCGCCGGTCAGCGCTACCGCCTCCGCGTCGGCGCGTTCTTTGACCTGCGTGAAGGCCGTGTCAGCCGTGTGACGAACTACTACAACCTCGAAGAGTGGCTGAGGCAGGTCGGGGCGGGGAAGTGAGGTTCGCTCACCTTACTTGTCGAAGAACGAGTCTTCCTCACGGTCAGCGACCTTCAGGTAGCGGTAATAAACCTCCAACTGCAGCGTGCAGAGGGTCTGGCGGTAGATGTCATCAGCAGCGTCACCAGCAGGCCAGTTCGGGCGTCCGCGCTTGAAGGAGCCGTCGGGCTGCTGGGCGCTGAGGATCTGCGGCAGGAACTGCTGGTTGTAGAACTTCCAGTCGTCGCCGCCCTGCTGGAAGAAGGCCTGGGTGTAGTAATACCAGCAGTAGAGATTGCAGTTTTTGTTCCAGTCCAGCGGCTCAGCGGTGAGGAATTCGGTGAGGAACTTGAGGCCTTTCTTGATGGCGCTGGTCTTGCCCTTGGCCATGGTCTGCAAGCCGAGGACGCCGACACCGGAGAGACTCCACTGGTTGTAGTGCGCGTCACGGTTGGCCACGCCGAAGCCGCCGTCCTTGGTCTGCTTGTCCTCAAGGTACTTGGTCATCTTGGTGATGGCGGAGTGCAGACCTTCGATCTTCAGGCTGGTATTCTTGGCGGCCTTGAGCGCCTGGAATTGCCAGCCGGCGACGGAAAGATCCTCGCGGCTTTTTTTGCCGGCATAGAAACCGGTCTCGCCGTCATACACCCAGCTTCCGCTGTCCTGCTGATTATCGATGATGATTTTCACGCCCTGCTCGAAGGCCTCGCGCATGCCGGGTAGGGGTTTTGCTCCGAGGCGGGCCAGGGTGTACATTTCGCCGAGGGCGTAGGTGGCGATACCGTGCTCATACACCGGCGCGTTGCCTGACGTGGCCTGGCTGAAGAGCTTGTGCTTGTTCGCCTTCTGCGTTTCGATCAGGAACATGATGCCCTTCATCACATTGTCGCCGTAGAACGGTGACTCCGGCGTCTCGCAGCGGCCCAGGTAGCACAGCAGCGCCAGACCAGTCATCGCGCACTTGTTGTTGCGGCCCCAGGAGCCGTCGGCGTTCTGCTTGCCTTTCAGCCACTCCAGCGACGCGCTCACCGCCGCCTCGCACTCCGGCGTCCCGCCGTTCTGCCGTAGTTTCTCCAACCGCTCCTGCGTCGAGCAGCGGCTTCTCATCGACGGCGGCAGCGTCACAAAACCTGCTGCTCCTCCCATCCCCATCCCTTTGCCAAAGCCACCGCCTGCTCCTCCCGCTCCAAAGCCGCCGCTCGCTCCCAATGAACCGCCGCCGAGCATCGCGCTCACATCTGGCATGTCCAGCGCGTCCGGCGGCGCCTCCGGCAGCGTGATCGACGAGTTCATGCTCGTGCTCACCAGCTTCTTCATCGGCATCGTCTTGTTGATCGAGCTGCGCTTCTTCTGCTGCACCTTGTGCTGCAAGTCCTGGCTGGCCTGCGCCCCCTGCGCCGTGCCGCCACCGGGCAGGAAATCGACCTGCTTGTCCATCACCCCGGTGCTGAACACGATGAACAACGCCAGCACTCCGAGCCCCGCGTGAATGAGAATGCTCATGAGCAGGGCGCTCGCACCCATCTTGCGCCACACCTGCACGAACTTGTTGGGCGGAGGCCCGATCTCGATGTGCGTGAGCGCGGGCGGATGAAACACCTCGCCTTCGTGATGCTCGGCCACCGCGACGGCGGCATCCCCCGCGTCATCGGTAGGCGCGGCAGGTGCCATCGCCATCGGTGTGCTCGGCGCGGGCACCGCCGGGGCCAAGGCCGCAGGGATGGGTGCCGATGAAGGAGCCACCGCCGTCGGAGCGGGCATGGCAGGCATCGGTGCGCTGCCGGGCTGCGGAGTGGCGGGAGTCACCGTGCCAGTGGTCGGCGCGGGCGGCGGCATGACCGCAGGCATCGGCATGGTCGGCATCATGCCTGGAGGCATGGGATAGCCTTGCGGGTAACCTTGGGGAGGATACCCCGGCGGCATCTGCGGCGGATAGCCCTGCGGCATCGGATAACCCTGCGGATAGCCCGGCATCTGCGGCGGGTAGCCTTGCGGCATCGGATAACCCTGTGGGTAACCCGGCATCTGCGGCGGGTAGCCTTGCGGCATCGGATACCCCTGCGGATAGCCCGGCATCTGCGGCGGATAGCCGGGAGGCGGCGCGTAACCCGGAGGCAGCGGCTGCGTGGCTCCGGGCTGGCCTTGCGGCGGCGGTGGCTGCTGCGATGGATTGGCGGGATTGCCGGGCTGCGACGGATTCATGGCGGGAGAGGGTTGTTCCTCAGCAGATTACACGGCAGCCGCCTAGACCGACAAGATGAATCTGATCGCGACCTCGATTCCTATGTGTCGAGCGCGGGATCGTTGAGGTCGAGGCCAAGTTTCTTCAACTCCCACTCCTGCGATTCCCAGGGGATCGTGACCGGTGTGCCCACGGCCTTTTCGTTCGTGTAAATGCCGGCGGAGAGCGGACGGATGCGGCGGTGCGTGGCGTGCTTGTCCACCAGCGGCATGCCCTGTGCCTTTGGTTCGGGATTCTGCGTGGCCTGCTCCTCCTTTTGCCACTGTTTCGCCATCTGATGCAGCGCGACGACGCGATACCAGTGCCAGGGCTGCTCGCAGCGCACGTTGTCACGGCACCAGCGCCAGTTGGCGAACTGCTCCAGCTCACCGGGGCGGATGAGGAAGCAGCGCACGCACTTGCGGCGCACCACTTTGCGATCCTCGCAGGTCATGGCAAACAGCCAGGCTTCGCGCGAAAACGGCGTCGTGGCCAGATGACCGGCGATGTGGTTGAAGGCGTCGTTCAGCACCTCAAAGCCGAGCTGTGCCTCGGTGCGCAGCACAGGGTCTTTCAAACTGGTCATGTCCGCCAGCTCACGCACAATTTTTCGCGCAGCCGGGTTGTCATAGAGGTCGTTCACCGTCGTGCTGGGCATCAGGTTGCGGAAAATGAGCACGCACTCGCCCGTGCCCGGCACCGGAACCAGGAAGTGCGCCTGAAACAGCACATCGTCCGAATCACCGCGCCGCAGCCGGTCCAGCGCCTTCAGATGCCTCCGAAACAGCAGCAGCCAGCTCGCGAAGAAGCCCAGCAGGAAGCCGATGAACTTCCCCGTGATTTCCGGCACCACGCGCTGCCATTCGAGGTGGCGCAGCCAGTCCGCCGCCTGCTGCGCGTTCAGGTTGCCGGCCCATTGGAGGAATTCGTTGTAAAGGCTCATGAGGAGTGAGGGAGTCGCGGACGCGGAGGCTAGAGACGTCGGGCGCTTTATCAAGAAACGAGTCGCCGCACAAAGTCCGCCAAGATTTCAAGCGAAGGCATGGACGCGCTGGCGGACGGTGCTTAGATGGGCATGCGGCACCGCTGAACGCCGCCAAATTTTTTTTCTCTCCATGCACGCCGCCGGCCCCAAAAATCCTCTCCATGGCATCACCTTGCAGATGATCGTCACCCAGCTCGTCGAGCACTACGGCTGGGAGATGCTCGGACGCATGATCCCGATCAACTGCTTCAACTGGCAGCCCAGCATCAAGTCCAGCCTCGTCTTCCTCCGCCGCACGCCCTGGGCGCGGGACAAGGTGGAGGCGTTGTATCTGGATTCGCTGCCGGACATGAAGGCGGGAACGCAGGAGCAGGATTCTTGTGAGAGCACGAAACTTGACCCAGCTTGAGCACTTCTTGACGGCTCCTTCTCTTACCCCATCCGATCCGCCACAAAGATCGTGTGCGTGCAGCGTTTCGCCTGCGGATATGCCTTCGCGGCCACCGTTTCGACCTTGAAGCCCGCTTTGGCGAGACGTTTGGCAAACGCATGATCCGTGCTCGCCGACCAGAACGTCACACGCCCGCCCGGTTTGAGTGCCTGCGTGATCGCCTGGAAGCCCTGCGCCTGATACAACCGCGCGTTGCCATCCTGCACCATGGCGATGGGGCCGTTGTCCACATCCAGCAGGATCGCGTCGTAATGAGCCGCCGGAGCGCGGGCGATCACCTGAAACACATCCTCCACGCTGACCTCAACGCGTGAATCCTCCAGTAGCAGACCGTTCACCGTGCTCAAAAACTCACGGTTCCACGCCACCACCTCCGGCAGCAGCTCCGCCACCTGCACGCGGGCATCCGCGCCCACCAGTTCCAGCACCCGCCGCAAGGTGAAACCAAAGCCCAGCCCGCCAATGAGCACGCGCATGCCCGCTTGGCCGCTCAAACGGGCACACGCCAGTTGCGCCAGCACCTTCTCCGACTCCGACGCGTTCGTTCCCATCAACGGCTGCCGGTTCACCCGCAGATAAAAGTGCGTGTCATGTGCATGTAGAGTCAGTTCAGCACCCTCGGGCGTACGGGCTTGAGCGAGTTGGAGGAAGGGTTTCATTGGGGTAGCGACAGCGGGAGCCAGTCGCTTCCACGATGATGACAGGAGCGCGGAGGCCCTGCTCTGCAAGCTGGTGTTATTTACTTGGGTAAACGCGGGGGATATGGATCCATCAAGAAGCTAACCAACTGTCTGTAACTCAATCCGTTCCTTCCTTTTGTAATCGCTTCCCAGCCTTTGAGATGGCCGAAATGAGATTCGAGTGCAAGGAAAGCTGTGGCGTCCCTTCGAACGGTGGAATGCTCCCATGCGTTAGACTTCGCCTGTAAAGCCATGAAGGCTAAAAAATGAACGAATTGGGCGAGTCCATCACGATCTGCATTCGTGATAGCATCGGACGTTTCGTAAAACTCCAGATCGCAGAGGTATTTGCCAGGATCAAAAGAGGAAAGGTCCGAATGAGGCGAACTAAGGGTGCGTATCTTGACAGATTTCATTTTGTGATCTGGTGGCACCTTAGATTCGGATTTCCCGCAACTAACGAGGACAATCGACAAGGCGAATGAGAGTATTGTGACTCTGAGGATCATACTTTTCTCAGTATCGAAAATCATTCCCAAATCATTTTGGCTTCGGCGGTTTTCATACGCCCAGAATTTTTCACCGCTTCGCCTTCGTCGCGATCGCCTTGTAGTAACTCTCGATGGCGGCGCGGTATTCGGGGGCGGCTTCGCTTCGGGTGGCTTCGGTGAGGTCATCGGCCATTTTTTGCGGGAGGTGGCCCCAGTCGCCGTTTACGAGGACGGTGATCTGGCCGAGCACGCCGTCTTTGAGTTCGGTGGACTGGTTGCCGCCTTCGGCTGACTGGGCCTGAGTGTTCTGGCCCTGCTGTTTCTGATTCTGCGCCATCTGCTGCTGGGAGGGCTTTGATCCTGGCGTCTGGCCTTGGTTGCGGGAATCGGCCATGCTTTGCTGCTGGGCCTGCTGGGCGTTGTTCAGGCTCTGCTGCGCCTGCTGGCCTTGTTGCTGTCCGGCTTGCTGCTGTTGCTGACCCTGCTGCTGGCCGCTCTGCATCGGATGAAGCTGCGCATCGAGTTGATCGAGCGCCTGGGCGAGCATCTGGCCTTGCAGTTGTTCCAGCGGAGATGCGAGCATGGGCGGCGCGGTCTGGCTGGCCGTGGCCTCGGCGGCTTTCGCTGCCTGGGCGGCGTTGGCCTGGCTCTGCTGCGCGGCCTGTGGATTCGGCACGGGATTGGCCTGCGTGGCCTCGGCTTTTTGACCGGCCTGCTGCAATTGATCGCTGGCCTGCGCGACCTGCTGCGCGGCTTCTTTGTCACCAAGACGTTGCTGATGGCGTGAGACGCGGGCGAGATCATTCGCGGCCTGTTTCTGCGCCATGCCGTTCTGCACGGCCTGCTGCGTTTCTTTGGCAACGGCCTGCTCGGCCTGTTGTGCGGTGGTCTTGGCGGTTTCGGCGAGCGCCTTCTGCATGGACGGATTTTTTGGCAGTTCTTTCTCCAAAGCCTCAAGCACGGCTTGAGGATTCTGTTTCGCGTCCTTCGCCATCTCGGCGAGTTCCTGGGCGCGTTGGTAGGCCTCGTCCAGCGGCTCCTGCACGCCGAGTTCCTGCTCCATCTGCTGCATCGCGGCCTGCTCGGCCTCACTGAGTTGCTGGCCCTGCTCCATCTTCTGCATGTTCTGCGCGATCTGATCGAGCGCCTGCGCCGTCTGTTGCTGCGCATCGGCGGCGGCCTGCAAATTCTGTGCCTGCGGCTGGCTCTGTGTCGCTTGCGCGGCCTGTTTCAAATTCTGTGCGATCTGCGGGGTCTTCTGCTGCATCTGCGCAAGCGCGACATCGGCGGTGCGGGCGAGCTGGGCCTCGGGTTTCTCCGTGAGTTTGGCGGCGTTGGCCTCCTGACGCAGTGCGGCTTGCAGCGCGGCCATTTTTTCAGCGTTCTCAGCGGCTTCGGGACGGAGTTCCTGGGCTTTCTCGGCGACTTGTTCCACCGGCTTCTCGGCCTTGGCGTCATTGGCGGCGGTTTGCGTTTCCTGCTGCGTCTTTTTGAGATCTGCGGCGACGCGTTTCATCATCTCGCTGACTTCCGGCGTCATGGCTGCAAGTTGCGCACGAGCGGCGTCAATCTGCGGCTGCAATTGCGCGGCGAGCTCGTTCGCCTTCATTTGAGCGTCGGCGGTGGCCTGCTGCGCGGGCTGGGTGTTCAATTCCTGCCCGGCCTGTTGCTGCGCCGCTTGATTGGCGAGCTGCTTGTTCTGCTCGGCGGCATTGCGCGAGGCATCGCTGGCCTGCTGCGCGGCCTGGCGCAGGTTGTTCGCGGCCTGCGGGTCGGTTTTCTGCATCGCCTCGGCAAGACGGGCACGATTGATCTTGTCCGGGATCTGCTGGAGCGCCTCGGCGGCGGCCTTGGCCTGCGCGGCGGTCTGCGCGAGGTCTTGCTGATTCTGCGGCTGCATCGCTTCCGTCTGCGCGGCTTCGAGAGCTTGAGCCGCGTCTTGCGCCAGTGCATCGGCTTCGAGCGCACGCGTGGCCTGGGCGAGCTGTGTGGCCTGCTCCTTCAAAGTGGCGAGCGCCTTCTGCGCTTCGGAGGGTGGTGCGTTGCTCTTGCGGGCCTTTTCCGCTTCTTCCTGCGAGGGCAGGGGAATCTTCTTCGCCTCGGCGGTCTGGCGGGCGAGTTCATCGGCAGCGCGGCTGGCGCGGTTCATGTCGAGCGCGGCCTGCGTGTTGGTGGCTTGGTTCTGCTCGCGCAATTCGGCCTGGTCCTGAAGTTGTTTGGCGGCTTCGGCGAGCTGCTTCTCGGCTTTTTCGGCGGGCGTGAGGCCGTCGCGATCGTTGCGCTTGTTTTGACGAGGATCACGCGCGGCGCTCTCGGCCATGGCGAGGTTGTTCTTGGCTTCTTCGAGCTTGGCGAGCGCAGGATTGTCCTGCCGGCCGAGATTTTCGCGGCGTTGATTGGCCTCGTTGCTTGTTTGTTCGGCAATGTTGCGGCTGACGTCGGCGGCCTGCTGCAAACGATTGCGCAGGTTGTCAGAGGCTCCGTAAAGATGCTCGGGACTCTTGGTTTGATCCGGCTTGTCGAGGCTGGCGGCGAGATCGGCTGAGGTTTCGGTGATTTTTTTGTCGATGTCCTGCAACTGTCCGCGGCTGCGACCCTTTTGCGCTTCGTCGAGCTGCTGGAGGTCTTTTTGCAGCGTCTTGGCCTGCGCCATGAGCGCGCGCTGCTGCTCCTGCCACTTCGGACGCTGCTCAGCATCACGATTCGCAGGCAGCGCGGTTTCGGTAAGCATCTTGGACTGGCGCTGAAGCTGCTGGGATTCTTTGGCGGCAATCTTCGCCGTGTCCTCGGCGGCAAAGGCACGCAGGGCGTCGGCGATGATGTTGGCATTGGACGAAGCCTCGCTGGCAGCGCGTTTGAGCTGTTCAGGATTTTCAATCGTGGCGCTGTTGAGCTTTTCCAAGTCTGGCAACTGCTCACGGCGCATCTGCGCGAGGCGTTCGCCGAGAAGCTGCGCTTCGGAGGCGTCGAGCTGGTTCGGCGCGTCGCGTGAGGCTTCCTTCAAGGCGTTCCAAAGCTCCTCGGACTGCGTTTTCACCTGCTCCAATTTCTCCTGAGCGCTGGCGAGGGCGTTTTCGGCTTCGTTCTTGGCCTTGTCGGGATCTTTTTTGGCATCGCGCTCGGTCTTGCGTACCTTGTCGAGATCTTTGCGGAGTTCCTGGGTTTGCTCGTTGAGACGCTCGGCCCGTTGCGCGAGGCGGCGCTGCGATTCGGCCCACTCGCGCTGACGCGGGTCGATGGTTTGTTCGAGAATGATGACGCGAACGGGCGGTGACTCGGCCTTCTGGCCTTTGAGATCGATGGCGATGAGCTTGATGAGCAGCACGTCGCCGGTTTTCACGCCGAGCGGGGCGAGCGGCAGCAAAGTCTGCACCGGCGCTTCCTTGGCGGACTTGGTGAAAGGCAGGTCACGCTCGGTCCAGTTCGCGCCGTTGATGGCGTGGGCGAGTTTGACGCCGCTGAGGCCGACATCGTCAGTGGTCAGACCTGCGAGACGCACGGCTTCATCAGCGAGGAGTTCGATCTGTTCGGCGGGTTCGTTGATCTGTGCGGTGGGCGGCAGATCGGGAATGGCGGTGATGCGCCAGGGCGTGCTTTCCTCGTTGGTGAAGCCGGTTTCCTGGGACTTCAACGCGATCTGCCAGGTGCCGTGCGCGGCCTTGACGGGGATTTCGGTGCTGAGCAAGCCGTTATCGTCGGTTTTGGCCACAACGCTGATTTTTTCACTGAGGTCTGGATTGATGACGATGTCGCTCTGCGACACGGGCTGGTTTGTTTTGAGCGTGAGTTTGATCGTGGAACCATCGAGAGCTTCGAGATCGCCATGATCCTCGGCGAGCTGCGTTTCTTTGGCCCCTGTGTAGGCGGGTGGGACGATGGTCTTGCTGAATTCAACGATGCGAGGCCGTGCGCGAGCGCTGAGCGTGCGCCACGGCGTGATGGCATCGGCGGCATGGATGCGGTAGCGCACGTCGCTTTGCCCCACAGGCACCACGCCTTCGAAACGTGTGGTGCCGACGCTGGAAAGTTCGGTGCGGCGCGGCTTGGAGCCTTCGGTTTGAAATTCGAGCGTGGCTTCCGTGGGCTTGGCGCCTTCGGTCTCGATGATCAGCGGCACTTCCGAGCCGATGGGGGCGAGCGCATCGGCTTTCACCGGCTCTAGGATGCGAATCTTGAGCGATGCAGGACGTTCGAGATTGGCAAAAGGCAGCGCCGCACGGGCGAGGAAGCCGCTGAGATGCAGGCCTGGCACGAAGCTGAGAATGAGAATGACGGCGAGGGCTCCACCTGCGGCGATGAACCACGGCTTGAGTGCCCGCGTGGGCAGCTTTGCCTTCCAGTCGATGCCTTCGACAGACGCGGCGACGTCATCTTGCAATTTTTCTCGGAACTCGACGGAGTCCTTCACGTTCACGCCATCGCGCGGGTCGGCGAGTTCGACGGCGGCAAGGATGCGCTCACGCAGCGCCGGTTCGGCAGCCTCGATCAACTTCGCAGTGCCTTCTTTGCCACCCGCCTGCGCGATGAAGCGCCACGCGACCTTCCACGCGGCGAAAATGGCTCCTGCATAGACGAGCAGCGAGATCCACGGACGAATCACATCCGGCATGAACCACACACGATCTAGCAAGGCGATGAGCGTGAAGGCCGCGAGCGCAATCGCGATGCCGCAGAGAATCGCGCGGGTTTGAAGGAGTTGCTGGCGGCGCAGACGAAAACGTTCGAGGGCTTCGTGCGTGGCAGGGCGGAGGGCGAGATTCATGTGGGTGCAGGCTTAACGCTTTCAATGAGAGCAAGATTTCCATATCGAGAAAGATGCCATCCATGCAAAAAACTTACTTTGTGGAAGGCAGGGTTTGGCATAAATATCAGCTTAACTGTTCTGATTCAGAACGCTGAAAGCTTATTCATTGTGGAAAACTCAGAAATGACCCCCCCGGCATCTTTTCTGCCAGCTCCCGCGCTCACCGCGCCGGAGCGGTTGAACCCCTTCGCTGACGATGTCTGTGCCGGGCCGTTCGGCGTGGAGGAGAATCGCTCCGTGCCGGGTTTGAATTCGGACATTTTGGGGCAGTTGACGACTACGATTGATGAGAGGCAGGCCAGCGTGGGCCGTGCGGGCGGTCAACCTCTGCTGCTGCTGACGGCTCCGCGTGCGGGATATGGCAAGACGCATCTGCTCGGCCGCCTTGCCGCTGCCGCCGGTGGTCAGGTGGTGCTGGTGCCGCTGGCGTTTCGGTTGGAGGATGAAATTGGCATCTCGGCCGTGGCGGTGCGCGGACTGGAGTCCATGGCACGGGCGGAAACGTCGCGCGAGGGCTGGACGAAGCTGCGCGAGGCCTGCGCCGGCGTGTGTGCATCCTTGGTGCGGCGTTTGATCGAAAGCGGTGCTCTGCCCTGCGCGAACGCGGACCAGGCGCTACGCGTGTTGAATGGAGACCCCATGGATGTTTTTGATGAGAGCGGCGGCGCGCGCCTCATTGGCGAATGGGTGCGGCGGCATGAGGCGCAACTGCGCAAGCCGATGACTGAGCAGGCGATGAAGCGCGTGCCCGCGATCCCGGCCGCGCTGGAATCCTGGGTGCATGCGATGCTGAACCACGCGCTCGACGGCGGCATGTCCAAGATGGCCGTGCTGCGCATGCTGGCCGCAGACACGACCAACGAAGGGCCGGTGACATGGCTGCGCCTCCTGGGCCTGTGGCGGCCGGTGGTGCTGTTGGTGGACCATTTGGACGCGTATTACCGCAACCCCGAGGCGGGACTGCGTATTGCTTCGCTGCTGCTGGACATGTCGGAGATGGATGGCGTGCATGTGGTGCTCAGTCTGAACCAGGATGTGTGGCAGGCGACGTTTGGTCATCATCTGCCGAGCGCGATGGAGGACCGCCTCACGGCCTCGCAGATGCTGCTGCGCGGCATTGGAGAAAACGAGGCCGCGACGATGCTGCGCATGCGTTTGGATCACGCTGGCGTGAAGGGGGATGAGCTGTGCGATTTCGAGTCCTTCGTGGATGTGAAACGTTACTTCCTTGGCCGACCACTGGGTTCGGTGTCGGCCCGCACCTTCCTGCGCCATGCCGCGAAGCAGTGGGATTTCTTCCAGCAGACGCTGGCCTCGCCCCCGGTCATGCCACCGCCAGCAGCAGCGGCTGCCCAGGTGGAGGATGAGCCTTTCGAGCTGCCGCTGCTGACGGAAACGCTCACGGAACAGGACTCATCGAAGGAGTTGTCGATTTTTGACGCAGAGACGACTTCCGAGATGAAGCGCATGGCGGAAGGTTTGGCCGAGCCGGAGCCTGCGCTGCCCCAGCAGCTCGAAAAGCCGCTGCCTGGCACCAACGGAACGAATGGCGCGCATCTGCCGCCGCCAAGTCCGCCTGCCGAGGAAATGAAGCCACGGGTGGCCGATCCTGAAGTTGCAGCCGCGCCCCCGACACAGTTTTCGCCGAGTTCGGCGGGCGCGTTTGAAAATCTGCGCGAGATGCTAGGCAAGCTTCGCCAGTCAGCACCACCCGCGCCGGAGCCTGCGACGCATGCCGTGGCCTCACGTCTGGCCACTGTCATCAGCACCACCGCACCGGCGGCCACGGCGGTGCCCGCCCCTGTGTTTGTGTCTCCGCAGCCCCCGCAGGACGCCGAGCGTGATGCGCTGCTGGGGCGCTACGAGGCGCTGCGGCTGCAAATGTCCGCCGAGGCGACGACTCTGCCGCTGGATTACTCCCGGCTGGCGGATTTGATCCGTCTCGCGGGCCGTCGTTTCCCGCTGGTGCGCTTCAACGAGCATGAACTGCCCGGCATGACCGGCCGCTTCGCCATGTGCTGGTCGCTGCAGGGCATGGAGATCATCTTCGGCCTCGCGAATTTCGCCGACGGACCCTACTGGCGCACACTGGCCGGTTTCGCGGCCGGACGCATGGTGGAGCTGCATGCGAACGCGGTCGATGGCGCGCCGAAACTCAAAATCGCCACGTTCAAAACCGACCGCGAGCAGCAGGCCTGGGCCATTCTGCAAAACGGCACCGTCTTTCCGGAGGTGCTGCGCCCGAATGTCGAGGCCATTCACCTCGACAGCTCGGGAGTGACCTCGCTCTACGCCATGCAGCGCATCATCAAGGAATCCGAGACCGGCGTGCTCCAGGCCACGCCCGCGCAGGTGATGGGCGTGCTGGCGCGTGAGCTGGACTTCTTCTGGAAGCGTGTGACGCGGGTGGTGTGAATATCCTCGGTTAACCTTTTTAGCCCTCCGAACCGCGAACTGAGGATTTCGGATTCAAATTTGGCGGCAGCAAGCGGTTCAGAACGGTGGCTTGTTCGCGTATTATGTTTGGAGCGAGGTTGGCCAACCTTCATCGAACCGTTCGGTCACTTCTCCCTCGGCGAAGAAACCCCCATCCCAAAGTTCGAATCTCACGCCTGTTTTGACCACGGGAAAAAATGGTTCAGGGCAGATTACGACGCAATCAACCATCGTTTCGGCACCTTCGTGGAACTGTCCTTCGCCATCGTGCCACATGCCAACAGTGTACATTGATTCTACACCGTCCATCTGCATGGGCACCCTTCGATGTCCGTCCTGCCCAAATAAAAAACACCTTCTTCGGGTTTTATCGTGCTCTCGGAACGTGAAGTGAAGTCGCGCTCGAAATTGTGGTGGTGGGCGGTTCATTACTCTAGCGAGCACTTAGATGAGTTATTTTGTCTCCACCTTCACCGGCTCCCGTAGCTGAAACTGCTTCTCCTTGCCGAGGTTCTTCGTGATCGTGGCGGGATAGTCCCAGGCTTCTTTCTTGTCCGAGTAGATCACGACGCGGGTGCGAATGGCGGCCATGGCGGCGGCCTGGGGGAGGTCGAGGTGCTTTAGGACGTTCAGCATCGCGGGGGCGACGGCTTGGGGATCACCGGCGACGGTGCCGTTGTGGGTGAGGGGCAGGTCGTGGAGATCGAGGCGTTTGATGTTGTCCTCAAACAGCGAGGCGTAGAGCGAGTCCACCGCCATGTCGCGGTGCGCCTGAATCCACAGCGGGGTTTCCTCGCAGCCGGGGATGGCGCGGATCGTTTGCAGGGCGCGGCGGATGTCCCACACGCGCATGCCGTCGAGCGTCTGGCCCAGCAGGTAGAAGCGGCGCAGGCGCTGCGTTTGCGCCTTCGGACTGCCGCTCCAGGCCGTGGGGCCGACTCCGCGCGGGCAGACGTAGGCCATGCCCCATTTGAAGGTCTCAAACATCTTCTTTTCCTGGGCGAAGGCCGCCTCGTCATCCTGCAGGCCGGGGAAAACCTCGATGAGCTTGCCAAAGCGCGAGTGGTAAGCGGCGCAGAACTCATCCCAGCCTGCCTCATCCAGCACGTTGAGGGCGATCAGCTCCAAATCCTGCAAACGCAGGCCTTCGCGATGCGCGATGTAGATGCGCAGGCGATAGGGCGACTGGCTCTCGAAGTCGTAGGCGGTCATGTGGATGCCGTCGCGGTCCGCCTGGCTTTCCTTATTCGGATTCGCGGCTTTCGCGTCCTGCGGCCAGCCAGCGAAGACTTTTTCCTTCAGCGCCTTCATCCACGCATCGCTCTGCTTCTTCCAATCAGTCTCGTTGGTCGCTGGCGCGGGTATTTGGGCCAGCGGCACAAAGGTTTCGTCGATCTTCGTGTTCAGCTCGTCCTTCGGCAGTTCGGTGAAGACCCGCAGTGAAGTCTGCTCGATGCTTTTCTTCGCGCCTTCGTCGATCACGGCCATGGGGTCGGCGTTTTTGAGGAAACGCTCGAACCAATGAAACGCGCCCATGTTCAGCGGTTGCAGGTCCTTGTGCGGCCCTTCGGCCACTTGCAGACCGATGTGCGCCTCCTTGCCGAGCAGCTCGTAAAGTTTGCGCACGTTCTGGTAGATGCGGAACACGCCGTCGATGGGAAAGATGCTGTCCTTGTCCGTGTTCACGATCAGCAGCGGACGCGGCGCGGCCAGCGCGACCATGCGTTCAAAATCCCAGCGGTGCGTGTTCACGAAGAACATGCAGTCACAGTGGCCCTCCACACAGCCGTTGATGACCTGGTTCTGCATGTCGGTCACACCCGCCGTCGGCGCGCTGGCCTTGATGCGCTCATCAATCGCCGTGATCCACCACGAGTAAGCTCCGCCGCCGCTGCGACCGGTCACGCCAAAGCGTGTCTTATCCACTTCGGGCCGTGTTTCGAGATAATCCAAGGCGCGGATGCAGCTCCACGCCTCCAGGCCTGCGGGCGTGTAACCGCGAGAGAACCACCACCAGCGGTTCTTGCTGTAGGTGCCGTGATGCTCGCCACGGATCTCGCCGAGCTGCACGGTGTCGATGATCAGGCAGACGTAGCCGTGTTTCGCAAACCACACGCCATGATGCTCATAGCCCGCCTTGTTGCCCAGGCTCACGCCGTCCTTCACCACGTTGGCATGACCGCACACATACAGGATCGTCGGCAGCGGCTTCTCCACTTTCTCCGGTCGGTACAAATTCGCCGTCACATACAGTCCGGGCATCGACTGAAAATGCAGCTTCTCCACGATGACGCCCTCGTGCTTCAACTCGCCCGTCTTCGTGGCCTTGAGATCGGTTTTCTCCGGCATCGGGTCCAGCCCCAGCATCTCCAGCAACTGCCGTCGATACTCCGGCGCCTTGCTGGTCCAATCCTCCGCTTTCTCAATGTGGCCCACCCCGTTGCTCATCGCGATCTCCCGCGTCTGCTCCGCAAAGTAGCGGTCTAGCAGCCGGTTGCCCACGGTGTCGGGTGTCTTTTCAGGATAAGGCGAGGCTGCGGAGGCGAATGAAGCGAGCAGACAGAAGAGCAGGGGAGTGCGCATGAGAGAAGAACACCCAAACGATCAGCGAGGGCAGGATTGATCGTTTGGCGTGCTGATGCGGCAGGAACTTTGCAAAAAGTTAAATCAGCGGTTGCATAAAAATCGAGGCGTCTATATTCGCGGCCCCTGTTTCCACAGACCCCTCGCTCGGGTGGCGGAATTGGTATACGCGCAAGACTAAGGATCTTGTGCCGAAAGGCTTAAGGGTTCGAGTCCCTTCCCGAGCACCATGTGGCACCCGTTAAACGGTGCCGCCCACGCGATCCAAACCGCGTGGCGGTCCGGTTGTGAATAACTTGGTTTTTCCATCTTGACACTCCGGCCAGTCCCCCTACTATCGCGGCCCCTTTCCTCCCGCAGAAGAAAGACCCGCACACGAAGCATTCCATGAAGACGTTTTCAGCCAAAGCCCAGGAACAAAATCCCACATGGTGGGTCATCGACGCCAAGAATCAGATTCTGGGCGATGTCGCAGTCGCAGCCGCCAATCTCCTCCGTGGCAAGACCAAGCCCACGTTCACCCCGCATGTCGATACAGGTGACTTTGTGGTCGTGCTGAACGCCGCAGACGTCCGTCTCAGCGGCAAGAAAGAGCAGCAGAAGATTTACACCTCGAAAGCCGGCTACGTCGGCAATCAGAAGGTCGAAAACGTCGAGAGCGTCCGCGCCCGCCGTCCAGAGCTCCTCGTCGAACGCGCCGTGAAGGGCATGGTCCCGCACAACAGCCTGGGCCGCTCCATCCTCGGCAAGCTCAAGATCTACAGCGGTGCTGAGCATCCGCATGAGGCGCAGAACCCGAAGCCTTTCGCCGTCGCCTAATTTTTTCAACCATCCGCATGAGCAAGCCCCTCAACAACGCCACCGGCCGCCGCAAGACCGCCATCGCCCGCGTCTTCATCTCCGAAGGTGCCGGCAGCATCACCGTCAATGGACGCGACTTCGAGGAATACTTCCCGACCGTCGCTTTGCAGAATCAGATTCTGTTCCCGCTCGCCCTCACCAACTCCCGCCAGACCTATGACTTCAAGGTCAACGCCTCCGGCGGCGGCAGCACCGGCCAGGTCGGTGCTGTGCGTCTCGGCATCGCCCGTGCGCTCATCAGCGTGAATCCTGAGCTTCGCCCGCTGCTCAAGCAGAACGGCCTGCTCACCCGCGACTCCCGCAAGAAGGAACGTAAGAAGCCCGGCCGTCCAGGTGCCCGCAAGCGCTTCCAGTTCTCCAAGCGTTAATCCAGCGCCTGCTGTTTTCAGCTCAGTGTGTGTTTGCAAAGCCCCGCCGTGTGCGGGGCTTTGCTTTTTCTTGTCGCCTGCGGCACAAAGCTATTCCACACTCGGACAATGAGCACTGGTCATCTTCTCGTTCTCGGCGGCAGCATTTTGTGGATGCTGCTGTGCATGCGTTTCTGGTGGGCCATTGATTCGGAGAATGTCTGGCAGCGCCGCTTCATTGCCATCGGGGCCGGGGTTGGCGGCGGGCTGATTTATCTCATCGGCTCGATGATGCTGGAGATGCTCAAGGAGAAGCCGCCTGAGCCACAACGCGGCGAGGAGATTCGCGTGATGTCACGTCCGGCAGATCCGGCGAAGAAGTGATCCAGTATCCAGGCCAAGATCCGGCATCCAGTCACAAGCTCACTCAACGTCGCCAAAACCGGAGGAAACCAGTTCCTCCAGATCAGCCACGGCCTGTTCGGCATCGTTGCCATCGGCGATGATCTTGATCTTCTCACCGCGGCCGGCGGCTAGCATCATGAGGCCCATGATGCTCTTGCCATTGACCGGTTCGTCGTCTTTTTCCACCCACACGTCGCATTGGTACTTGCTGGCACGTTTGACGAACTGTGCCGCCGGGCGTGCATGCATGCCCATTTTGTTGCGGATTGTCAGTTCTTTCTCAATGCTCATGATGGTGGAGGGTAGGGGGCGCTGGCAGGTTAACCTAATTGGTCATCCGTCATCTTTTTCAACAACCTTTGATCAAACTCCACAGCGCTGTTGTAGCCGAAGGTGCGGAGCTTGAAGTTGATGGCGGCCAGTTCGATGAGGCCGGCGACGTCGCGTCCGGGCTCCACGGGCAGGGCCACGCGTTCAACTTTCATGCCCATGACGTCGCGCGTGTCTGTGCTGACACCCACGCGCTCCAGATCCTGGGTCTTCGCGCCGCGCACCAACTCCACGATGAAATCCAGCCGCTTGCTCAGGCGCACCGCGCCCACGCCGAAGAGTGCGGCCACATTCAGGATGCCCAGGCCACGGATTTCGATCATGCCGCGCGTCAGATCCGGTGCAGAGCCGACGATCTCACGGTCTTCGATGAGCCGCAGCCGCACGGCGTCATCCGCCACGAGGCTGCCGCCGCGTTGCAGCAGACCGATCACACTCTCACTCTTTCCGCAGCCGCTGTCTCCCTGGATCAGCACGCCGATGCCCTGTACATCCACCATGCAGCCGTGGACGAGCAGGCTCGGCGCAAAGGTCCACTCCAGCTTGATGGTGGCCGCGTTGAGGAAACGCATGGTCATCATGCTCGTTTGGAACACTGAGATGCCGGCTGAGTTGGCGATTTCGATCAAATCATCACCGAGGCGATGCCCGCGGGCGACCACGATGCACGGAATGTCCCAGGAACAAAGCTGGCTGAAGCGTGCGGCGCGCAGTTTCGGCTCCAGGCCTTCAAGAAAGGAGTGCTCCGAATTGCCGATGACCTGAATGCGCTTGTAGGCGAAGTAGGTGAAGAAGCCGGACAGTGCCAGGCCGGGACGGTTCACAGAGGGCTCATTGATCTTGCGCTCAAAGCCCGCCTCCGTGCCGATCAGCTTCAATTGGAGCGCTTTCTCGTTCTGCTTGAAAAACTCCCCCACCGAGATGGCTGACGGGCGTTTGACTTTGGTGGGCGGCGGCATTGGACGACATTACGCGAAGCCGCTCCAATGCGGCAACGAAAAACCAAGCTCGTGCTGGAAAACCTGCCCCAACCGGCTAAATCATCTTCCCCCGAACGCCGCAGCCAGCGGCATTGGCTCTTTTCCACCCCTCCCATGCCCCGCCAGAAGCCCGCTCTCTTTGATTCCGTGGAGTCCGTCCTCGCCGACATTCGCGCCGGGCGCATGGTGATCGTGACCGACGACGAGGACCGGGAAAACGAGGGTGATCTCATCTGCGCCGCTGAAAAGATCACCGCTGAGATGGTGAATTTCATGGTGCGCCAAGGCGGCGGCATGCTCTGCGTGCCGGTTTCGCTCGAAATCGCCCAGCGACTCAATCTGGCCAGCATGGTGCCAGAGAATCGCGAGGCCTTCCGCACGGATTTCACCGTCACCGTCGATGCTGCTAAGGGCATTTCCACCGGCATCAGCGCCGCTGACCGCACCCGCACGATCCGTCTCCTGGCTGATCCCAAAAGCAAGCCTTCTGACCTCGTGCAGCCCGGTCACATCAATCCTCTCGTCGCCAAGCCCGGCGGAGTGCTGCGTCGCGCCGGTCACACCGAGGCGGCGGTCGATCTGGCCCGCATGGCCGGCTTGCGCGAGGCAGGTGTCTTGATCGAGATCATGAATCCCGACGGCACCATGGCCCGGCTGCCACATTTGAAGAAGTTTGCCAAGAAGCACGGCCTCAAGATGTGCAGCATCGCCGATCTCATCGCGCATCGCCGCCTGAGCGAGAAGCTGGTCGAAAAAATCGAGGTCGTGGACATGCCCACTGACTTCGGCACCTTCAAGCTGCACCTCTACAAAGGCAGCCTCGACGGCGTGCATCACATCGCCCTCGTTATGGGGGACATCACGCCGGATGAGTCCATCCTCGTCCGCGTCCACAGCGAGTGCCTCACCGGCGACATCTTTGCCTCCCGCCGCTGCGATTGCGGTAGCCAGCTCCATGCCGCGATGAAACACATCGCCGACGTGGGGAAGGGGATCATCATCTACATGCGCGGGCATGAGGGCCGCGGCATCGGCCTGCACGGCAAGATCATGGCCTACAAGCTCCAGGAGCAGGGCCTCGACACGGTCGAGGCGAATCTCAAACTCGGCTTTCCCATGGACCTGCGGGACTACGGCATCGGTGCACAGATCATCTCCGACCTTGGCGTGCGAAAGATCAAGCTCATGACCAACAACCCGCGCAAGGTCGTCGGTCTCGAAGGCCACAAGCTCGAAATCACCGAGCAGGTGCCCGTCAAATCCCAGCCCAAGCCCGAAAACGCCCGTTATCTCGAAACCAAGAAGAAAAAAATGGGCCACAAGCTCTAGTCTCAAAATGTCCAATTACGCCTCCAGCCGTCCCCGTCCCACCCAGGAGCCGATCAGCATCGCGGTCGTCGCCTCGTTGTACAACAACCAGTTCGTCCAGGGCCTGCTCAATGCCGCCAAGGAAGAGATTGAGGTCATCGCCCCGAACGCTTCCGTCGATGTCTATCGCGTCCCTGGCGCGTTTGAGATTCCCGTTTGCACCGAACTGGTGCTGCGTGGCAGTGCGCCGGATGCCGTGATTGCCCTCGGTGTCATTATCCGCGGCTCAACCGAGCATGCTGATCTCGTCGGTGCCTCCGTCACGGATGCCTTGCAGCAGATGGCGGTGAAACATTGCATTCCCGTCATTCATGAAGTGCTGCTCGTCAGCAGCGAGGAGCAGGCCGAGGAGCGCTGCCTCGGGGCCACCATCAATCGCGGCACGGAAGCCGCCCAGACTTGTGTCAAAATGATCAATCTGTTCGGCAAAATGAAGGCCAGCTTTGCCGGCGAACCCATCGACCACGCCTAACTATCATGGGAAAACGCCGCGACGGCCGCGAAGCCGCCATTCAATTCCTTTTCTCCAGAGACCTGCAAGGTGAGCACAAGCCCGAGGACGCCGAGGTCTTCTGGACCCTGCACAGTGCGAAGGCCTCCACTCGTGCTTATGCCGAAAGCCTGATCAAGGGCGTCATCGACCATCAGGACGAGATCGACGGCCACATCACGGGCCTCGTCGAAAACTTCCGCCTGGAGCGTCTCGCCGCCGTGGACCGCAATGTGCTGCGTGTCGCTTCCTACGAGTTGCTCTACTGCCTGGACGTGCCCGCCCCCGTCATCCTCAACGAGGCCATCGACATCGCCAAAGCCCTCAGTGCCGGTGAATCCGGCTCCTTCGTCAACGGCGTGCTCGACAAGCTGGCCAAAGCCCTGCGTAAGCCGGAACCGAGGCGTCCTGTGGAAGCAGCCAGCGAGGATTAACGGGCATTCGTCATTGATTTCGCTTCGCTCAACCCTTTGGGCTTCTTTCAGTCGTCTATCTCACTTCATTCGGTTCTGATTTCGACATTCGTCATTCCTTCCCATGGCCGGTTTCTTCAAATCTCTCTTCCAGCGTTTCACCAAGCCCAACATCGACTGGGATGACCTGGAGGCCGCGCTCATTGGTGGTGATCTTGGCCCGCGTCTCGCGCTGCAAATCGTTGCCGACCTCAAATCCCGCCAGCGCACGCTGCACGGCGCGGACATCGTGGAGGTGGCGCGTGAGCATGTGCGCAAAATTTTGCCTGAGACCATACCAGCGCTCGATCCGCTGCCAGGAAAGCCCAAGGTGCTCCTCATGGTCGGTGTTAACGGCACGGGCAAGACCACGAGCACGGCCAAGCTTGCTCATGTGCTGCATCAGCGCGGGCACAAGGTTGTTCTGGCCGCCGCCGACACCTTCCGCGCCGCCGCCGTCGAACAACTCACTGTCTGGGCCGATCGTTTGAAGATTCCGCTCGTCAAAGGCCCGCATAACTGCGATCCCGCCGCCGTCTGCTTCGACGGTTACGAGACCGCGCTCAAAACGCAGGCCGACTTCCTCATCTGCGACACCGCCGGCCGTCTCCACACCAAGCACAACCTCATGGAGGAGCTGAAAAAGATTCACCGCATCCTCGGCCGCAAGGACGAAACCTCCCCGCACGAGGTCTGGCTCGTCGTCGATGCCACCACCGGCTCCAACGCCCTCCAGCAGGCGCGTGAGTTTCAAAAAGCCATTCCGCTCACCGGCCTCATCGTCACCAAGCTCGACGGTAGCGGCAAAGGCGGCGTGCTCGTCAACATCCAGCAGGAACTCGGCGTCCCCACTCGCTTCATCGGCCTCGGCGAGCGTGTGGAGGACTTCCAGCCCTTCGACGCGAAACGTTTTGTTGAGGAACTGCTCTAGCGCAGGTTTGTGCTTGTGCGTGACCGCGCGTCCGGTCATAAACAGCCTTCTCCAACCATGAAAAGATTCTTCTCCCTCCTGCTCGCCACCTCGCTCGTTTCCTGTGCCACCAAAGATCTGGAGCGCTGCCCGCCGGGCACGCCCGGCATCATCCTGAGCGAGGCGGTCGAATGCCAGCACAAGGATGGCAAGTTCACTCTGCCTGCCGGGCATTACCAGCCCGAGGCCCAGTCGCCGAAGGGCATTTATTATGTGGCACCTGAGCGTCTCAAAACGGATGGCATCATCCGTGAGGGCCATGAGCGCGGCGGCCTCTTCATTGCCCGCGAGGGCTGGCAGTGGGCGTGGACCGGCCACCCTGGCTGGGAGGTGGACCAAAGCGCCACCACCATCACCGGCAAGCGCGGCATCATCATGCCCACCCACTACAAGTTCGAGCCCTTCGTGAAGTATCAGGTCGCAAACAAGCGCCGCTAAGTGTGCCGTCACCGCCACATCCGTGCGCTGAGAGGCAGTAGTGCGCCGATGCAGTGAGGTCGGAAGAGCCGACCGCGTTTGCAGGTCTCATCTCACACTGCCATCCCACTCTTGAATCAGCCTCCCATGCAACGAACTCTGCTCATTCTCTCCGTCCTGGTCTTCGTCCTGGGATTTTCGGCATGCTCTCACACGCCGCGGAGCGGCTCAAGCACGACGCAGCTTGAGAAAAACCGCCTGGCACTGGGACAGGCACTGATGCAGGCGGATCGTGCCAGCGCTGCCGGACTCAAGACAGCGGCGGACCATGCGGCCTACTCCGCAGCCACGGAAAAGGCGGTCGCGCTCTGGCTGGCGCTGAGTGATGAGAAAAGCCGCTCCCAGAGCATCGCGGCAGGCGGCATTTACAGCCTACAGGCCTCCTGGCCGCAGAAGCTGCTGTTCGATGAATTGATTCCCGCTAGCAGCATCAAGGGGCGGGAACTTCGCCACCACATCACCCGCGAGGGCGTGGGCGTGCCGTTCGTGGCCCATTGGCTGCTCACCCCGGAGCGCAAGGCCGCCGAGCCGTTCATGAAAGAGGCCGGCTACATGGTGCCCGTCACCGCCACCCTGGAATTTCGCCGTACGGGGCAGGGCACCCGCGCCGCCGCGCTCGTGCTTCACGATCCGCGCGTGAATGAAACCGTGCGTCTCGCCGGCCAGTCCCGTCCGCTGGCCGCCGACCTCTCCGCCATTGGCGAGTACATCATGGCCCGGAAGAAGATGCAGATGTCCGGACTCGGTGCCTTGCTCAATGTCCACAAGAGCATGGACAAGCTCGGGCTCATCTCCCTGGAGCGCCCCGCGCCGGACCGCATCCCCGTTATCATGGTGCATGGCCTCATGTCCCGTCCCGCTACCTGGCAGAACCTCCTCAACGACCTCGGGGCCGAGCCCGAGCTGCAAAAGAAGTACCAGGTCTATTTCTTCCGCTATCCCTCCGGCGTGCCGGTCGTGTTCAGCGCGGCCAAGCTCCGTGCGCAGCTCGCTGTCTTGCACGGTGAACTGAAAAAGCGCGGCAACCACATCTACGGCCATCAGATGGTCCTCGTCGGTCACAGCATGGGCGGCCTAGTCAGCAAATCCCAGGTGCAGGGCAGTGGCGACCGTCTGTATGTGAACGTCTTCGGCTCCTCGCCCGACAAACTGGGTTTCTCCAAGGAGGAACGCGATTCCCTGGACCGCCTGCTCAACTTCGAGCCCAACCCCTACGTCAACCGCGTCATCTTCATCGCCACCCCGCACCGTGGCAGCGAGATCGCCTCCGGCACGCTCGGCAAGATCGGGCGCAGGCTCGTCAACCTGCCGAAGAGCGCCATGACCGGCGCCTTCACCGCCCTGCAAAGCCAGGCGCAGAACCCTGGCATCCGCAAACTGCTCGCCCATGGCATCCCCACCAGCGTGGACAACCTGTCCCCCGAGTCCCCCTATGTGAAGACCGCCATGAGCCTGCCCCTGCGGCCCGGCCTGCACATTCACTCCATCATCGGTAACAAGGACGGCCTCCCCCTCACCGACCCCCGCTGCACCGACGGCTTCGTGCCCTACCACAGCTCCCACCTCGACGGCGTGGAGTCCGAGCTGATCATCCGCTCCGGCCACAGCGCCCATGATACCCCGGAAGCCGTCGCCGAGATCAAGCGCATCCTCCGCCTGCATCCCAAAAGCTTCTGAGCGGCCTCTCACACGAACTGAGCCAGATGCCCCTGGCAAAGCCGGGAGTGTCTGACTCTCTGGTAATGTCTTCTACCCTGCGTGATCGCTCGTCCGCCTTCAGCACTCGTGCCCGGCGTGAAGAGCACCTTGTCGCAGCGACGAATCCTCACCTAACTTGCTCCCTTGTGATGCGGGTTACACCCCATGGCCCGCACCGGGTTTCGGCGTCATGTTCCTGAGTGCCGCCCATCCCGGCGTCCTCACTCCCTCCCCACCCCATGACCAAGAAAAAGCCGTCCTTTCCCGTGCCCCCGCCGCCCTTTGAACCCATCCACGCTCGCGCCTACGACCTGTGGCAGAAAGCCAACCGTCCCACCGGACAGGACATGGACTTTTGGCTCCAGGCCGAGCGACAGTCCGTGGCAACGCCTCAAACCGCCAGCGCCCCGTCTGTCTCCGCCCCCCGCAGTGCCAAGACATCCCCCACGGCGGCGAAATCCAATCCGCAAGCCTCCCTCTCCTTCAAGCCGGTTCCCAAGACCACTCTCAAACGCTCGACCAAGCGCCCCGCCCGCTGAACCCTCAGCCGCTTGTCGGCTGCCGCCTCCCCATGAATCCCGCCCACCTTCAGCAGCTCCGCGCCCGGCTCGAAACCGATGTCGATCTCCCGCCTGCGGCCCGCGCACGCCTGCTCGCTCTCGTCATTCAGACAGAGCCGGAAGACGTCACCGTCACCTGGCCCGTCGCCCTGGCGGAACTCGAAGCCGCGCATCCTGAACTCACCGCCTTCCTCAACCGCACCGCCGCCGCACTCGGCAACATGGGCCTTTGAGTTTGCTATCCACACCATCCCCCTGTCAGTGAACATTATGTCAGAAAAAATCAAAAAACGGTTCGGCGTCTGGATGGATACCCACCACGCCATCATCGTCGGCTACACCCCCGCCGCCGCCACCTTCTCCGTACTCGGTCATGCCAAGAATCCAGGTCCAGGGTCCAATTCGAGCGAGAATGCTGCGAACCACCTCGAAATCACCTTGGTTCAAAAGTACTTCAAGGAGATCAGCCACCATCTGCTGAACGCCGACGAGGTTCACCTGACCGGCAGCGGCACCATCCAGGAGCAGTTCATGCGCTACCTGGGTGAAACCCCGCAGTTCAAAAAAACCGTCGTTACCGAGAGCACCTCCACCCCCATGAGCGATGACAAGCTCGTGGAGTTCGTCACCCGT
Organism: Prosthecobacter sp.; assembly: GCF_044232965.1. GTDB lineage: Bacteria > Verrucomicrobiota > Verrucomicrobiia > Verrucomicrobiales > Verrucomicrobiaceae > Prosthecobacter. The sequence goes on from NZ_JBIIKX010000021.1 coordinate 62,511, forward strand.
CATTTCCACTAGGGAAGCACGGAGGGAGCACCGCCGAGTCGGAGAGATGGAAAAGGAGCGCACACGCCCTCCGTTCCGTTGCTTCGTAGCAAAACTGCGAAGGATGAAAGCGAGACTGCAAAGGATGAATCGTTCGCATTCGTCTAACTTTTATCTTCCAACTCCCCCATGAGCCGCTACGCCAGCAATCAGGAAGTCGTCCGCTTCTTTGCCTCGCACGACATTGAGGTCACCCATGTGCGCCGGGAGGGAGAACTGCGCCATCTCCGCGTCCACGGCCAGCCCCTCACCCTGCCCATGCCCGCCAGTGCGGACGAATGCCTGCGCTTGGTCCGCGAGTGCCTCGCCGCTCAAGAGACTGCCGTGCAGACCGAGCCGCCTCCTGGTTCGCCCGGCGCTTGATCCCGGCTCAGATCCGCGCCGGGAGTTGCCTCCGGAGCATTCAGGATTTCGCGGCACCACGACGCCTGGCTGCGATCATTTCCTGGCTACACCTCTGGCCGGGGTTCAGGCAATGCCAAGATGAGCGCACGATGGAAAGGGTCTCGCGTTCTTCGCTGCTCCAGGTTCCACAGGCGTCATTCCGAATGCATCTTCGAACTCTTCACTCCGCCGCGCCATCACCCTCCGGAAGGCACATCCGAGAAAAGCATCATCACAATGCTCGTCGCATTGAAGATCATGTGCAGCAGCATCGGCACCAGCAGGCAGCCGGTGATCTCATAGGCGATGCAAAACAGCAGCGCCAGCACGCACAGCGGCACCAGGCTGCCCACATGCAGGTGAATGATGGCAAACATGAGCGATGAGGCCAGCGCCGCGAAGGGGGCGTCTGTGTAGCGCTTCAACACCCCGTAAACAAAACCTCGAAACAGCGTCTCCTCCGCCAGCGGGGCGATCACCACGGCGGCGATGAACACCAGCACCTTGATCCCCAGGCTGCCCGATGTTTGAAACGTCTCCACCATCTGCTGCGGCTGCAAGTCCGGCCAGACGTCCTCCAGCCACCGAGTCACTCCGATGGCGACGAGGCTCACCGAGATCAGGCAAAGCACCGCAAACACCAAAACCACCCGCGCAATCGAGCGCCAGTGCAGGTGCTGCAGGCCGAACAGCTCCGCCGGGTTCAGGCCGCGCAAACGATGCAGGTACAGCAGCAGCGCGGCGCAGACCATGAGATTGAACACCATGCTGAGGATGATCCCGGCGCTGCTGATGGCCGCGTCCGCCTGCTCCCCGGACGGTGCCTGCATCGTGCTGATGAAAAACACGCCCAGCAGCGCGAGCAGGATCAGATCCGGCGCGGCATAAGGGCGGGACAGCACCTGCCCCTCCTGATTCCACGACACCTCGGGCCGCCTCAGCCTCAGGGTTCGATAGCCAAACAACGCCAGTGCTGTGGCGATGGTGACAAGGATGGCAAGGTCACGCAGAACCCCGATGGTGGCGGCGTCTGCCATGATCAGTGGGCGTAATGCGCTGGCAGGTAGTAGGGCACGCCCGGTTGCAGTTTCGGCAGCAGGCCGCTGCTCACATCGAGCCGCACCTCGGCAGGCTGCGCGGCCTTGGCCGAGGCCATGCCAAAGGCGTCAAACAGGCTGACCTCGTGCCTGTATTTCACCACCGCCGCATCCGCCGCCTTTCCCAGCTCACGCGCCAGCGCGTAGGCGTCCTCCACATAGCCTATCTGGTCCACCAGCTTCGCTGCCAGCGCCTCGCGCCCAGTCACCACACGCCCGTCGGCCACGGTGCTTTTCAGCGTCTCTTTCGGCACACCACGCGCCTCGGACACGATGCCGAGGAAGCGGTCGTACATCTGCGTCACGAGATTCTGCACATACACCTTCTCATCCTCACGCATCGGCCTCGCGCCGCTCAGCGAGTCCTTGAACGCGCCGCTGGTGAAGGTCACCATGCTCAGGCCCACTTTGCCAAACAGCTCGCTGTAGTTCATCGTCTCGATGATCACCCCGATGCTCGCCGTCAGCGTCGTCTCGCTCGCCACGATCTTCGTGGCTCCGCAGGCCACGTAATAGCCGCCCGAGGCCGCCATCGCGTCCATGTAAACCACCACCGGCTTCACCTTCGCCGCTGCTTTGACCGCGTTGTAGATGATGTCCGAGGCCGTCACCTCGCCGCCGGGAGAATTGATGCGCAGCACGATGGCCTTCACGTTTTTGTCCGCCACGGCCTGCTCCAGCGCGTGCTTGATGCTCTCCACACTCGGCATCGCCCCACCAAACAAGCCGCCCATCTCCATGGAGGAAATCACGCCCTCCAGATTGAGATGCACGATCTTGTCCGCCGTCGGCTTTTTCGCGGACTCCACCGTCACCTCGCTGAAGCGCTTCTTCGGCTGTGCGGTGGAATACAGCGCCGCGCCGTCCAGCCCCAGGTCAAGCTTACCCATGAACTGGCCCAGATTCAGTCCTAGGCTCACCAACAGCACGAAGATCAGCAGTGCGATCAGACATCCGGATTTTTTAGTCATAATGCAGGCACGCTAAGCGCCGCCTGTGAGCTTGCCAAGCCTTCAACACCAAATTAAGCACCTCCAAGCCCGCACCTGCGAACCATGAAGCCGCTTCCTGACACCGAGCACGCCCTGGTGCTCCGCACCGCTCCTTCGGTGTTGGTCATCGACCGCTTGGCGCTCTCCGACCCGCAGCATCCGATTCTCGTCGTGGGTGGACCTGCTGCTTGATCCTGGCCGCGCCTTCCGGGCGATCCCGCCCGAGGTCGGGGCCATCGCCGACAACCTGGAACTCGCCAACATGGACTTCTGCGACTTCGCCGATGCGTCGATGAGGACGGAAACTTCCGTGGCTTTCCCGAATTGCCCCAGCTTCCGCCCGTGCCGAAGCCCTCGTTCTGGAAGCGCCTGTTCCAATGACCCCGCCCACGCCTGCTTAGGAGCTGCCGCAAACAGTTCCCCTTTGCCGGGCATCTCCTGGCGGCCCATTGCTGAGCCGTCCTGCTTGTTGGGAGCCTCGGGCACGTCGATTGCGGAGTCGTCCTGCTTGTTGGGAGCCTTCGGCACCTCGATTGCGGAGTCGTCCTGCTTGTTGGGAGCCTCGGTCACGTCGATTGCGGAGCTGTCCTGCTTGTTGGGAGGCTCCGACACATCGATTGCGGAGTCGTCCTGCTTGTCGGGAGCCTCCCACACCTCGATTGCGGAGCCGTCCTGCTTGTTGGAAGCCTCGGGGACGCCGATTGCGGAGCCGCCCCGCTTGTCGGGAGCCTCGGACACGTCGATTACGGAGCCGTCCTGCTTGTCGGGAGGCTCGGCCATGTCGATTGCGGAGTCGTGCTGCTTGTCGGGAGGCTCCTGCACCCCGATCACGGAGCCGTGGGGCTTGTCAAAAGGCTCGGAGCGGGCAAAATCTCTCCATGAGCACTCCAGCAGCGCCTCCCACACTTCCCGCGCCGCCACCTCAGGTGATCCCGGCGGATACCGTCTATGCCGCGCTGGGCGATCCCACCCGCCGTCGCCTTCTTCAGATCCTCGCGGATGGGCAGGGGCGCACCGCGACGGTGCTGGCCGGGAACGTCGGCAAGCGGCTCGACGCCACGCTGAAGCACCTCGTCGCCCTGCGCGGCGCGGGCCTCGTCGTCACCGCCGAGAACCCGCAGGACGGCCGCCGCCTCCTCTACCACCTCGCCCCCGCCATCCCCGCGACGAAGACGGAACGCGGCTGGGAGATGGACTTCGGGTATTGTTTGGTGCGGTGTTGAGGGTTCACGCAAAAGCTGTTGCCATCTCGCAAGCTGCTAAACCTGCCATACTATTAGATTTCATGGAGAACGCACCGCAACGTTATGTGGCTCACTTGGACATTTTGGGAATGCGTGCGCTTACGGCCCAAGATCATCACGAGGCATGGCAGATGCTCTCTGCGCTTGAAATCGCACTCACGACATCAACCAGGGTAACCATTGTTTCTGAGAACTTTGATGATCCCATACACATTCCCGAAATGATAAAGTCAGTTATCTTTTCTGACACAATCATTCTCTATTCCAACGCTGACTCGCCAAGGGACTGCCTCGCAATCTTTACGGCTGTGGTCAACCTCTTCAGCAAGGCCTTACATCTTCGTGTGCCAATCAGGATCGGTATAAGCAAGGGCATTTTTTACGCCGATGAGCAACGTTCGATGTATGCAGGTCCTGCTCTAATCGATGCCTATGACATTGGGGAGAAATCTCAGTGGTTGGGCATTGTGCTCGCGGCTTCGGTAGCGAAGGACGCAACCTCACAGAATCTGCGAAAAGGAACCAGCCGCATAGTGGTTGATTGGGATGTCCCCACAAAAACTGGCACAGAAAAAGCCTCCGTCGCCAACTGGCCTGTTGCGCTTGAGAGTAGTTTCATAATGAAGCCGCCGATAACTCCTGAGCAGCTATACGAAGTCTTTGAGCAGTATTTTGGCCCTTTTGCGAAGCTGCGTGAATCCGATGCCAACAAGTACATCAACACGGTGAAGTTCATCAATGAGCAATACGCCTTGCACAAGCAAGCCTCACAGTCGCCTGGTCCGAAGCGTTAGTCTGATAGATCAACTCACCAGCGGCAACAGCTTGCCAAGCAACTCGCTGATCTTCACGCGCTCCTGCTCGCCACTGTCTCGGTGGGGGAGGGTGACGGTGTCACGGAGTTGGGGGTCTTTCGAGAGATTGACAGTTTGAAGACGGCCTGCACAGTAGTCAGAACATGAGCGCAGCGATCACCATTCAGTTTCCGGGAGAGCTTGAGAGCTTCGTCCAGCAGCGCGTGGGCAGTTCCGGCCTCTACGACTCGGCGAGCGAATACATCCGCGACTTGGTACGCCGCGACTACGAACAAGAAGAACAGCGCCGGTGGAACTGGATGGAGGAGGAGCTGGCTCCGGGGATGAAGGCTGCCGAAGCCGATTTTGTGCCGCTGGATGCTGCGTCCGTGATCGCAGAGGCCAAAGCCCGCAAACAAGCGCATGGCCGCTAAAATCTATCCGGCGGCCCGTGAGCGGCTGCTGCAAATCTGGGAGTACACGGATCGCCAATGGGGTGAGGATCAGGCGGATCACTATGTGAACAGCCTCGTGGCCGCCGCGCACGACCTCAGCCGTCAGCGGCTTCACTGGAGGCCGATGAGAGGAAAGCGTTTTGCCGGAATCTGGTTCGTCCACCATGAGCACCATTATCTGTTCTTCCGCGAGCTTTCTGACGGCCATGTCGGCATCATCAGCATCCTGCACGAAAACATGGACCTACCAGCACGTCTGAGAGAAGACGCTGATAGAGAATGGCCAGCCTGAAACTCGTGGCGGCGACTGTCCCGAGCCGGAGGCTCGAAAGAGATTAGCCCGGGGTGAAGCGAAGCGGAAACCCAGGAATGATGGATGGCGCTCACACGATGCGTGGCGACCCGGAGGGTCGCGAGAAGCGGGCGATGGGGTTTGGGGGGACGAATGGCTAATCGTTCGCTTCTCGCGCCCCTTCAGGGCGCGATGCGGGAAAGCGGTGGAATGCGCGGGAGATCCGGTGGTTGCACCACCGGCTAATGTCTTTCGAGCCTCCGGCTCAGCGGCAGCGCGAGAGCGTAGAGGAAGAGGTGAGTCTTCCCCTGTGGAACGCTGACGCGTTCTGCTACGACGCAGCCACAATCATGACACCAACGGCAGCAACTTCCCGAGCAACTCGCTGATTTTCACGCGTTCCTGCTCGCCGCTGTCGCGGTGGCGGAGGGTGACGGTGTCTTGGAGTTCGGGGCCTTTTTCGCCGCAGGTTTCGAAGTCGATGGTGACGCCGAAGGGGGTGCCGACTTCGTCCTGGCGGGCGTAGCGGCGACCGATGCTGGCGGTTTCGTCGTAGAAGCAATTCAGGTGCTTCTTGAGCAGGGCATAGACCTCGCGGGCCTTGGCGACGAGCTCGGGCTTGTTCTTCAGCAGCGGGAAGACGCCGACTTTGATCGGGGCGACACGCGGATGCAGGCGCAGGACGGTGATGACTTCCTTCTTGCCCTTTTCATCGACTTTTTCGGTCTCGCTGAAGGCCTTGGCGATGACGGCGAGCGCCATGCGGTCGAGTCCGGCGGAGGGCTCGATGACGTGCGGCACGTAGCTGCCTTTGAAGAGACGCTCGAACCACGCACGCACGGCGGCTTCGGGCATCGGCTCGCCCTTGGTCTTCGCGGCTTCGGCGGCGAGGCGTTTCTGGATGAGGGCTTCCTTTTGCTCGTCGGTGAGCTTGGCGGCGGCGGTTTTGAGTTCTTCGTCGAAGATCTCCTGGGACTTGGTGCTGGCAGTTTGATGCGCGGACAAATCGAAGTCGCCACGCGCGGCGATGCCTTCCAACTCCTCGGTGCCGAAGGGGAACTCGCACAGGATGTCCACGCAGGCGCGGGCGTAGTGGGCGAGGTCGGCGGGCGTCTGCCAGTAGTATTCGAGCACGTCGCCGAGGCCGATGCCTTGGTAGAACTTCGTGCGCTGATCGACCCAGTAGCGGTGCCACATCTCCCAGCCCCAATTTGGCTGCGGTTCGCTCAAATCAGCACCTTCATGCCACTTCGCGACTTCGCCGCTGATGATCTCGACGGCTTCGTCGGGCTTGATGAAGAACTCGAGCTCCATCTGCTCGAACTCGCGGCTGCGGAAGGTGAAATTCTTCGGCGTGACCTCGTTGCGGAAGGCCTTGCCGATCTGGCCGATGCCAAAGGGCACCTTCACGCGGCTGGAGTCGAAGACGTTCTTGAACTGGGCAAAGATGGCCTGCGCGGTTTCCGGGCGCAGGTAGGTCACGTCGTCCTCGGTCGCGGTGGGGCCGAGGTAGGTCTTGAGCATGAGATTGAAGGGGCGGGCCTCACCGAGCATGCCGCCGGTTTCGGGATGGAAATCGACGCTGCCATTCACGGCATCGATTTTCTCCTCGCCGAGCAATTCGATCTCCTCGGGCTTGCCAGCGGATTCACCGGCGTTTTGTGCGATGAGGGCACGAATGCGTTTGCGGAAGCTCTCGATATGATCGCCATTTTTCAGCAAGGCGGAGATGGCGCGGTCCCAGCGCCAGCCGTTCGGGGCCTTGGCACCGCTGTATTTCATGACGACGCCGTCCTGCGGCTCGACGTGGTCGGCGCGAACGCGTTTGTTCGTCAGCGAGCACTCACGCATGAGGTCGGCGAAGGTATCGACGTGGCCGCTGGCCTTCCAGATGGCGGGATTCATGAGGATGCTGGCATCGAGGCCGAGCACGTCCTCGCGTTCGCGGGTCATGGTGTTCCACCAGGCGGTGCGCAGGTTGCGCTTCAGCTCCGCACCGAGCGGGCCGTAGTCCCACACGCCGCCGCAGCCGCCGTAGATTTCGCTGCTTTGATAGATGAAGCCGCGGCGCTTGCAGAGGGAGACGATCTTCTCCATTTGCGCTTGGGATGCTTTGGGGTCGGAGGACATGGCGGGTGTGTAGTATGGGGTTGGCCGAATGACTGGAGTGCCACCGGCGATAAGGGGGCGCGAAAGGAGCACCAGCACGCCTGAGGTGCAACGCATTTCAAGCCCACAGCTTCCCGTCGCGCAGCCATTCCTTCACCAGTTCCCGAAACGCCGCCACCGCCGGGTCATCGCCCTCGCTCGCCCAAACCATCACCAGCGGGATCGTCTGCTGCGGCTTCAGCGGGATGAGCGCGATGTTCTTGCTCATCGTGCTCTCCGGCACCACGCCGATGCCCGCGTCTGCCTCGACGTACTGCAAAATCGTGCCGATCAAACTCGGCGCATGGGTCACTCGTGGCGCAAAGCCTGCTTCCGAGCACGCCGCCTGGATCGCGTCATGAGAGCCCGCACCTTCACGTCGCGCCAGAACGATCAGCGGCTCGCCATCGAGCTTCTTCCAGGGCAGTGAGGTCAGTTTGGCCCACGGATGATCCTTCGGGACTGCCGCGCAGAATTTCTCCTCCCGCAGCAGCAGTGTCTGCAAGCCCAGCGCCTCATGCGCCAGCACCGGACGTGTCAAACCCACCGACAAACGGCCTTTAGAAACCATTTCCCACACACGCTCCGGCGTGCGCTCTTCCAGGATCACGGTCACGCGTGGAAAACGTTTCCCGTATTCCTTCAGCAGCCGCGCCAGGAACATCCGCGTCGGCGGCCCGATGTAACCGAGCCGCAACTCGCCCTCCTCCCCCTTCGCCGTGCGGCGCACACGGCGCATGGACTCTTCGAGTCGTTCCAGAATCAACGCTGTCTCATACAGCAGCACCGCGCCCGCGGGTGTGAGCCGAGGCGAACGCCGCTCACGCTCGATCAGTTGCGTGCCGAGTTCCCGCTCCATCTCCTGCACCGCCCGGCTCAGCGCCGGTTGCGCGATGCGCAGACGACGTGCGGCCCGCGAGAAGCTCAACTCCTCCGCCACGGCTTGAAAGTAACGCAGATGTCGCAGTTCCATGATCGGCTCGTCCTATACCGCATCGGCATCAAAGCGATAGCGAAAGTCTATTTTCGTTACCGATGATTTATCACATTGTAAGGTTCATATGAATCCCGCCAAGATTGAGGACACACTCAAACTCGTTCTCGTCAGTTGGATCGTCATCATCGCCGCCGCGTGGCTGATGGGACGCCTCTGCCGCAAGATCGGGCAGCCCCCTGCCGTGGGAGAAATCGCCGCCGGTTTGCTACTGGGGCCGTCGTTCATCGGCTTGTTCGCGCCGGAGTTTGTCAGCTTCATTTTCCCGGATGAGGTCAAGGGCCCACTCGCGCTTCTGGCCAAGATCGGCCTGCTGCTGATGCTCTTTCAGGTTGGCATGGAGTTCGATTTCTCGCATCTACGGGCCAAGTCCAAGGTGGTCATCACCTCCTCGCTCATGGGCATTCTCGCGCCGCTGGCAGGAGGTCTGGCGATCGCCCCGTGGCTGCATCGTACTTTTGCCCCGGACCTGCCGATGTTTGGCTTCCAGCTTTTCGTCTGCATCGCGCTGGCCATCTCCGCGCTGCCGATCATGGGTCGCATCCTTCTTGAAATGAAGCTGGAGCGCACCGCGCTGGGAGCCACGGCCATCAGCGCCGCCGCCATCGACGACGCGGTCGGCTGGGTCTTCCTCGGCGTCGCCACCGCCATCATCAAACAGGGCGAAAATTTCACCTGGTTGCCCTTCCTGGGCCAGACGGCGCTGATCATTCTCTACTTCTTTGTTTTGATGAAGTTCGTCGGCCCGCTGCTTATCAAGGCCTGGCGCAAGCAGTGCGCAGACCATCAAACCGAGACCTTCACTCCCGGATTCCTCGCGTTGTTGCTCTGCACGCTGTTTGTCTCCGCGCTCATCACCAACAAGCTTGGCATCTTCGCCATCTTCGGGGCCTTCGCGCTCGGTGTGGCGCTGCATTCAGAACCCTCGCTCGTCAAAGCCTGGCGCGAGCGCTTCGCCGACTTCGTCATCGTGGCCTTGGTGCCCATTTTCTTCACCAATACCGGCCTCAACACCAAGATCGGCTCCTTCGACAACGCCACTGCGTGGATCGGCTGCGCGCTTGTCTCCCTCGTGGCGATCATCGGCAAACTCGGCGGCTGCACACTTGGCGCACGCTGGGCCGGGTCAAGCTGGCGTGAGGGACTTTCCATCGGCGCATTGATGAACACCCGCGCCCTCATGGGCCTCATCGCTATCAGCGTGGGCAAAGATCTCGGCCTGCTGAATGACAAGCTCTTCACCATGTTCATCATCATGTGCCTGCTCACCACTGCCACCACCGGCCCGATGCTCCGTGCCTGGCTGCCTGATGACTTGAAGAAACTGGTGCCAAAGCATTAAATCTCAGGCATTCGGCCAACCTGAAGAAGGGGCTGTGCGCCAAGAAATCATTGGCGGCATGGGCCGTGCGGTCTTAAATCTCATCAGAACAGTGCTTGTGGCTGTCTGAGCTTTAAATCACCCATGCCAAACTCCTCCGCCCTTCGCGACGCCCTCAACCAGTCGCCGAATAACCTGTCGCTGCTGCTACTTTACGGCCGTGCCTGCCTGGAGGAGCTGCATTTGGACGAGGCGCGGGAGATCTTCACCCGTGCTCTGGAGCAAGACCCGGAGCAGACTGACGCGCAACTCGGCATCGCCAAAGTTTCGTTTATGGAAGGCAACACCTCCGGTGCCGCCGTTCGCGCTGAGCGTGTGCTGTTCCTGGAGCCGGACAATGTGCAGGCTCATCTGCTCCTGAGTCGTGTTTTCCTCAGCGAGGGCGACCGCACCAAAGCCATCGAGCATTTTGACCGTGCCGCGCAGATCGACGGCACCATGAGCGATCCCGCGCTGGAGCGCGAGCTTGGCCGCACCGCGCGTGATGCGCGCAAGACAGCGCCTGCTCCCGCGCCTGAGCCGGTGAATCAAGAAGCGCCACCCTCCGGCAACGATCAAGATGAGTTTTTTGACGATCCCTTCGATGAACCGCCCTACGATTGGCGGCCGGAGACCTTCTACGCCCCCGGCGATCCTGAGCGTGGACGCGTCACCTTCGCCGATGTCGGCGGCATGGAGGAGTTGAAGGAGGAGATCCGCCTCAAGATCACCTACCCGCTGCAGTTTCCTGATTTGTACAAGGCCTACGGTCGCAAAACCGGCGGCGGCATCCTCATCTACGGCCCCCCCGGCTGCGGCAAGACGCTCATGCTGCGCGCGGTCGCGGGCGAAGTGCCGTGCAACTACCTCGCCGTGGGCCTGCATGAGATTTTCGATCCTTACTTCGGCAGCACGGAGCGCAATCTGCATCAGATCTTCGAAACCGCCCGTGCCAACGCGCCCTGCGTGCTGGTGTTCGACGATCTCGACTCCCTGGCCCAGGACCGCCGCCAGATCCGCGAAAGCCAGATGCGCAATCTCGTGAATCAGTTCCTCCACGAGATGGATGGCATCCGCAGTGAGAATCAGCGCATCCTCGTCATCGGAGCCACGAACCAACCGTGGGCACTCGATCCTGCCTTTCGTCGCCCTGGCCGCTTCGACCAGGCCATCTTTGTGCCGCCGCCGGACGCGCCAGCGCGTGCTCAGATCATTGAGCTATTCGCCAAGGACAAACCCATCGCCGATTTCGACAACGCCGAGCTCATTGAGGCCACCAACGGCTTCTCTGGAGCCGATTTGAAGTGGGTCTTTGACCGCGCCGCCGAGCTCGCCCTTTCCGCAGCCATTCACACCGGCCAGCCAGTTCCGATCACGCTGGAACTCCTGCTCGCCGTGGCCAAGGCGCACTCACCGAGCACTCAGACTTGGTTTGAAGGCATGCACACGCACGCCCAGCAGCACGAAGGCCCGGACAGCATCTTCAACGACATGCGCAAGTTCCTCAACGCGCCGTCGAACACGAAGAAGGAGCGCTAAGCAAGGCACCCGCGTTCAGCGCGCCTTTTCCGTCAGCGCCTTGGCGATGGCGGGCTCCAGCGCTGCTCCTCGGATGCCCACGGCGATCACCTTGCCGGAGTCACCATCAATCAGAAACGTGGCCGGGATGGAATGCACGTTGTAAAGCTGGCCGATGGCGGCCTTCCAGCCCAGCCCGTCACAAACCTGCGGCCACTGGATATGCTTCTCCTGGATGAACGCGGGCAGTTTCTCCTTGGAGCTTTCGCTGTCGAGACTGATGCCAAGGATCTCCAGACCGGAGGCATGGTGCTTTTCATAAGCGGCGATCACGTTCGGCAGCTCGCCGATGCAAGGCCCGCACCAGGTGGCCCAGAAGTCGAGGAGAACCACCTTGCCTTTGTAGCTGCCAGGCAGGCTGATCTTCTCACCCGCAAGCGTCGTGGCCTCGAAGGGCGGTGCCTGCTGACCCGCCGTTAGGACCACCTGCGGTTTGGATTCGGCGACCGTGCGGCTTGATTTGACGACTTGAAACGAAGAGCCGCTGGGTGCCAGGCCGCTGATCTCATAAGTCGTGCCGCCGATGTTGAAGGCGTTCTTGACGAAGAACCGCTCGCCCTGGAAGGAAAATTTGCCATCCCCATTGATGTCGAGGCGGAAACTGCTGGTGGGGGCGCTGAAGTCCCCTTTGCAATCATCGTCCGCGAGCAGCGCTGGAATGGTCTTGTCGCCCAGGGTCACACTGCCGACACGCGCATAATTCGTGTAGTAGAGCAGGACGTTGTGCGGACGCTTGGGGTCCTTGCTGTCGAAACGGTAGGCGCTGATCTGGGCCTTGGCCGTTTCCTCACCCCACTTGAGATCCAGCATGAAACTGCCGCTGGTTTGGACGGACACACTGCCATCCTGCTGGGTGTAGCGCCGAATGGCCCATGTCGCAGGCGGATCATCGGTGAGATCGCCATTGGCATTGCTGTCCACAAACAGGCGCGGCTTGTCGCTCTCCGGCCGGTCGATGACAAAGGCAAAGGTCCGCTGGCTGTCCGCTGGGCCCAGCTTGATCTCACCAAACTCGGCATCCGCGATGTTCGGCGGCGTTTGGCTGATGGAAGCCGGTTGCAGCGCGAAGGTGGGCGCTTTTTGAGGGCGATAGCCGCCCATTTTGGGCATGGCATCCTGCGGCAGGAACTCCAGCTTCACCTCCACGGCCTCGCTGGTGGTTGATAGAAGCAACAGGAGCGCCGGGATCAGGCCTTTGACGGAGTGCGTTGTGTTCATGCCAGGATGCTTGGGTGAGTTTGTTCCTACACACGGCAAGATTTACCCGATTCCCGCAGGGCGGGTCAAATGTTTCCTCTAACCAGGCTGCCCGTGGCGGCGGACGTGAGTACGCCTCCGGCTCGGTCAGGGAGGTTTCTGATGGTTGTCCGTTCATCCTTCGCAGCAGCCTGCCACGGAGAATGGATTGTTTGCGATGTTAGTGCAGGAGGCCGGGGCTCTGTTTTCTTCGTTGTCTTCTGTGAAGATTTCCGGATTGGAACAGGAGACAAGGAAGATAACGAAGCAGTGATGACGGATGGCCGAAAGATGGAGGCGTGCTAGCATGGAGCACATCCCTTGCCGAACTCTTCCTGCCCATGACTCTCCGCGAACCTGAAATCGTCGAACTTTCCACGCCGTCCGGCCCGATGCGCACGCTGGTGCTAAGGCCTGCGGCGGAGGGTCGTTTTCCCGGCCTGCTGTTTCATTCGGAAATTTTTCAACTCACGGCACCGATCTGTCGCACCGCAGCCGCGCTGGCAGGACATGGTTTCATCGTGGCGCTGCCGGAGATCTACCACGAGTATCTGCCAGCAGGAACAGTGCTGGGTTACGACCAAGCAGGCTCGGATGTGGGCAATCGCTTGAAGACGGAAAAGCCGGTGGCGGGCTATGATGCGGACAATCGCGCGGTGCTGGACTATTTGAAGAACCACGCGGCCTGCACGGGCCGGTTCGGTTCCTTTGGTCCCTGCATCGGCGGGCATCTGACCTATCGCGCCGCACTGCAACCGGACGTGGTGGCAGCAGCGTGCTTTTATCCCACTGATCTGCACAAGCGCAGCCTCGGCGCGGGCATGAACGATGATTCGCTGGCGCGTGCGGCGGAGATCACCGGTGAGCTGATGCTCGTCTTCGGCCGTCAGGATCCGCATGTGCCCGCCGAGGGACGCGCGTTGATTTATCAAACGCTCACCGCCGCCGGAGTAAAGTTCACCTGGCATGAGTTCAACGCCGCGCACGCCTTTCTTCGTGATGAAGGCCTGCGCTATGACGCTGAACTGGCGCGGCAGGCGCTGGGCCTGACAGTGGACTTTTTCCGGCGGTGTCTGAGTTGAGACTGATGACTGGGAGATGATCTCTTAGCCTCCATGTCTCCGGAGCGAAGCGACTCTCCGAGTCTGGCTTTAATGCAGGAAATGCCGTACGCCGGTGAAGACCATGGCCATCTTGTGCTCATTGGCGGCGGCGATGACTTCTTCGTCCTTCACGGAGCCGCCGGGCTGGATGGCGGCGGTGGCACCGGCTTCGGCGGCGGCGATGAGGCCGTCGGGGAAGGGGAACATGGCGTCGGAGGCGACGATGCTGCCTTTAAGGCTGAGTCCGGCTTCCTTGGCCTTCCAAATGGCGATCCGGCAGGAATCGACGCGGCTCATCTGACCAGCGCCGATGGCGAGGGTGCGATCATGCGTGGCAAAGACGATGGCGTTGGATTTGACGTGCTTCACGACACGCCAGCCGAAGCGCATGGCTTCGAGTTCGTCGCGGGTCGGCGGGCGGACGGTCTTCACTTTCGTTTCGAGGTCGTCGAGGCCGAGGGCGCGGAAATCGCTGTCCATGACCATGACGCCTCCAGGGGCGGAACGGATGATTGGCTCGGCGAGGGCTTCGGCGACGCTCGGGAGCATCTGGATGAGGCGCAGGTTCTTTTTCTTCTGCAACAGCGCACGCGCATCCGCATCGAAGTCTGGGGCGATGATCACATCGGTGAAGATCTCGGAGATGATGCGGGCGAGGCCGAGCGTCATGCTGCGGTTCACGACGATGACGCCGCCAAAGGGGGCCTGCTTGTCGGTCTCGAAGGCTTTCTGCCAGGCTTCGCGCAGGTCCTCATCCGCGCAGCCGACGCCACAGGGATTGGTGTGCTTCAAGATGGCGACAGTTGGGCGACGGAACTCCAGTGCGATCTCGGCGGCGGCGTGGATGTCGAGGACATTGGTGTAGCTGAGCTCTTTGCCATGCAGTTTGACGAAGTAGTCGCCAAAGTTGCCGTAGAGCGAGGTCTTCTGGTGCGGGTTGTCGCCGTAACGCAGCTCGGAGTAGAGGGGAAGGGAGAGATTGAAGGTCTTCTGCGTGGTCTGCTCCTTGTTCAGGTAGGCGGCGATGGCGGAGTCGTAGCTGCCGGTGCGCTGGAAGACTTTGCAGGCGAGGCGTTCGCGGGTGCCTAGAGTGGTGTCACCGGCGTTTTCCTTCATCTCGGCCAGAACCACCGGATAATCCGCCGGATCGGTGATGACGGTGACCCAGCGGTGGTTTTTGGCTGCCGAGCGGAGCATGGACGGGCCACCGATGTCGATGTTTTCGATGGCTTCTTCGAGCGTGACGTCCTTTTTGGCAACGGTCTGCTCAAAGGGGTAGAGATTGACCACGACGAGGTCGATGACGGGGATGTCGTGCTTCTTGGCGTTGCGCTTGTCCTCCTCGTTGTCGCGGCGCTGAAGCAGGCCGCCGTGAACCTTCGGATGCAGGGTTTTGACGCGACCGTCGAACATCTCCGGGAAGCCGGTGTGCTCGGAGACGTCGGTGACCTTCAGGCCGCCGTCCTTGAGATGCTTCGACGTGCCACCGGTGGAAAGCAGCTCCACCCCGAGCGCCGCCAGGCCTTTGGCGAAGTCAAGAAGGCCGGATTTGTCGGAAACAGAGAGCAGGGCACGGGCGATGGGCATGAGGGAGAGGGAGGTTCGGGGGCGCGAGTAAAGGGAGATTTGCGGGGGTGCCAAGAGCATTCTGTGAGCCGTTTTTTTGCTCTCAATCACTGACTGACGGGAACGTATGGCGGGTAGAATTTCCGCGCCCCGAACTCGATGTAGCGATTCTCGCCGCTTTTGAGGTAAACGGGCGCTTTCGCGTCTCCCCAGTCCTGCGCCCGTTGGTAAACGAGGTGCCTGCCGGTGGCGTCGAGTGAAAGCTTGAGCATGGTGGAGTCGTCGAACACGACGGGATCGACCATGCGGCGGTACAAGCCTTTCTCCTGGCCAGGGAAGCGCAGGCTCGGCTCGTAGCGGTCTTCTTTACCGAGCGCATTGTAGTATTTCATGTCGCCGAGTGCGGTAGGGTATTCGGTCCACTCGTAGTCCGCCGGGTGGAGGTGGATGCGCCAGGCCAGAAGGACGAGGCAGCTCAGCAGCAGCGCCCAGCCGAGCAACAAGCGTCCGGGCGTGTCGCGGAGTTCGTTGGCGGCCATGCGTGGATGAAAGACGCGGGCAGGAGCGTGGCAAGGGGGATTTGGGGTTCGTTAGGGAAGTTCGTACTGGCGGGCTGATACCAATGCGAAGGCAATCGAGCCAGAAGGTGTGGCAGCACCACGCATACCCTCGTGCGGCGCGGGGAGTGCATTCGGGGTATTGACCCCATGGAAAGTAAAACCTCGGCACGGGTAAGGGTCACGGATAGCAAGCCAGAACTCCCATGTCTGACCTATGAATATCCTCATCGCCCTCAAGTCTTTGCTGAAAATCATAACGCGAAGCCCCCGGTTATTCATCCTCATTGCCGCAGCACTCACCGAGTCCCAGCTCTCGGGCGCTGAAACACCTGTTATACTTGGGCAGGCCTCTAACTTCGGTGTACTTGCGGGCTCTGGGATTACCAACACGGGGCCAACCACCATCATTGGAGATGTGGGATCTTTGCCGACCGCCACCATCACGGGCTTTGGCACGGTTACATTGACCGGGACCAATCATGCAGGAGATGCCATTACTCTGGCTGCGAAAGACGATTTGCTCTCGGCTTTCAATGATGCCGCAGGCCGGCTCCCAATGATCATCTATGCGCCGATTTTTGATCTCGGCGGACTTACCCTGGCACCCGGCGTACACACAGACACCAGTTCCTTTGGGATCACGGGCACCCTGACACTTGATGCCATGGGTGATCCGAATGCCGTCTGGATTTTTCAGACAGGCTCCACACTCATTACCGGGTCTAGCAGCATGGTATCCCTGATCGGCGGCGCTCAAGCGAGCAATGTCTTTTGGCAGGTCGGCAGTTCGGCGACGCTTGGCACGAACACGAACTTCGTGGGGAGCATCATGGCTTCCCAGTCCATCACGCTGAATACGGGCGCAACGGTGGATGGCCGGGTGCTTGCAGTGAATGCGGCAGTTGCCCTGGACAACAATACGATTGGCCTGAACAACAACCTTATTGTCCCGGTGCCCAATGCTGCGGAGAACTTGACCCTCACCGGTCCCGTCTCAGGTACTGGCAAGAGCCTGACCAAGACAGGCGCAGGCACGCTGATTTTCAGCGTCGCCAACACTTACACCGGAGCGACCCTCGTCACAGGGGGCTCGCTCATCGTCAACGGCACCGCAGGCACCGGCTCCGTTTCCACAAGCGCGGGAACGACGTTGGGCGGCACGGGCTCGATCTCGCCGACGGGAGCCAACAGCGTCATCCTTGGCGGTTTGTTGGCTCCTGGAACGCCAGGCGCCAACAACGGTATGGGCACGCTGACCTTCACGCCCGTCAACGGCGATGTGACCTTCGCCAGCACGAGCACCGCCGCCTTTCAGCTCGGCACCAATGGCACGCATGGCTACACTGTCACTTATGACGCCGTCGGATTCATCCTCACCGCCACCGGTGCCTACACTGATGGCGGCAATGACCGTCTCCTCTTTAACAGCAGTGGCGCAGGCACACTCGACTTCAGTGCAGTGGCTGCAGGCGGCCTGGGTGTGAGCTTTGCCAACGGTTACACACCTGCCTTCCATGACGTGTTCGACCTTCTGGACTGGAGCAGCATCACTGGTTTGAGCGCCGCACAACTGAGCCTGCCTGATCTTGCCTCCTTCAACCTCCTCTGGTCTTGGGATACGAGCCTGTTCGCCAGCCACGGCGTGATTGGCATCGTCGTCGTTCCTGAGCCTTCGCGTGTCATCCTGCTGATGCTCGGCCTCATGAGCCTGACTTTTCGTCGTCGTCGGCATCGCTAACTGACAGGAATGGGTCGGCAGGAAAGGGGCAGGGATCACTTCCACGTCAATCTCTCTCGGTGATTCCTCTGCCGAGCAAAGCATTTGGGGTATTGACCCCATGGACAGTAAAACCTCGGCACGAGTAGGGGTCATGGATAGCAAGCCACAACTCCCATGTCTGACCTATGAATATCCTCAGCGCCCTCAAGTCTTTGCTGAAAATCATAACGCGAAGCCCCCGGTTATTCATCCTCATTGCCGCAGCACTCACCGAGTCCCAACTCTCGGGCGCTGAAGCGCCGGTCTTACTGGGACAGGCCTCTAACTTCGGTGTTCTAGCAGGCTCGGGGATTACCAACACGGGGCCCACCACCATCATTGGAGATGTGGGATATTTGCCAACCTCCACCATCACGGGCTTTGGCACAGTAACGCTGACTGGGACCAATCATGGGGGGGATGCCGTCACCTTGGTTGGGAAAGGCGATCTGCTCACGGCTTACAATGACGCCGCAGGTCGGCTGCCGACGATCACCTATGCGCCGATTTTTGATCTCGGCGGACTTACCTTGGCACCCGGCGTACACACGGACACCAGTTCCTTTGGGATCACGGGCATCCTGACGCTCGATGCGCTGGGCAATCCGAATGCGGTCTGGATTTTTCAAGCAGGCTCCACGCTCATCACCTCGGTCGGTAGTTCGGTGAATTTGATCAATGGTGCCCAGGCGGGGAACATTTTCTGGCAGGTCGGCAGTTCTGCCACTCTCGGGGTGAACTCAGCTCTCTCAGGGACGATCATGGCGAACACATCCATCACCCTGAACACCGGCGCCAGCTTGAACGGGCGTGCGCTGGCTATCAATGGTGCGGTGACGCTGGACAGCAACACCATCACGATCGTGCCGCTTCTGGTGGGTGGGCCGACGCATTGGCTGGGCGCAACAAGCGGGCTTTGGACCACGGTTGGAAACTGGGCCAGCGACTTGGCAGGCACTGCGTCAGGGCTCATCCCCACTGTGGCGGATAACATCACCTTTTCCGCCACAGGCGCGGTAAACCAGAGCACCACACTCGGGGCCGATTTCACGATCAACACTCTCAGGATCAATGACACGGCACCCGTTACCATCGCTGGAGCCAACACACTGACCATTGCCGGCGACCCCTCCATCACCGTCAGCAGCGGTGCAGGGCTGCTCACGATCTCCAGCGGTCTGTCACTCACAGGCGCGGCACCTCGGGTGACGGTGAGCAACACTGCCGGGGCACTTTTCACTGGCGCGGTCAGCAGCGCCGGCAGTCTGACCAAGGCTGGCACAGGCACCCTGGGCGTCACCGGCGCGGTCAATGTCACCGGTCCTGCTAACATCAATGCTGGCACGCTCAATATCGGCACCGGCAGCGTCTTCACCGCCACCGGCACCACCACGACCGCCTCAGGCAGCACGCTCTTTGTGTCCGGCTCCCTCGTTTCACCAACGGTAAATGTCCTGCTCGGGAGCAATCTCGGCGGCAGTGGCAGCATCACGGGCGCTGTGACTAACTTTGGCACCGTCAATCCTGGTGCTGCCGTGGGAGCGCTCACCATCACCGGCACTTACACCCAGGGCGGCAGTGGCCTGCTCGTTACCCAGCTTGTGACCCCGACCAACCATGATCAGTTGCTCATCACTGGAGCGGCCAGCCTCGGCGGCACCTTGCAAATCGCCATGCCCGGCGGAGCACGCCCGATCTTGGGAGACAGCTTTGACATCATCAACGCAGGCAGCGTCACAGGTCAGTTCGGCACGGTGGTCAATCCCTTCGCCGGTCCAGGCACATTGGTGAAGCTCGTCGTCGTGTACACCCCGACCGCTGTGTTCGTGAATGCCGTGCAGAATAGTTTGGAAAACGCCCTGAGCCTCATGCAGCTCACGCCGAATCAAACCGCCACGGCTGGCGCGCTGGACAGCGCTTTGACCGATGTGCGTCAGTCTGCGGTGCTCGCCTATCTCAACAATCTCAACATCAACGCCGTCCCGCAGGAGCTCGAAAGAATCGCCCCGGAAGAGCTGACCGCGATCTACAGCATCGCCTTTGCCCAGCTCGACACCGAAATACTCAGCGTGCAGCAGCGCCTTGCCTCCATCCGCAACTCGGGCTGGAGCCATTCCCAGTACTCCGGCAGCGGCAAAGAAGTCATCCTTGGCAGTAGGCTCTCCCATTCCATTTCGACCGATGATATCCAATACAGGTTCTTTGCCAACGCGACCGGCCAATACGCCAGCCTCGGAGATACCTCCAACGCCAATGGCTTCGACGTGCAATCTGTCGGCACCACCATCGGTGGCGATGTGCGCTTGGACGAGCATTGGGTCCTTGGAGCTACCCTTGGCTACGCACGATCCAGCAGCGATCTCACGGAAGGCGGTTCACTCACTGCCGACGGCATGCGCGCAGCCGTGTACGCCATGTATCTAAGCGGTGCCTTTTACACCGAGTTTTTGGTCGGCGGCAGCTACAACAGCTATGACACCCGGCGCAGTGCGCTCGGCGGCACGGCCCAGGGCAGCCCCAACAGCACCAGTTTCGACATGTATCTCGGCACTGGTTACGACCTCTATGTGAATCAATGGACCTTCACCCCCATGGCCTCCCTGCGCTACACGGCTGTGAACATCGACAGCTTCGAAGAAACCGGCTCCTTGCAGCCCCTGCGCTTTCCCTCACAGCATCAGGACTCCCTGCGTTCACGTATCGGCCTGCGTGCCGCCTACACCACCCTTTGCGGTGATGCCAGAGTCACCCCATCTCTCAGCCTGCACTGGCAGCATGAGTTTCAAGACACCCGGCTCCCCATGACATCTCAGTTCGCCAACGGTGCGGGCAACCCTTTTACCGTGCATGGTCCCGAAACCGGACGTGACAGCGCCCTCGTCACTGCGGGCCTCAATGTCGCCTGGAGCCGCTATGCCATCTACTTCGCCTACCAGGCGGAGCTGTTCCGCCGCAACTACCAAAGCCATACCCTGATCGCAGGCTTCCGTGTGGCCTGGTAAACTTCGCAGCCCCGCTCCCTCGCCATGTGCTTGGAGAGACCACTTCCCGGGTGAATGGGATTTGGATTGTCATCCGCCTTCGCTTCGGCTTCGATGCGCTTCCTTATGAGCAAAAAATGGCGCGTGGCGGGCATCAACTTCGATCACTTTCACATGGGCGACCTGCTGCGGCAGACCTCGCAGCATGCCAACGCTGAGATCGTGGGCATCAGCGATGAGCAGCCGGAGCGTCTGGTGGATGCGGCACGGAACTTTGGTCTCACGCAGGAGCAGGTGTTCACCGACTACCGGGCCTGCATGGAGCAGACCAAGCCGGACATCGTGATTCTTTGCCCGGCGGCATCGAAGCATGGCGAGTGGGTGGAAAAAATCGCCCCTTACGGCACGCACATCATCATGGAGAAGCCGTTTGCGGGGTCGCTGGCCGAGGCGGATGCGATGATCGCGGCGATGCAGCCAAATGGAAAGCTGCTGACCGTGAACTGGCCGCTCGTCTGGGACGCCGGGCAGCAGACGGCGCATCGTTTGATCCAGGAAGGCATGATCGGCGAGGTGCGCGAGTTTCATCACCACGGCGGCAATCGCGGGCCGCTGTACCACGGCGCGGACAAGATCGAGAAAGAACCCAGCGCCGCCGACAAGGCCGCGAGCTGGTTTTACAGCGCCAAGCAGGGCGGGGGATCGCTGCTGGATTACATGGGCTACGGCACCACGCTGGGCACCTGGCATCTCGGCGGCAAGAGCCCCCTCGAAGTCACCGGCGTCTGGGACGAGCCCGCCGGGCTGGAGGTGGATGAGCATGCGGTGGCCGTGATCCGTTACAGCTTCGGTTTGAGCAAAAGCGAGACGCGCTGGGGCACCTTCACCGATCCCTGGACCTTTCAGCCACAGCCGAAATGCGGGTTCGTTCTCAAGGGCACCGACGGCACCATCTCCTGCTACGACTACGAGAAAACCATCCGCGTGCAGACCCGTGCCCGGCCCGAGGGCTTCGAGGTGCCGGTGGACGAGGTGAAAGCGCCGAACCGCAACCCGGTCGAGCACGTCATTCACCACCTCGAAACCGGCGCGCCTTTGATCGGCCCGCTGCGTCTCGATATTTCACGCGTGGGCCAGCAGATCGTCGATACCGCTTTCCAAAGCGCGAAGGAAAAGCGGACCCTGAGGCTGGTGGGGGCGTAATCATGGTTAATTTCGCAGTCATCCACCATGAGATCTTGGATTCAAAGCCTGTGCATGCCGCTGCTGGCGCTCTCGCTGGCCGCCTGCGGGCATCGCATGTCTCAGGAAGTGGCTAGCGTGGCGGTCCTCAAGTCTGAGCAGGATGCGCCGCAACGGCTCGTGATTGGCGTGGCGCAGCAGAAGATGGTCACCTTTGACTGGCAGAAGCCGAGGAAAATGTACCCCGTGAGCACATCGAAGTTCGGTCTGGGCGACAAGCCGGGCTCTGGCCGGACGCCACTGGGGCAGTTGGAGGTCGTGAAAATCGTGGGGGAGGGGCTGCCGACCGGTTCACGGCTGAAAGCCCGCCAGCCGACCGGGGAGATCGTGCCGGTGAACGCGCCGGGGC
This sequence comes from Prosthecobacter sp., assembly GCF_044232965.1. GTDB lineage: Bacteria > Verrucomicrobiota > Verrucomicrobiia > Verrucomicrobiales > Verrucomicrobiaceae > Prosthecobacter. The sequence goes on from NZ_JBIIKX010000021.1 coordinate 84,684, forward strand.
GCGATCCCATCGTGACACGGGTGCTCATTTTAAAAGGCCGGGAGAAAGGCAACTCCCAAACCCTGCAACGCTCGATTTACATCCACGGCACGCCTGCCGAGGGAAAGCTGGAGACGCCCGCCTCCTGGGGCTGCATCCGCATGGCCTCCGCAGACATCATCGATTTGTGTCGGTGGATCAAACCCGGTGCCAGGGTGGACATCGTGACCGGCAAGGTGCCCGCGCCGAATCAATTGCCGAGGTGAGAGCTAGTTGCCTATCGAGGCTGATGTTGATGACCATCGGTAATCAGCACCTCCCTCCAAGCGGGGCTGCGGAAACGCCAGGTGGCTCAATTCGCCCTCTGAATCCGGGCGGGGACGTCGTTGATGCTGAAGCCTGCCTCGCGGAGGGCGTCCCAGACTTTGACGAGGATGCCGAGAGCGGCGGTGGTGTCGGCCTCCAGTTCGAGCTTCATGCCGGGCTTGGCTTCCTTGAGGGAGGTGATGGCGATGGCGAGTTTGTCGAGTTCAACGGGCTGGCCGTCGAGAAAGATTTTCTGCTCCTTGGTGATGCTGATCGCGACACGGGCCTCAGGGGATTCGGAGCTGCCACCGAGGGACTTGGACTCGGGCAGGGTGATTTTGACCTGCGTCTTGTCTTTTTTGAAGGTGGTGGTGGCGACGAAAAAGATGAGCAGGATGACCATGATGTCGATGAGCGACACGATGGGAATGGTGGGCACCGGGCGGCGGCGGGGACGCAGATTCATGAGAAGGCGGGCGGTGAATCAGGCGGCGGGACGCTGCACCTCGAAGTGCTGGTAGAAGTGCTGGATGGTCTCCTGCATGACGGACTCGATGCGCACGGCGAGGGCATCGAGCCGGCGCACGAAGTAGGTGTGCATGAGCACGGAGGGCACGGCGACGAAGAGTCCGGCGATGGTGCAGCGCAGCGCGACGCCGATCTCGTGGGCGATGGCGGCGGTGTCGGGCCCGCCATCACCGCCAGTGCCGAAGGCGGAGAACATGCCGACGAGGCCCGCAGTGGTGCCGAGCAGGCCGAGCAGAGGAGCGACGGTGACCATGACCTCCAGCAGCGGGATGCCGCGCTCCAGGTTGTGAATTTCCTCGCGGGCCTTGATGTCGCAGGCGGCGTGGCATTCCTGCTTGCTGGTGAATGCACCGCTGATGGCCATGGAGCCGAGGCGGGAGAGCATGGAGCCATCGCGCTCCAGAAAGTCCTGCAAGGGGCGGATGTCGCCCTTCAACGCGTAGTTGGGAATGGAGCGGAGCTGGCTGACGACGGCGTTGGGCATGATGACGTGCGCGCGCAATTGCAGCCAGGCGAGGATGGAGGCGGTGATGGCGGCCATGGAGCAAAGGACGAGCAGAGCCATGACGAAGCCGCCGGTGGCGAGGAAGTCCCACACGAGCTGGATGCCAGAAGGATTGGCGGGTCCAGTGATGGCGAGCAGAGGCGAAGCAGGCAGGAGGAGGTCAGTAAATGAGGACATTGTATTCAACTTTGAGGCGCTCCTGGTCGTTCATCGGGAGCGAGGGCAGGACATCTTTGGGGATTGGCGGGATTTGAGCGTCACGAATGGCCTGGATGGTGAAACCGGTGAGCACGGGGTTGGACTCCTTGTCATTGACCACCCGCAGATCCTCGACCTTGCCCTTTTTGTTGACGTAAAAGACGACCTCCAGGCTGCCGTAGGTCACGCCATCGCGGCGGAGCAGGCGGTAGATGTGCCATTTCTTTTCCACCTGGCCGGTGACCTGGCGGATGTAGCGGCCCTTGGGGGATTCCTCGGCGTCCACGGACACTTGGCTGCCACGGTTGGAGATCGTGCCCTTCGTCTGCTGCATGCGTGTGAAGGGCACGAAGGAGTCCGGAGCCTGATTCGGCGTGGTGCGGGTGACGGGTTCCGCCTCCATCACGGGGATGGCCTTGGGAATGGGTTGTTCAGGGGTTTCCGGGGGCGTCTGGGCGATCTCACGCGACGGAGGCGTCTGCGGCACCTTCATCTGCGGCATCGGTGGCGCTTCTTCGGCTCGCTCCGCCTTTTTCATCTCAATGGTGAGGCGGTTTTTGTCCACGCTGGCGAGCGCCTTGTCCGCCTCCTCCATCATCTTGGTCAGCGGGGTGGATTCCGGCACGACCTTGGCGACGTTTTGCGGCGGAGGCTCGACCGGCGCTGGTGGCGGAGCGGCGTCCTTCGGCTTCAAGATCGTAGGCGGGGAAGGGGGCGTCGGCGGCTGAGGTTGCAGCATCGCCACCTGGCCCGCCGGTGTCTTGGCACGGGCATCGTCCTTGAGTTCGCCATCCTTGTGATCACGGTCGGCCATGTCCTTGGTGGGCAGCTTCAGGCCGTCCATGCTGGGCATGGGCGCGGTGGCGTCTGGCGCGGGTGCCTTGACCGTAGAGGCCGTGGTGTTGCGGTCGGAGATGAAGGGGGCATTCTTGGGCGCTGTGGCCGCGGTCTCGTTCTGGGAAGTGCGGATGTACACTTCCTTCTTCGGCGGCGGTGGCGGGGCAGGGGGCAGCATCACCGGCTCCGGAATGAGCTGCTCGGGAAACAGCAGCATCACCTCCTTCTCCTTCGGCGGCGTGACGGCCTGCTGCCACAGCTTGCGGGCGGCATCACCGGCAAACATCCACGCCAGCAGCAAAAACAGCAGCGCATGCACCACCAACGATCCGGTGATGGCGATGCGCAGGTTTTTGTCAGGAGAAGCGGTCACTTGGGGAGCTGCATAGTGCTTTCCCGCCGCCTGGAATCAATCGCTGATTCAGGTCACTTCACGGCGACGGCGGGCCACTGCCGACCGGCTGCCAGAGACATCCCGCCTAGGCGCTTGCAAAGCGCCTCTCCTTGAGGACGCACCGCGAGAGTTCAAGAAGACGCAAGAGGATTGGGATCAGATCTCTCGCGCCTTCCTCAGCTCTGGCGGTGCTGCTCCGGGACCCAAGGAAGGGCGGTTTGGAACCGCCCAGGCGCTTGCAAAGAGCCTCTCCTTGAGGTGTGCATCATGCCTGGCATCTTTTCCCGACCAGAAGATCGGGCAGGATGTGGATTGGTAAGGAAGCCCACGCTGGATGCGCCGGGGACGGTCCTCCGACCGGGCTTTTTCCTTCCGCCAACTCCCGCCCACCCACCCCTTCGGGGCAAACTGCGCGACGCTTGAACCTCTTTCATTGTTTAGATATCGCCTTGATTCCAATCCCGGCGGCGGCAACGTCTATGACATCCTCAGCAGACCAGCCCAACAGCTTTGCCTTGATTCCAATCCCGGCGGCGGCAACGTACGACTGTGCTCGCGACGTTCGAGACTCCAGCTTTGCCTTGATTCCAATCCCGGCGGCGGCAACGTCATATTGTTTTCAGTTGTTGTTTGGTCTCTGCTTTGCCTTGATTCCAATCCCGGCGGCGGCAACGTTCAAACCCACACACTCAACACCCTTTTAGAGCTTTGCCTTGATTCCAATCCCGGCGGCGGCAACGTCTGCCATTGCAGCGGTGTCATGCCGGTGATGCTTTGCCTTGATTCCAATCCCGGCGGCGGCAACGTAGCGTTTCGGCAGCGCCGCCGATTGCGCCAGCTTTGCCTTGATTCCAATCCCGGCGGCGGCAACGTGACTTCAACAGAGTCCCGTCGGTATTTTCTGCTTTGCCTTGATTCCAATCCCGGCGGCGGCAACGTTTGCCGCGTCCAGCCTCACACCATGCCACGGCTTTGCCTTGATTCCAATCCCGGCGGCGGCAACGTTGGACCACTTCTCTCGTTACCACTTCTCTTGCTTTGCCTTGATTCCAATCCCGGCGGCGGCAACGTGGAGTTGTCGCCGTCGCCTTCGTCTATCCAGCTTTGCCTTGATTCCAATCCCGGCG
>NZ_JBIIKX010000079.1:0-24870 GCF_044232965.1 Prosthecobacter sp.
GTGGCTGCGGGAAGTTCTCCGGCGACTATCCAGAGTTCCTGCTGGCGTTGCTTGGTTTGGCGTTGCTCAAACATGCAGGGTTGTTCTCATCACCCAGGAGGAGAGGTTTTTCAACAGGCTGCTAAGTCCACGACGGCTGCTTGCAAGCGCTTCGCGATGCTGTCCCAGCCGGCACGATCATCGGAACAATCTTCAAAGGTCATGGGCGGGCCGATCGAGATACCGACGCTCAGAGGTTTGCTGAAGTGCCTGCCGGGAGGCCATGCACGGAAACAGCCTTCAAGATAGCATGGAACTACTGGAACACTGGTTTTCGCGACGAGACGGCCGATTCCACTGCGAAAGGCTGACATTTCGCCTGTGCGACTACGGGTGCCTTCGGGGAAAATGATAAAAACTTCCTTGTCCCGGGTAAGGCGCTTGCGCATTTCCTCGAGGTCATGGTTGTGCGCGCCGCGGCGGCGAATGGCCAGGGCATTGAGGAATCGAGCGGCGAAGGCAGCCGCCGACCGTTTCTCAAAAAACGTGTCGGACGCCGCAACAGGGAAGACGTGGTCGCGCCAGCTCGTCGGCAGCAACGAGGCGAGCAGGATGCCATCAAGGTGGCTGGTGTGGTTGGAAACCAGAATGAAGGGACGAGATTTTGGAAGATGCTCGCGTCCATTAATGCGAGGCCGGTGCCAGATATTTAAAGCCGGACGCAACAGTGACCACATGACAAAGCGCAGCACGCTGCTGGCAAGCCCGTTTTCGCGCACGAGGCTGCGATGGCGTTCAATGCCGAGCAGGTCGCGGTCGTGCGCCGGATCGAGGGTCCAGTCATTCATGGCAGGGAGCCTCCCGAGATGATGCGCTCAGCCTGACCATGGCCGAGCGGGCCGAGAACAAGTGAGAGAAAATGATAGTAAAGCGGCGTGATGATCACAAGGCTGTCAAAGCGGTCGAGCAGCCCGCCATGGCCCGGCAGCAGATGGCCGAGATCCTTGATGCCAATGTCGCGTTTGATGGAGGAAAGCAGCAGATCGCCAAACTGGCCGAACACGCTAATCCCTGTGCCGAGAATGAGGAGCATCGGCCAGCGATCCATAGGTGTGCCGGGGAACATGAAGAAATGGCCGACTATAACAATCATGCCGGTTGTCAAAACAACGGCACCGAGAGCACCGGAGACCGTTTTTCCGGGGCTCGTGCTGGGCAAAAGCTTTTTACCACCAAAGAATCTTCCGGAACAATAAGCAAAAACATCGTTCAACTCGACGGCTACAAACAACAGTAGCATCAGCGGTCGATAGAGCGGATCGGAGGTCATCAAGCCAAGATAACCGAACGAGAAGCCAAAAAAGAGATACCCCATCATACCCAGTGCCACGCGTTGAATGAATCCTTTGGGACAGTCCTGAGGAATCGTCACTATCGCAATCAGGCCGATGCCAAGCACGGGAGTGGCAAAGAAAAGACGCGGATAGTTGTCGATGACCGCAAATGATATCAGACCAATACCAATCACGACGGAGAGGCTGATCATTTTCTCGCGGAAGATGCCGGTGGCGCGAGCATACTCGCGATAGCAGAGCAGGCTCAGTGTGAACACGCCTGCGATCACCCATGCCGCGCCGAGCAGGATAGGCACGATCAGTGCCATGCTAATCCATATCCAGGAGCGCCAGCGTGCCCACAACTCGGCGAAGGTCGACTCGGCGATCTGAATTGTCCGGCGAAGCCCCATGAAGATCATGGGAGTCAACACAAGCGCTGACGCCAGAAAGATGACGATGCCACGCGTCACAGGATGAGCGAAGGCGTGCTCATAGCCGAAGAATCGTTCTGCTGTCACGGCATTCATGATTTGTTCCCTAGCAGTTTATGGCACTTGATCAGGCGGCGCAGTGATGTTGCGAAGCATCCTGCGATGACAATGGACAAGGCAATTGCCAGCATGCCCGCATGGCGGGCACCTGCCAGCACTGGCTGCAACGGTGCGGGAACGAATGCCGTGTAGAGCGCCGCACCGACAATGACAAACATGCGGTGTGTTTTGGCCATGGGACCACCGAAGTCAGCGCTGATGCCCAGCGCACAACCCTGCACACGCACATAAGCCGTGAATACGGCGGCCACGGCGGCGATGTAGCCGAGTTCGGAGACACTTCCGAACGCGTACCCCGCGCCGACCAGCGTCACAGCATCTGAGAGGCGGTCCGGCACTTCGTTGAAGAGTTCGCCACCCCGCGAAGCCTTGCCCGTTGAAACAGCCACCATGCCATCGAGCATGTTGCACATTCCACGCACGAGAATCAGTGCGCATCCGATGACGAGCCACAGCGCAGGCTGTTTACTCTCACTGCTGAAGGCCAGCGCGGCACCCGCGCCGAGGCTGGCGACGAAGCCGCCTACGGAGATCGAATTCGGCGTCACGCCACGTGCGGCAAGCCATTGCGCCGCGCCATGAGAGGCGCTCCAGTTGCGGGCGGCGAGAGGACGCCGTTCAGGGGTGTAATCGAGGGGTTTCATGATGGTTTCCATCCCATGAGGAACATGCCCGCCACCAACAGACCCATGCCGGCCACGTTGACAGTGCTGATCGGCTCTTTGTAGAGCATCCAGGCGCCGAAGGCAGCGAAGATGAAAGTCGAAGCGTAAATCGGATACAAGACGGAGAGCTCACCGCCGCGTTTGAAGGCCGTGATGAAAAGCACCATCACACCCACATAGCACACCATGCCACCCAGCAGGCGGGGGTTCATCAAATGGCTGGCAAGACCTCCGGTGGCTAGCCCGGCACCCGATTTGTAGAGAAACTGTCCCACAGCACCCAGCAGGGATGCGATGAAGATGCAGAACATCGAGAAGGCAGGTGTCTTCATGGGCGGCGGACAATCGTTCCCACACAATGTGGTTCACCCACCTACATCCAGAAGCCGTCCGTGAGGTTACACCTCAACTGACAATTCCTGAAAAAAATCAGGATCCGTAGTTCACCCGCACCAAATACAAACCGCAGGCGGGGGCGGTTTGGTTGCTCTGCGGCCCTGTGGGATCGCTGAGCAGGCTGGCGAACCATTCTTTGGGCTCACGACCACGCGCCACATGAAGGAGACTGCCGACGATGAGTCGCACCATTTTGTAGAGAAAGCCGTCGCCTTCGAATTCGAGCTCCAGCACGTCGCCGTTTTCGCGAAGATCGACGCGGTGGATGGTGCGGGTGGTTTTGTCTGGGAGCGTGCGGCGCTGAGTTTCGGGCATGTCGCCGCGATTGGCGGAAAGGCGGATGAAATTGTGCGTGCCGACGATTTTTTCGCAGCACCAGCGGAGCGCGTCCATGTCGAGCGGACCATAGACATGCCAGGCGCGATCTGCCTCGAAGGGCGAGAGCATACGCGGACGCCAGATACGGTAGCGATAGCTTTTGCCAGTGGCGTCAAAGCGGGCGTGGTAGCAGGGGGCGGTGTCCTCCACACTCAAAATGCGGATGGTGAGCGGCAGGCAGGCGTTGAGCGCGTTCGCCCACGATTCGCCACTCATGCGCGCGGTTTCGGGAACGTCGCAGTGCGCGACTTGAGCGAGCGCATGCACGCCGGCATCGGTGCGACCGCTACCTTGCACACGGGTGTCGATGCGGGTGGCTTTGCGAATGGCGGCGTTGATTTCATCCTGCACGCCACCGCCGCCTTCCTGGCTCTGCCAGCCACGCCATGGCGTGCCGCAGTAGGCGATGGTGAGCTTCAAGCGCTTGAAGCCAGGCTCAGGGCCGCGCTGCATGCCGGCTTTACTTTCGACGTCGCTTCGGCTCATCGGTCCATGGGAGTTCGTAGGCGGCGTCAGGCAGCAGGAAGCCCTCGGGGCCGCGCTGCTGGTTCAAATACTCTTGGAGGATGACCACGGCGGCGAGTTGATCGACGATCTCGTTGCGCTCGCGTTTGCCAGTGATGCCAGCGCGGGACATGGCGGCTTCGGCTTCGACGGAGGAGAGGCGCTCATCGACAAAGTCGATGGGAATCGTGTGCCGCAGCTCCTTGCCGAGGCTGAGGGCAAATTTCTCGACGCGCTCGGCCGCGCCGCCTTTTTCGCCGTTCATGTGGAAGGGCATGCCGATGACGATCTTGCCGATGTGCTTTTCCTTCACGATGCGGGCGATGGCGCGCTCAGGCTCGTGATTCGCGTCGATCGTCTTGAAGGGACTCGCCACGATCTCGGTCTCATCGCTCAAGGCGAGGCCGATGCGCACGGTGCCGTGGTCGATGGCGAGAATGCGGGGCATGTCAGAAAATGACGGAATCCGAATGACGAAGCCACCCTTTCGTGAGCTTTTAGCGCAGCCCCGCCGGCAGCCCATCTACGATCTTCTTGATGTTCTCCGCCTTGCTGCGGTCGGCGACGAGCAATCCGTCCTTAGAAGCAACGACGATGAGATCCTGCACGCCGATGAGCGCGACATGCTGGCCAGTCTGGGTGAAGACGATGTTGTTCGCCGCATCCTGCTGCGAGAGGGCGCAGTTGTGCTGATTGCCATCACCGTCGGCCTTGAGGTAACGCCCGACGCTGGTCCAGTTGCCCACATCGTCCCAGTCGAAGGTGGCCTCAATGTTGAGCACACGGGAGGCTTTTTCCATCAAGGCGTAGTCGATGGAGAGTTTCGGCAGTTTGCCAAATTGCTTCGCCACGGTGGCGCTGAAATCCTTCGAGCCACGCAGTTCGGAGATGAAATCGGCCAGCACAGGGCAGTGGCGGCTGAGTTCGCTGAAGATGGCGGGAATGGTCCAGATGAACATGCCGGCGTTCCAAGAGAAGGTCCCCTGGCTGATGAAGTGCTCGGCGAGATCGGGATTCGGCTTCTCACGGAAGCGGGCGACTTCCCAGACCGGCAGATCATCAACGCCACCAATGCTGGCGCGGCGGCCACGCTCCAAATAACCGTAGCTAGGGCAGGGCCAGGTGGGCTTGATCCCCACAGTGACGAGGCTGCCGCTGTTTTCAGCAGCTAAGGCGGCGTTTTGCAGCACCCGCTGAAATCCGGCATGGTCTTGGATCAAATGGTCGGCGGGCAGCACAATCATGGTGGCCATCGGGTCACGCGCGACGACCCAGCCGACTGCGAGCGCGATGGCTGGCGCGGTGTCACGTTTCTCCGGTTCGGCCACAATGTTTTCAGCCGGAATATCCTTCACAATCGCCCGCACACTGGCCTCCTGCTGCTTGTTGGTGAGGATGAGGATGTTCTCCTTGGGCACAAAGCCCTCAAGGCGCTCAATTGTCAGTTCCAGGAGCGTCTTGTCGCCAAACAGCTTCAAAAGCTGTTTTGGCAGGGCATCGCGACTGATGGGCCAGAAGCGCTGGCCGCTGCCGCCAGCGAGAATGAGAGCGTAGCGTTTGTGGGTGGTGGCTTTGGGCATGTGCGTGTGGCTTAAGGTTCAGGGACTCCTTTAGCCGGGAAGCTGGCACCGGGCAAATTCCACTTTGGTGAATCACCATGTGAGGCTATGTTCACCCATGCCAGACTCCACACCCGCCCACACCTATGAGAACTACGCCTCCCTCATCGCCCCTGCCGCCGCAGGCTGTGCGCTGGGCATCTTGTTTGGCCGGGGCATGCGCCGTGGGTCTTCCAATGTGATCGCCTTGGCGCTCCTCGCTGCCAGCGCCGCTGTCGCCGCGCCCGTCATCACGAATCTCGTCCAGCGCACCGCCAACCGCCCCAGCACCGAACGTGGCAGCCGTCGTCGCCTGGAAGGTATCCGCAGCCATGGCATTCCCGACCCTGAGACGAGTGAGTTTTTCGCCGTGGACACACCGGATTCGTTTCCGGCGGTGACTCGTTAAGAATGGCGGAGAGGGAGGGATTCGAACCCTCGGTTGCCTTTCGACAACGTCTGATTTCGAGTCAGGTGCCTTCAACCACTCAGCCACCTCTCCTAGAATCGCGAGCGGCGCGAGAGTAGTGCCCTGGAAAGGGATTGCAAGGCGCGGCTTGCAATTTCAGGCAGGATTTCCAGTTGTGTTGGCGGCTGGCTGGCGATGATTGGCCCCGCCATGCAAATCATCTCTGTTCTCATCGGTCTGGTCTGTGCCCTGTTCCTGGTGCCCGGCCTCATTCCCCTCTTCGGCTGGCTGCAATGGGCCGTCCTGGCCGGTTGCGTCATCGGCATCATCTTCGGCTCCTTCTGCCAGCGGAAGATCGGCCTCACCATCAACGTCGCCGTCGCGATCGTCGCCGCCCTGCGGTTGTTCCTGGGCGGCGGCGTGCTTTAAGCCTTCGGTAACTTCACCTTCCCGTGCCCGACACTGACGTGCGGGCTGTGGCGCGATAAAAACCGCCACGGAAAATCCACGGCCCGACTGATGCCCACGCGGATGTCGCTGGCGACTTCATGCGCGTCCGAACTGGTAGTTTTGAGACCACAGCCAGCCGGTTTGCCTCTTCCGACCATCGGCAGGCCGTGATGACTTCCATCAATGGCCAGCGCCTGCGCGAGTTTTCCAGGGCCGGAGCACAATTCACGAGCTTTCTCGCGATTGCGGCGGCTTTGCATGTGTTCGAGACCCTTTCTCGGCTCCAAGGCGCGGATGAGGATCAAGCCATCACGCTCACCGCCTTTCACGAGCAGGTTGAAGAGCCAGTACATGCCGTAGTTGAAATAGACATAAGCCGCGCCAGGCGGCTTCGATTTCACAAACTCACGCGCCCTCGGCCGCGAAGCCGTGTGGCAGGCCGGATCGCCTTCAACCGCGTAGGCCTCTGTCTCCACGATGATACCGGAACAGCCGTGCCAGATCAGTTCCACGCCGATTAGATCGTGTGCGACGTCGAGCACGTCACGCTCGAAGAAATCAGTGCTCAGAAATCCGCCATGCATGCTCACAACCCTGTTGGATGATCGACAAACTTCCACGGAATGCCGAACTTCGCCTCAATGTGCGCCGCCAGCGCCTTCACGCCGAAGGTCTCGGTGGCGTAGTGGCCGCCGTAGATGAGATTGATGCCGAGTTCCTCCGCGAGCGTGTAACTCCAGTGCGGTCCTTCACCGGTGATGAAAGTGTCGATGCCCGCCTTTGCCACTGTGCCCACTTCCGAGCCTGCGCCGCCGGTCATGATGCCGATTTTGCGGCAAACCGCCGGTCCGGCAGCGCAAACATGCACTCTCGAACCCGTCGCGGTCTCCAGACGCTTCACCAGTTCATCACGGCTGATCTCCGTCTCGATCTTCGCCCCATTTTCGGTGCCCTTGGTCTTCATGAAGGTGCCGCAAGGCTCCAAACCGAGCGACCGGGCGAGCACGGCGTCGTTGCCGAGCGTGGGATGGAAATCCAGCGGCAGATGGCAACTGTAAACCGCCAGACCAGCATCCAGCGCCACCTTCATCTTCTGAAACACCGGCCCTGTCCACGTTTGCAGGCCTGTCCAAAACATGCCGTGATGCACGATCAGCAAATCCGCCCCCGCAGCGGCTGCCTTTCGCATCACTGGCAGCGTCGCATCGACGGCGGCGACGATCTTGCTGACCTTGCCGCTGTGATTTTCGAGCTGGAGGCCGTTGAGCGCGTTTGAGTAATCCGCGATCTCCGCGATGCGCAGTTCTGTGTCGAGGTAAGTGACGAGGTCGGAGAGATTCATGCTGGACAATGGAGGTGACGGTTCGGTAGCATGCCGCATCATGTGCTGCTTCACTGGAAAAGTCGAGGAGGTCAAAAACACCCGCATCTTTGCGCGATTAAGAACAGATGGACGCCAGACGCTCATTTACCAGATGTCTGTGAAGGTTCCGCAGGATCTGGCGATGGTGCTGCCGGTTCCGGTCAAGAAGGGTGTGGGCGAGGACGCGATGAGGTTTTACGACCTCTCAAAGTATGAAACGGTGTTTGAGGATCTGTGGAAGCTGTTTCAGGTCCAATACAACTATGGTGCCAAAGCGCCGGTTGCAGTAGCTGCGCCCAGGGAGGCCCTGCGCGTGGTTTCCGTCGGCGCTTACGATGCTAGTTTCGTGCCGACCATCGCGGATTTCAGTCGGCTGGATGCTCGTTTTAGGCTGCCAGAGGGCGTGTGGGCAAAGCTGCCAGGTTATGCGGACTTTGGCTTCGCGGTGTTCAAGTTGAAACCGGGTAATGCTCAGGTGCATCCGATGGCGTTTTCGTTCCCGACGGCGCTGGCGAGAACGGTGTTCTTCCCGACGCTGCACATTCACGACGGCAAAGTGCATGCGAAGGAGAAATTCGACCACACGCTTTATCTTCAAGGCAGCGGCATGGACACGACACGCAGCGGCTGGGAGGAATCACCTGTGCTGCCGGTCACGAAGGTGAAATGCGGCAACACGCACGGCATTGTGCGTCCCGATCTGCATGTCTTTCGCAATGAGATGCGAGGAAAATTCGTGAATGGCGATGTCGTGGTAAAGTCGAGGAAGGTCTGAGCATGCCCGAAGTCACCCGTTTCGCCCCGAGCCCCACCGGATGGCTGCATCTGGGGCACGCGTATGCGGCGTTGTTCGCGCATGAAAAAGCGGCGGGCGGGCGGTTCTTGATTCGTCTGGAAGACATCGACAGCACACGGGCGAGACCGGAGTATGAGGAGGCGATCTTTGCGGATCTGGCGTGGCTGGGGTTGAGCTGGGAGAGGCCTGTGAGACGGCAAAGTGACCATCTTGATGATTACCGAGCCGCTTTAGCAAAGCTGGAGGCGCTGGGGGTGCTGTATCCCTGCTTTTGCACGCGACGGGAAATCCAAGAGGAGATCGCCCGTGCTGGAAACGCGCCGCAGGGGCCGGATGGGCCGTTGTATCCGGGCACATGCCGAAATCGGAGTGCCGACGAGCGTTCAGAGCGCATCGCGGCAGGCGAGGCCTATGCGCTGCGGCTGGATGTCGCCAAGGCCACACGGTTGGTCTCCAAAGAGCTGGTCTGGTCGGATCGCGGCCATGGCAGCTTCACCGCGAAGCCGGATGTCTTCGGCGATGTGGTGCTGGCCCGGAAGGACACACCTGCGAGCTATCATCTCGCCGTGGTGGTCGATGACGCGTTGCAAGGCATCACCTTCGTGACACGCGGCGAGGATTTGCTGGAGGCCACGCATCTGCACCGGTTGTTGCAGGAGCTTCTCGGCCTCCCGGTGCCGGAATGGCATCACCACCGGCTGATCACCGATGAATCCGGCAAACGTCTGGCGAAGCGGGATGATGCGCGCTCGTTGCGCAGCCTGCGTGCGGCGGGTTGGACGCCGGAGCGGGTGAGAGACACGGTCCGCTGATCAGAAGAAGAGCGGCGGCGGCACGATCTGCACGCCACCGGCTCCGAGCGGGTTGCCTTTGGTTTCCTCGATCTCCGAAACCACGTCGTCCATGAAGCTGACGCTGAGCGTGCCGACCTCGACCTTCACATAGATCACGGTCTGCACGAGCTGACCGAAGGCATCGCGCCCGGTGGTGGTCTGCGGCACTCTTTCAAAGATGCTGTACTCGAGTTTTTCTTCCTTCCCGCCGACGTTGATCTTGGTGTTCTTGCGGGTGGGCTTGCCCAAGGATGCTTGGACCTCGGCGCTGGTCATGCCAAGGGCCACCTGGCGGTTTTGGATGAGTTCCTCGACCTTCTTGGTGCGCTCAAAAAGCTTTTTGAGGTTGGCGGCCAGATTGGGATCGGCGGAGAGAACGTCGGTCTGGCGTACCCAGCCCGCGACATCGCCGTGACGCGCCCGGCCGCGCACACGATAGGCATTGTCCGTCATCGCAACGAGAGTCACCAGGGCACCGGGAGCAAAAGAACCTAGCGCGCCTTGAAACTTGCTGGTGGGATACATCGGGGCTTCAAGCCGTATCTTGAGGACGATGGGCTTGGGCGTCATGCCCTCCACGGAGAAGCTCCCTGGCTCCACATTGAGTGACGAACGATTTTTGGAGAGCTGACCGCTGACAGACGAAAACGGCGTCATCAGCACAGCGGCGGCGAGGAGAAGACTTTTCATGGCGAAGGCGGCTTTAAAGGCAGGATAGCCGACTCGGACGGTCTGCGGCAATCTTTTGTTCGATGCCGCAAAACCGACCAGACTCACGGAGCGGCTTCCTTGACGATCAGTTCGGCGATTTTTTCGGCGGAATTTTTCACCGAGAGCTTCTGCGCGGCCTTCTTCATCTCTCCAGCCTTGCGGGGGTCGTTGAAGACAGCGCGCACGGCATCGGCAAGGGTGTCGGCGTTCAAATCGCTTTCGCGCATGAGTCTGGCGGCCCCGACTTTGTCGAAGATCTCCGCGTTACGGGTCTGGTGGTCCTCAGCGGCGTAGGGATAGGGCACCAGCAGGCTAGGCACGCCGAAGTAGGCCAGTTCTGACATGGAGGACGCCCCCGATCTCGCGATGGCGAGATCGGCCACGCGATAGGCGAGGTCCATGCGGTGGCAGAAGGCGGCGACGTGCTGCTTGAGCAGCGGCACCTTCGCATAGACGTCCCGCACCTCCTCATAATCGGTCGGTCCGGCAATGTGGAGCACCTGGATGCCCATTTTTTCAAACTGGTCGAGCGCCTGGCCGACAGCACGGTTCACGCCCCGAGCGCCCTGGCTGCCGCCCATGACGAGCAGGGTGCGCTTGTCCTTGTCGAGCTTGAAGAAGGCGCGCGCGTCATCGTCGTTCGGCTTGCGCATGCTGCTGCGGATCGGCGTGCCGACGACGCGCACGTCGTCGTGCTTGGGAAAGTGCTGTTTGCAGGCGTCGAGGCCGCACAGGACGATGTCGCTGTAGCGAGCGTTGAGGCGGTTCGCCTTACCGGGGATGGCGTTGCTTTCGTGGATGATGGTGGTGCAGCCCTCTTTGCGGCCGGCATACAGCGGCGCAAAGGAAGTGAAGCCGCCCATGCCGAGCACGACATCGACGTTGTGATCCTGGATGATCTTCCGACAGGCTTTGGTTCCCTGCCAGAGACCCTTGAGGAAGCCGATCATCTTCGGCGACCAGGGCTTCGGCATCGCCAGAAAGGGCATTTTCTCAAAGCGCAGCTCCTTGTGACCGGAGGCGGCCAGGGAGTCGATTTTCTTTTCGCTGATGAGCAGGGTGACGTCGTGGCCGCGTGCGGCAAGTACCTCACCCACGGCGATGCCGGGGAACAAATGCCCCCCGGTGCCGCCGCATGCGATGAACACATGGACGGACTTCGAGTTTTTCTGTTTCACTGAGATTCAAAAGGCTAAAGCTGGGGAGTCCAGCGGCGCTTTCTGCGGATCACGGGAAGCTGATCCCAGGTCAGATGGACGCCCTGGCGGTGGATGTTGATCAGGATGCCCACCGCGACCATCGCGGCGACGAGACTGGACCCTCCGTAACTTACGAAAGGCAGCGGCAACCCCTTGTTGGGCAGCAAAGCAGTGGTCACGCCCATGTTCAAGAGCGCTTCCATTCCGAGCAAAAATGTCAGTCCGGCCCCTAAAAGCTTGCCAAACCGGTTCGGCGCGTAGGCGGAGATGACCATGCCGGCCATGACCAGCACGGCAAAGGCCAACACGACCGCCGCCGTGCCGCGCAGGCCCAGTTCCTCCCCGACCATGGGGAAAATGAAGTCCGTGTGCGCCTCAGGCAGGTAGGAGAGCTTCATGCGACCCTCCCCCAGGCCGCGGCCCTCGACACCGCCCGAGCCGAAGGCCAGTTTGGACACCCACTGCTGCAAACCGAGCCCCTCCCGGTGCTTTTCGAGGTCAAACGTGACCATGATGCGCTCAAACCGATTCGGCAGGTATTTGACCCCCGCCCACAAACCGCCCGCGCACAGCAGCACGATGAGCGAGAGGTAGCGCAGCTTCGTCCCGGCCATGAACATGACCCCCAAACCGACCGTTGAGGCCAGCAGGGCGCTGCCCAGGTCAAACTCGCAGCCGATCAGGCCCACGATGCCCATCAAAATGAGTCCCGGCAGCACAAAGCCACGCCAGAAGGTGCGCGTCAGCACCTCATGCGTGGCAAACCAGCCCGCCAGAGCGATGATGAGCGCGATCTTGGCAAACTCCGAGGGCTGCATGCGCAGCGACTGCCAGCCGATCCAACGACGCGAGCCGTTGATCTTCACGCCGATCATTGGCACATAACAAAGCGCAAGCAGCACCGCCGCTGTGATCAGGATGTGCCAGCGCCAGCGCATCCAGGCATTGTAGTCAATAAGAGCCGCAAACACGCAGGCTCCCAGGGAGACGCCAAGCCAGGCAAGCTGCCGCCACAAGGTCACATAGTCTTCGCCGCCTTCGTGCGCGATCTCGAACGTCGTGCTGGCCAGCATGGTGATGCCCAGCGCGATCAAGGAAACCACCGCAAGGATGAGCAGGAAGATGGAGTGTCTGGCCATGAGGTTCGCAGTTCTCGGTTCGCAGTTCTCTGTTCAACCGCGAACGGCGAACTGAGAACTGCGAACGTGAAGTTTACTTCGCCGGGATCACCAGCTTCATCCCCTCGCGCATGGCGTTGGGGTTCTTGATGTTGTTCGCCTTCTGGATGGCGGCCACGGAGACGCCGAACTTCGAAGCGAGACGGTAGAGCGTTTCGCCGGACTGGAGCGTGTGCGAGCGCGCCGGGGTGGCTTTCACCACGGTCTTGGGAGGCGTGTCGGTTGTTTTCTTGGCTGGTTCTGCCTTTTTCGTCGCAGGAGGCTTGTCGGCGATCTTTTTCAGCATCTGCGACGGCGGCGGGACGGGGTTCGGCTTCACCAGCGGCTTTGGCTCGGCCTTGGCGACTGGTTTCGGCTCTTCTTTGGGCTTGGAGGTTGTCGGAGCGTTTTCTTTGAGGAGCGAAACAACACGTGGATTGGAAGGCGGGGGCAGCGGAGCCACGGTTTCCACCGAAGCGGACACGGTGGCCGAGGTGTCGGCAGCGGCGGCGAGGGAGGTGGGCGCAGGCGGGGCCTCGCTGGGTGCCACGAGAGACATCGGGGTCAGCGCGGCGGCGGAAAGACTCGCGGGCGCATCGGCAGGTTTCACGGCTTCGCTTGGCACTTTCGTCACAGGTGGCTGATCCTGCACGGGAACGGCCTTCGGCACATCTTCCTTGGCCACCATCGGCTTCAGGGTTTTCGGATCAATCGGGATCGCGCTCGGCACGGCCTGCTTCGGCACGCGCAGCATGGTGCCGGGGCCGATTTGCAGACCTTTGTCGATCAGGTTGAGCTTGGTGATGTCCTCCTCGGTCGTGCCGAACTTGGCGGCGATGCTTTTGAGCGAGTCGCCGGAGCGCATCTCGTAATTGTCGAACTCCTGGGTATCCGCGGCGGCCTGGGCCTGCGCGTTGACGACCTCGGGCGCGGCTTGCGGCAGGCCTGTGGTGGTGCTCATGGCGCGGGCCGCTTGTGTGACGGTCTGCTGCGGTGTTTCCTCGTCCCCCATGAAATCATAAAGGATGATGCCGCTGATGAGGGCGACGTGGACAATCAGCATGATGACAAACATGCGGGCCATGCCGGAGTTTGGCTCATGCTGATTCCATTCACCTTCCTCGGTGACGAGCGCCACGCGGTGCCGGTGCCGTTCACCATCGATCAGGTTGAGCAACAGCCTCTTATCCTTGTTGGTCTTGGTTTTCGTCTTCATGGGACGTGCTTGGGTTGGTGGGAGTTTGTATTTCAAAATTCAATTCAATGCGTTCACGGCGTCGCGAAACGCGTCGCCGCGCTGGCCGTAGCCGGTGTACATGTCAAAAGAGGAGGTGCCGGGGCTCAGGATGATCGCGTCGCCGGGCTGGGAGAGCTGCGTGGCGAGTGAAACAGCCTCCGCCATGTCCGCGCCGCGTTTACAGGGCAGCAGATCTCCAAAAGTCTTCTCCAGCTCCTGCGCGATCTCACCGATGAAGACCATCGCGCGGACCTGGCCCTTCAATTCGGCGCGCAGCGGCGTGTAATCGAGCTGCTTGTCTTTCCCGCCCGCGATGAGCACGATCGGACGCTCCTGCGAACGCAGACAGGCTTCGAGCGCATGGAGGTTCGTGGCCTTGGAATCGTTGATGTACTCACGATCGGCGAGCGTGCGGATGAGTTCGCAGCGATGGCGCGGCACTTCATAATCCGCCAGTGAGCGCAGCATGGCGTCGAATTCGAGGCCAAAGACCTTTCCGGTCATCAGCGCGGCCAGGACATTCTCCATGTTGTGCTTGCCGCGCACTTTGAGATTCGCGGCGCTGCCGATTTCGCGGCCGGCATGGTAGAATGTACCGTTGGCGTAGTTGTAGTCGGCCTCGTCTCCGTAAGCGGAGAAAGTCCAGCGTCGCGCCTTGCCGGTGGAGACGGTTTCACCTGCCCGCACGATGGCGATATCGTCTGCGGTGACATTTTCGAAGATACGAGCCTTCGCGGCGAAGTACGCCTCCATGCCGGGATAGCGGTCGAGATGATCCGGGGCAAAGTTGAGCCAAAGGCTGGCCTTGGCGCGGAAGTGGCGGATGGTTTCGAGCTGGAAGCTGCTAATTTCGCAGGCGAGCACGTCGTAGCGCACGCCGCTGGCGACGACCTCGCTCAAGGACATGCCGTGATTGCCGCAGGGGATGGATTTTTGCCCACAGCCGTTGAACAGGGCCGCAATCAGCTCGGTGCAGGTGCTCTTGCCGTTCGTGCCGGTGATAGCGGCCAAGGGCATGTCCGTCAGACCAAAGGCAAACTCCGTCTCACCCACGAGCGGCACATCCGCGTCGGTGAATTTCTTCGGCAGCGGCCAGTGCTCATCCAGACCAGGACTGATGATCACGAGATCAAAGTCACCGGGTTTCACGACAAGATCACGCGCGGGCTGCCCGAGCACGCATTTGAAGTCCTCGACCTGCCTGGCCTTGTCACCCTCGTCAAAAATCGTCACCTCCGCGCCATGCAGGCGCGCCAGACGCGCGGCGCCGAGGCCGCTGCGTCCTGCACCGAGGATGGCGAAGTGTTGGGAGGCGAATTTCATCGAAGTTTAAGCGTGGCGAGGCCGAGCATGGCGAAGAGCAAAGAAAGAACCCAGAAACGGACGATGACCTGGTTCTCGTGCCAGCCGCCGAGCTCGAAGTGATGATGGATCGGGGCCATGCGGAAGACGCGCTTGCCGCGCTTTTTGAAGCTGATGACCTGGATGATCACGCTCATGGCCTCCATGACGAACACGCCGCCGACGAGGGCGAGCACGATCTCTTGTTTGCAGCCAATGGCGAGCGCGGCGATGCAGCCACCGAGCGCAAGGGAGCCGGTGTCTCCCATGAACATCTTGGCGGGATGCGCATTGAACCACAGGAAACCAAGACAAGCGCCCGCCATCGCCATCGCCACGATGGGCAACTCGTTGGCGAGGCTGTTGTGCGCGACACCGAGGTAGTCGGAATAACGCGCATTACCGCAGATGTAGCCAAACCCGGCATAGGCGAGGGCGGTGGTCACGGAGCAGCCGGTGGCGAGACCATCCAGGCCGTCGGTGAGGTTCACCGCGTTTGACGCGCCGACGATGATGAGCGCAAAAAGCGCCACGGCGAAGATATGCATGTCAGCAATGACGGCATCCTTCACAAAAGGCAGGTAGAGCGCACGCAGCGTGATGCCGTTGTCTCCAGGCACCGCATAGGCAAACATCAGCCCGGCAATCACCGCGACGGAGGTCTGCCACACGAGCTTGGTCCGCGCATTGACGCCCTTGGAGTTCTTTTTGCTGATCTTGAGGTAGTCATCCCGAAATCCAAGAGCACCGAGGCCGATGGTAGTGAACAAAACGGTCCATACCATGACGTTGTCCCACTTCGCCCAGAGGAGCGTCGAGATGACAATCGCGGCAAGAATCAAAATGCCGCCCATCGTCGGTGTGCCAGCTTTTTTGCCATGCAGCTCGTGCAGCTTATGCACTTCCTCGGCGGTGCGGATCGGCTGGCCGATTTTGAGGGAGATCAGTTTGCGGATCAAACGATCGCCATACATCAGCGAGAGCCCGAAGGCCGTGATGGCGGCCCCGCCTGCACGAAAGGTATGGTACTTGAACAGGTTGAGGATTTTGTACAGAGCGGCGTCATCGCTGATCCAATGATGAGCGGTGAGCCATTCCCTGAGTTCGTAGAGCCAGTACATCATGATGCGGAAAAATGCGTGAGAACCTGTTCCATGCGCGCAGAGCGGCTGCCTTTGAGCAAAACAACATCACCTTCACGCAACCACTCGCGCAGACGGGCGGCGCAGGCGGCGTGATCCGGAAAATGCTCGGAGGGCACGGCCTTGGAGGCTTCCGTGATCCAGGCGGCCTCACTGCCACCGACGCTGAAAATGGCATCGAGCTTCAGCGATCCGGCAAACTCACCCACACGACGATGCTCGGCTTCCGCGATGGCTCCCAGCTCGCCCATGCGTCCCAGCACAGCAACACGACGTGCCTTGCCCAGTGTGCTGAGCGTGCGCAACCCGGCGATCATGCTGTCGGGATTCGCGTTGTAAGAATCGTCGATGAACTGGATGCCGTTGACGACCTTGGGTTCAACACGGCCGCCAGTCAGTTTGGCTTGGTTCAAAGCGTCCGCGATGTCCGCTGGCGCGATGCCTTGACGCCAGCCCATGCAGGCGGCGAGCGCGGCATTGCCGACCATGTGTTCACCGAGGATGGGAAGGCGCGTTTCGACTTTTTCACCGCCGAAATCGAGCGTGAAACTCGTACCGGTGGCATCCGCGCGCAAATTGGAAGCTGAAACATCGCCACAGCCGACGCCAGCGGTAGAAACCGTGGCCTGGCAGTGACGGCTGATGAGTTCGCTGTACTTATCGTTGGCGTTGAGCACGACGACGCCGCCGCGTTTAACCTGGGCGGGCAGCGTGGCCTTCTCCCAGGCAATCGCATCCTGAGTGACCATGTACTCGATGTGTGCCATGCCGACGTTGGTGAGGATGGCGGCGTCAGGGTCGGCGATGTCAGTCAGCACCTTGATTTCACCTGGATGATTCATGCCCATCTCGGTGACGCAGCATTGATCTCCCTCACGCAGCGAAAGCAGCGTGAGCGGCAGGCCGATGTGGTTGTTCAAATTGCCGAAAGTGGCGCGGGTCTGGCATTTGCGGGCCATCACGATGGCGGCGAGATCCTTGGTCGAAGTTTTGCCATTGCTGCCGGTCAAACCGATGATCAGCGGGTTGTGATGCTGGCGATAAGCACGCGCCATGTTTTGCAGGGCAACCAAGGTGTCGCCCACCTCGATCACGGCGCATGGCAGAGCGCCCCAGGCTGGATTGATCTTGCTGACAACGACTGCGGCAGCCCCCGAGGCGGCGACTTGCGGAATGAAGTCATGCGCGTCGAATTTATCACCGACCAACGCCACGAAAACCTCACCAGCGGTGATTTTTCGCGAGTCGGTGTTCACGTTCGTCACCAAGCGCGATCCATCGCCACGCAGCGTGCCTGCGGCGAAGTTGGAGAGCGTTTGGAGAGGGATGGAAATCATTGGCGGTCGGGGCGGTCGAATCCGCCGCGCATGGCTTCGCGTTCGGCGGCTTTTTCCTCGCGCTCCTGGGCGCGTGCGGTTTTGAGATCCTGCATGAGATAGCGGGCGATCTTGCGATCATCGAAGGGATGCTTCTTACCCTGGATGTCCTGGTAATCCTCATGGCCTTTGCCAGCGATGAGCACCAGATCGCCCTCCCAGGCGTTTTCGAGTGCCGTGCGGATAGCCTCGCGACGGTCGGCGATGATGGCGTGCTTCTGCGGGCGGGCGAAACCGGCCTTCGCGTCATTCAGAATCTGCTCGGGGTCTTCCGTGCGCGGATTGTCAGAGGTGAGCACACAGATGTCGCTCCCAGCCTCGGCGGCGGCGGCCATCTTCGGACGCTTGGTGCGGTCGCGATCCCCCCCACAACCGAACACAGTGATGAGACGACGCGGACGCAGCGCACGCGCGGTGCGCAGCGCGTTTTCGAGACCGTCGGACGTGTGCGCGTAATCGACGAAGACCTGGAAGCGTGAGTTTTCGGAGACACGCTCCATGCGTCCGGGCACCTGCGGCGCGTTTTGCAGGCTTTTGACGGCCTCGCGCAGATTCAAGCCCACGCCATGCGCGGCGGCGAGAGCACCGAGGGCATTGTAAACGTTGAAGTCACCGATGAGCGGCGAACGCACGAGGAAACTGCGGCCTTTGGCCTCCAGCTCAAAGGTGGTGCCGGTGAGATCATAACGCACGTTGATGGCGCGGAACTCATTGTGAACGCCAAAGCCAAAACGCGTGACACGTCCGGTGTGCTGGAAGCGCTCCACGAGCTTGCGGCCCCAGGCGTCGTCGCCGTTGATGATCAAAGCGGAACGCGGCGATGATTCGGCGGTGATTTCAAACAGGCGCACCTTGGCCTCGAAGTACTTCTCCATCGTGCCGTGGTAGTCGAGATGGTCCTGCGTGAGGTTGGTGAAAACGGCGGCGGCGAAGGGCAGGCCGAAGACACGATCTTGATCGAGCGCATGCGAGGAAACCTCCATGGCGCAGGCACGGCAGCCGTTGTCACGCATGGCGGCGAGCAGGCCCTGGATTTCGAGTGATTCAGGCGTGGTGTGCGTGGCGGGCAGATGCTCGCCGTTGCCGAGGTCATAAAACACCGTGCCGAGCAAGCCGCTGCGTTTTTGCGCCGTGTTGAACAGATGATGCAGGAGGAAGGCCGTGGTGGTCTTCCCGTTTGTGCCGGTGACACCGGCGATGGTGAGCGCCTTGGCCGGATGGCCGTGCAAAGCGGCGGCGGCCTGCGCCAGAGCAATGCGCGAGTGCCGCACATGCACCCAGGGCACGCTGACATCGTCCGCAGGAGCCTGCTCGGCGATGATCGCAGCCGCGCCAAGCTCAATGGCTTTCGGAATGAATGCATGGCCGTCGGCATGAGTGCCCCGCAGCGCGACGAAGGCGATGCCCGGACCGGCTTTGCGGGAATCGTAGGCAAGACCGGTGATTTCGGTATCGAGGCTGCCGGAGACGGCGGGTTTGTCGAGATTCGGGATGAGATCGCGTAATTTCATGGTGCGTCTCCTTTCGCAGCGACTTTGAGAGGCTGCTCGTGACGGATGGCGAGGTGGTCGAGCGTCTCACGCACGACTTCGGCGAAGATCGGTGCGGCGACACGGCCGCCACGAACGAGCGCCGGGCTGTCGGCCTTCGGATCGTCGAGCATGACGAGGCAGACGACTTTGGGATTTTCCATCGGTGCCATGCCGACGAAGGAGGTGAGGTAGGAACCGTCGATGTAGCGTTTTTTCACAGGATCATAACGGCGGGTGGTGCCGGTCTTGCCGCCGACACGCACGTTTGGCACCACAGCGCGGCTGCCGGTACCCTCGGTGACGACGCCTTCGAGAAAATCACGCAATGACGCGGCGGTTTTCGCGGTGCAGACCTGCCAGACCGGCTGCGGAGCGATGATTTCGGTCTCGCCACCGGGTTTGACGACGCGGTCGATGAGGCGCGGCTTCATGAGCACGCCGCCGTTCGCGATCGCGCCATAGGCCAGGCACATTTGCAACGGTGTCACCGAGACCTCGTAGCCGATGGGCATGCGCGAGTAGGTGGTGTTGCTCCACTTGCCGGTGTTCATGTAACCGGCTTTCTCACCGAGCAGGCCGATGCCGGTCGGCGCGCCAAAGCCGAAACGCGAGGCGTAGTCGAGCATCATGTCCTGGCCGACGCGCTTGCTGATTTTGTACATGCCGATGTTGCTGGAGTGGACGAGCACGCCTTTGACGGTCTGCATGCCGAGCGGCTCGTCGTCGCTGAGCTTCACATTCCGCACCAGGTCATGGTAATGCATGTTGCCGCAGTCGATGCGCTCACCCGGAGAAACCTTGTGATTGTCGAGCGCGGCGGCGAGCGTGACGACCTTGAAGATGGAACCCGGCTCGTAAGGATCGGCGATGACGTGATTGGTCCAGGTGCTGAGGTCGGGATTGCTCACATCACGGTGCGGACGCGCGGCCATGGCGAGCACAGTGCCGGTGGACGGCTCTGTCACGACGATGACGACGCGGCGGGCCTTGTTGGCCTGCCAGGCGCGTTCGCAGATGGCCTCGACGTTGTCCTGAAGCTGCATGTCGATGGTGAGATGCACGTCGCTGCCGTGCTTTGGCTCGACATAAAGACCGCGATAGGCCGGCAGCTCGTGGCCGGACTTGTCACGCTCGATGAACTGCTCGCCCGCAATGCCGGTGAGCCGTGCGTCCATGAGTTTTTCGACACCCCAGCGACCTTTGTTGGTCGTGTCTGTGTCGCCCAGCACGAGAGACAGACGATCCTTCGCTGGAAAACGACGCGCGACGGCAGGGCGCAGGTGAATGCCAATGATGTGCTCAGCCTTGAACAAGATTTCCCAGCGCTTCGCATCCTCTTCAGGCACCTGCTTGGCCAGCACGATCTCTGGCTTGTCGGAAGCGATCTGCTTGCGGATTTCAGCTTCCGGCTCCGGAAGGATCGTGGCGAGCACCTTGGCGACATGATCGTGATAAGCGGCGAGTGTTTCAGTTACTCCGAGCTGCTCACGCAATTCAAGCGCCTTCACGCCACGCACGGCGGCGAGATGATGGCGCACGGTGATGATCTCACGCAGATGCGTGCGGTCAGTGTGCAATTCGCTGACGTCCTCGTCATGGGCGAGGTATTCACCATTGAAGTCCTTGATGGCACCGCGATGCGCGGGCAGAGCGATGTGGCGCTGGTATTTTTTCGCCGCGAGAGCCGTCAGACGCGGTGATTCCTTGATCTGGATGACGGCGAGTCGCCAGGTCACGAGCGAAAAGCCAAACAGCAGCACAAACAGCAGCAGCAGCATGCGACGGCACACCGGGCGGTCGCGGCGGAGCTGAATTTGAGTTGGCAGCGGCTGGCTCACGGATTCTGGGGCGTGGTTTGAGCGATCGCTGGATCGGCGGCAGGCGCGGACACGGCGGCTTGCATGGAAAGTGGTTTCAAGGTCAGCAGCGTGCGGGGAGTGATGGGACGCAGCAGCGTGCCTGAGCTGGTGAGACGTGGCTGCACCTTGTCGCGAGTGAGCAGCGTCTCGATGCGGTTGTTCAAGGCAAGGATCTCGGCATTCAAGAGGCGCATCTCGGACTCGACCTTGCGCTGCTCCTCGCCCAGGGAGCGGACGCGGTTCTTGCTGACGACGATGCCCAGGCCGACGAGCGCGAGCGAGGCGACGACGATGACGATGGCCGTGAGCGCTGGCAGGCCCAGGCTGTTGCGGTAACGGTTGCGCGGACGAGGTTTCATGAGGGAAGACGTTCGGCCACTCGCAGCACGGCGCTGCGGGCACGGGGGTTGAGTTCGATTTCCTCGGGTTTGGCCTGCACAGGCTTGCGGGTGATGAGCTTGAGCAGGCAGTCAGGATTTTTGCGCGCCTCGGGCCATTCCGGGCGGTCGATGAAAGGCGCGGAAAGATGCTGCAGCGTTTGTTTGACGATGCGATCCTCCAAAGAGTGGAATGAGATCACGGCGAGCCGACCGCCGGGCTTCAGCCAACGTGGCGCGGCGGCCAGGAAGTCGTGCAGCGCGGCGAGCTCGTCGTTCACGGCGATGCGCAGCGCTTGAAACACCAGTGTGGCCGGGTGGCGCTTGCCGCGCTTCGGTGATGCGGCGGAGACGATCTCAGCGAGCTGCAAGGTCGTCTTTATAGGACGTGATGTGCGCGCCTTGAGGATGGCGCGGGCAATGCGGCGGGCGTTTGGCTCCTCGCCATACTCGAAGAAAATGCGCACGAGTTCGGCTTCATCCGCTGTGTTCACGATGTCAGCGGCGCTAAGCGGTGCGTCGGTGTCCATGCGCAGATCGAGTGGTCCTTCACGCATGAACGAGAAGCCGCGCACAGCGTCATCAAGCTGATGACTCGACACACCGATATCCACCAGCATGCCGTCGAAGCCTGAAACACCAGTTTCCTCGACGATCTGCGGGAAACGCCGAAAATTACCGCGCAGGGCGCAAAACTGGGCAGCGAAAGGCTTCAAGCGCTCCATGGCGTGCTTCAATGCGTTCGTATCCTGATCCATCGCGACCACGCGCGCTCCATGCTGCAGCAGCGCCTCAGAATGACCGCCACCGCCCAATGTTCCGTCAAAAAACAGCTTCCCAGGAGCGGGTTGCAGTAAATCAATGACC
This sequence comes from Prosthecobacter sp., assembly GCF_044232965.1. Taxonomy (GTDB): domain Bacteria; phylum Verrucomicrobiota; class Verrucomicrobiia; order Verrucomicrobiales; family Verrucomicrobiaceae; genus Prosthecobacter. Next base: position 22,058 of record NZ_JBIIKX010000079.1, read on the forward strand.
TCCGACAGCAGCACCGGGGCGTGATAAAAAGGCAGGTTGCGCGAAGAAAATTCCGGCGGCTCGGATTCGGGAGCCGTTCCCCCGCCTCCGGGCCGTGTCACCAAGGTGCCGCGCCCCCAGGGCATCAAGTCGTCCATCGCGTCCGCAGTGCCAAACCAAGGCCAGCTTCCGACCTGAGAAAATCCAATCAGTCTGGAAATCCCAGTGAGCCATGACCACGCGAATCCCCGCCCTTTCCGGCTAGACCGGTCCAAGGGGTGCGGCAGGGGAAATCCGACTGCTGGTATCGCGTTCATGAGAATAGCGGAATCGTGGAGAGAAACTCCTGCGTGAAAGGCTCAGAAAGTCCACGGGACTAAAAAATTAACTAGTCCTTATAATCTAGGACGCGTCGCCTTGGCAATCGTCTATTTTCAGAATTTTACTTTTGAGTAGAATTACTCGAACGCTGTTCATTCGACCAATTGGAAGTTTTAGAGATATCCTAAAGCAAGCGGCTCCCGAAGATGATCAACGGTCACCAACCACGCTGTCTGGTGCCACCTGAATGCGGCCTCATTCAACCGGCGTTGGTGTACTCACACTCCAAATCCGCTGCCTAAAGACATGGATAATTTGCAGCGCCGCCTCAAGAGGAATCTCGACAGACTACCGGAAGTATTGCTAGCCTCGCGGAAATTGAAACAATTCCGACCCACCCAACACCATGGCAAAAAAACCTGCTCCTAAAAAGGCTCCTGCTAAAAAGCCCGTCGCAGTCAAAAAGCCCGCCTCCAAGAAGCCGGTCGCCAAAAAGAAACCCGTGGTAGTTAAAAAGCCTGCTCCGAAAAAAGCTCCTCCGGCGAAAAAGCCCGTTGTCGCGCCGAAACCCGCGCCGGCTCCTCCTGCCAAGAAACCGGAGCCTGCACCGGTCATGAAGCCCGTCTTTGAAGCACCTGCTCCCAAGCCAGCCGCTCCACCTGTCGTTCCCTCTCCCACTCCCAAGCTGGTGATGAAAACAGGAGCCGGTGGTGCCGTGTCACTCGCCATCTCTGCCCAGGCTTCCGCTGGTGCCGCCGCCAACGGCAACACGCATCCCGCCAACATTCTTGTGCTCGTCAGCAGCGGCGGCTGGCCTGTGACAGAACTCACCAAGGATCACTTCACGCTGATGGAGTATTTCGAGGTTCCCGGCCAGCAGGCTCCCTTCAGCAATAACATCACCTCCTTCCGCAATGTCGGCACCGGTGCTTACCTCCTTCAGGTGAAGCCGATCAATGGCGCACCGTGGCGCAGCGGCCATCATCTGGCGCAGATTCTCGTTTCGTCTTCCGACGACCGCCAGGGTCAGTGCGCGGCCAAGCTGATCATCCGCTGAGGGTGGGCGAGGATTCGTTATCGACAGCCGAATCGGCTCCGCTAGCATGCGCGGCATGAATCGCCGCTCCTTCCTCGCGCAATCCCTCGCCGCCACCGCCGCAACTTCGCTTTCTCCCGCCGCCGCCAGCTCGAAGCTCGCCCTCGGTCTTGATCATTTCGCCGTTCGAGCCACAGGATGGAAAGCGGCCCAGTTCATCGACTACGCGGCTTCGTTGAAGCTCGACACGATGTTCATCTCCGAGCTGCATGTGTTTGAAAACTTTGAGGATGCTTACCTGAAAAGCCTCAAAGAGCAGGCAGATCGCGCCGGATTGAAGCTGTACGTCGGCACCGGCAGCGTGTGTGAAAGCTCCAACACCTGGAAACCCGCCAACGGCACGGGCACTGATCATCTCGCCCTCACGATCAAGATCGCCAAAGAGCTCGGCTCCCCGGTCGCCCGCTGCTACCTCGGCAATCAAAAAGACCGCCATACCGACGGCGGCATCCAGAAACACATCGAGGAAACCATCAAGGCCATCAAAGCCAACCAATCCCGCGCCGAAGCGGAGGGCGTCAAGATCGCCATCGAAAATCACGCGGGCGACATGCAGTCGCACGAATTGAAAGCGCTCATCGAAGCCGCCGGCAAAGGCTACGTCGGAGCCAACATCGACCCCGGCAACGCAGTCTGGGCGCTGGAAGAACCTCTGCTGCATCTCGAAACACTCGGCCCGCTCACCGTTTGCAGCAGCGTGCGCGACAGCATGCTCTGGGAGGATGAAAAAGGCGCGGTCATGGTGCAGTGGACCGCCGTTGGCGAAGGCCTCGTTGATTTCAAAGCCTACGCCAAACGCTTCGCCGAACTCGCCCCCGGCGTGCCGCTGCAAGTCGAGACCATTTCCGGTTTCGCGCGTCCCTTTGAGTATCAGAAAGACGAGTTCTGGAAGGTCTTCCCCAACCATCGCGACACGCCGATGTTCAAAGCCTGGCTCGACATGGCAAAGCGTGGCAAAAAGATCGACAGCTTCAAAGCCCCCGACGGCGCAGGCAAAAAAGACGCCGAGATCGCCTACCAGAAAGGCGAGTTTGAGCGCAGCATCGCCTGGCTGCGGGCGAATGCGTGATTGCACATTCGTTTTTCCGCGATACATCGCGGCGTCAGCAACGCGTGGATAGCTCAGTGGTAGAGCGGCTCGTTTACACCGTGACCAGGGTGATTTTTCCCATTTTGCCCCACGTGTCCTCACCTCATCTTTCCTACGTACAGGCGCAAACGCAGAGTCCCCCACTGGACCTCAATTAGCCCCATTTTGCACCCCCGAGTATACAAAACAGTATCAGCAGATTGACGGCTCTGATGCAATCATTGCATGGCCATTTTTGCTGACCGATGAGCGGGTGAACAAAGGTATTACACACTTCGACTCAGCCGCAATTGATTCAACGACAGTGAAAGAATGCCATACTCCATC
>NZ_JBIIKX010000127.1:0-8079 GCF_044232965.1 Prosthecobacter sp.
ACGTCTTGTAGATGCGCAGCGCCCGCGAGGAGCTGATGCCGTGCTGATGCAGGAACAGCATGATGGCGTGAATCGACTTCTGCTTCATCCACGACTCGCGGATCTCGATGCGGCGCTTTTTTCCCACGCCCTCGACGTCTTCGAGCTTCTTCGATTCGTTCTCGATGATGTCGAAGACCTTGGGTCCGAACTTTTCCACGATGCGCTTCGCATGCGCTGGCCCAATTCCTTTGATGAGACCGCTGCCGAGATAGCGCTCGATTCCGCTTAGTGAGTCCGGTCGGCGCAGCTTCAACTCATCTGACTTGAACTGCGGTCCGAAGTCACGGTTCGGCTCCCACACGCCCCGCGCCTCGAATTCCGCACCCGCGACCACACGCGGAGCTTTGCCTATCAGGCTGACCATGTCCTGCCTGCCCGCAGGCACGACCTTGAGAATGCAGAAGCCGTTCTCCTCATTGTGAAAAACCACGCGGTCCACCAATCCGCGCAGGACTTCGGGCTTGGTGATGTTTCGTGGCGCTGGCATGAGCGCAGGCTAGGCAAGCCCGCCGCTTGTGCGAGGGCGAATCACTCCAGCTTGGAAAACACTCCGGCGGCGGCATTCACGGAGATCTTTTGATTGGCCGCATACGCCCTGGCGGCCGCCATGCGCATCTCAGGGCGGGAACCACCACGCAACCAAACATCAAGAGCATCGCGCAGCAGGAAGGCTCCGGGATACATGAGCTGCTCGGTGGTGAGAACGGGACGCGTCTGCAAGGCTTCGAGATGCGGTTTGAAATAGCGTGAGCTGATGCAGCAGAGGATGATGGCGTCTGTCGGTTGGGCTGATGGATTGACCGCCGTGACTCCCACCGGTGCATCCATGAGGCCGTTGTGACCGATGAAGGCGGTCAGATCACTTTTGCGGTTTTGAAGATTCGAGAAGAACGCCTCGAGGCATTGGTGAATGTTTTTGCCGCGCCATGCCTCGGCGACGAGGAGGCAGTCCTTCGAGGTGTGACGATACGAACGACGCTCAAGAATTTCAGGCATGGGATTCTCCTCCGTTTTTTGGAGCTTCCAGGCCTTGCTGCGACCTAAGACGGACTTGAGGCCATCGGTGGTGCCCCAATAGAGATTTGAGGCCGCATCGTCGCCATTGCCGATCTCCGCAGGCACAGGCGCGATGCCCTGGCTGGCATTGTCAGCGAGCGCTACGAAGACATGAACGCGTTTGGGTTCCGCAGAGGCCACACTGCTGCATGCAAAGGCACCCAGGCAGATGGCGATGCTCCACGCTTTCATGGCATGGCTTAGAACTTCAATTCCTCACCGAAAATCATGCGGGCGGCCTGGGCGACGTCTTTGTCGCCACGACCGGAGAGATTGACGAGGATAATCTGGTCCTTGCGCATCGTGGGGGCCACTTTTTGCACTTCGGCGATGGCATGGGAGCTTTCGAGGGCGGGGATGATGCCCTCGACCTGGCTGAGTTCCTGGAAGGCGGCCAGCGCCTCGCTGTCCGTGGCGTAGTTGTAGGTGACACGGCCCTGATCGTGCAGCCAGGCGTGCTCGGGGCCGATGGCGGCGTAATCGAGACCGGCGCTGACGCTGTGAGTGAGTTCGATCTGACCGTCGGCGTTGGCGAGGAGCCAGGTCTTGGTGCCTTGCAGCACACCGAGACGGCCGCCTTGGAAGCGGGCGGCATGACGCTCGGGGATGATGCCGTCCCCACCGGCCTCGACACCGGTCATGCGCACGTCTTTGTCGTTGAGGAAGGGATGGAACAAACCAATCGAGTTGCTGCCGCCGCCGACGCAGGCCACGAGCAGGTCAGGCAGGCGTTCCTCGCGTTCCAAAATCTGACGTCGCGCTTCAACACCGATGATGCGGTGGAAATCACGCACCATCATCGGGAAAGGATGCGATCCGAGCGCAGAGCCGAGGATGTAGTGCGTGGTGCGCACGTTGGTGACCCAGTCACGCATGGCCTCGTTCACAGCCTCTTTGAGCGTGGCCTGCCCGGCGGTGACAGCGACAACTTTGGCCCCGAGAAAGCGCATGCGGGCGACATTGAGCGCCTGACGCTCCATATCGACCTTGCCCATGTAGATGACGCATTCGACGCCAAAGCGCGCGCACACGGTGGCCGTGGCGACGCCGTGCTGGCCGGCACCGGTTTCGGCGATGATGCGCTTTTTGCCGAGACGCTGGGCGAGCAGGATCTGGCCGAGGGCGTTGTTGATTTTGTGCGCGCCGGTGTGCAGCAGATCCTCGCGCTTGAGATAGACTTTGGCTCCGCCCATCTTTTCAGTCCAGCGTTCGGCAAAGTAGAGCGGCGTGGGGCGTCCGACATATTCGTGCAGCAGACGGTCGAGTTCTTTTTGGAAGGTCGGATCGGCCTTGGCCTTCTCGTAGTGGTCGGACAGCTCGGTGAGCGCCGCCATGAGCGTTTCAGGCACGAACATGCCGCCATACTGGCCGAAGTGGCCGTGGGTGTCTGGCATCACGGGGAGAGGAAGGAGCGAGGCGGCGGTCATGGGGTGGTGAAGCTAGTACGAATGCCGGTGATTGGCAACGTCCACGCTGTATTACGACTGTGGTGGCATCACGATCACTCTTCGTGGCCGTTGTGCTCGAGCGCGGCGATCTTTTTCTCCAGCTCTCGGACGCGATCGAGCAGGTCGGGAATCTTGGCCGGGAGGCTGAGCATCTTACGACCCTCCATGAGCGGGCGCGCCGGGAATCCAGTGTAGGCTCCGGGCTGGTGAATGCTCTTGGTGACACCTGACTTGGCGAGGAACAAGACTTGGTCGCCAATTTCGAGGTGCCCGGCCACGCCGACCTGGCCGCCCATGGTGACGTAGTTGCCAAGGCGGGTGCTGCCGGAGATGCCGGTCTGCGAGACAATGATGCAATGCTTCCCCAGGATGCAGTTGTGGCCGATTTGCACGAGGTTGTCGATCTTGGTGCCCTCGCCGATCCAGGTGCGGCCAAAACGCGCACGGTCAATGGTGGTGCAGGAGCCGATCTCGACATCGTCGTCAATCTGCACAATGCCGACCTGGTCGATCTTCTGGTGGCGGCCCTGTACGAGCTCGTAGCCGAAGCCGTCGCTGCCGATGACGGAACCGCTGTGCAGGATGACGCGATTCCCAAGCACACAACGTTCTTTAATCACGGCGTTGGAGTGAATCACGCAGTCCATTCCCAGGCTCACCCCACGCCCGATGGAGGCCCCCGCATGAATCGTGCTGCCATCCCCTATCGTCACACCTTCTTCAATCACCGCATGCGGCCCGATACTGACTTTCTGCGGGTCAAAGATGGCGTCAATAGCGACGGTGGCGGTCTCGTGGACTCCCGGAACGAACTCCCGCGAGGGCGGACCAAAAAGGCGGATGACGCTGGAAAAGGCGAGCGTGGGGTTTTTGACGCGAATGAGGGCGAGTTCTGTCGGCACCTCTGACACATCCAGATCCTCAGGCACGAGAGCGACGGTGGCACGGGTGGTTTTGAGTGCGGGGAGGTAGCGCACATTGCCAAGGAAGGTGGCATCTCCCGGCCCGGCGTCCATGATGGAGTTGATCCCGGTGATGACGCCATCGGCGGGGCCAACGGCAAGCTCACCGCCAACGAGCCCGGCCAGTTTCTGTAGATTGATGGAGCTGTTCATGAAAAACAGACTGGAGAATGACGTGAAAAAGAAAAAAGGCACGTCGCAATTAGCTGCGGCGTGCCTGGAGACTTTGAAAGCAAGAAACTTGGTTATTTCTTGGCCTCACCCGCCGCAGCCTTGGCAGGCTCGGCACCCGGAGGCGGGGCGTTTTTATTGAGCTCAACGATGAGCTGGTCGGTCATGTCCGTGGCAGAGCCTTCTTTGACATGAAGAATGATCGGGATGGTGGATAGGCTGACGCCGGTCTTATCGAAGACGATGTCGAAGCCGTCCGCCTTCGATTTGTCACGCACGACGACGAGGATCTCCTCGTAAAGGCCTTTGCGGATCTGCATGTCCTCCTGCTTGAGCTGGGTCTGACGACGCTCGGCAAACTCCTGCATCTCCATTTCCATGGAACGGATTTCTTTCACTTTCTCACCCAGCTCGGCCGCATGCTTGTTGCGCTGCTCGGGAGTGATGATGGGATCCTGAGCGATTTTTTGGAGCTTCTGGGCCTCAGTGGCGAGGTTTTTGTAAACGGTCTGACGCTCCTGCATCTCCTGGGCGGCCTTCTCGTAGTTGCCTTTGTATTTTTCAGCGGCGGACTTGGTCTTGTGGAACTCCTGGAAGACCTTGGACATGTCGATCACACCGATTTTGAGATCGGCGGCCTGAAGGGTGACGGTGGCTGCGAGGGAGAGGGCGATGAACGCGCTGCGAATCATAAGAACGGGAGTTTGGAGGGGATTGAAGAAGCAGACAAACAAAATGTCCGACACGAGGGCTTAGAACTTGTAGCCCATGTTGAACTGGAAGCGGCCGGAGCCGGAGAACTGGTCATTGGTCACAGGCACGGCGTAATCGACGCGGATCGGACCCACAGGGAGGAAGAGACGGAGGCCAATGCCGACATCTGAATAAATCTCCCCGTTGCCGACGAAGCTGCCGCTAGCACCACTAATCGTTCCGATGTCTCCAAAGAAAGCCACACGCGGAGCCTTGTCCGCCGGGGCACCAAGGATGTTGACAGGAACGGTGTACTCCGCAGTTCCATAGATGGAGGTCTTGCCGCCCAAAGGCTCGCCAGCAGTGTCCTTGGGACCGGCCTCGCGATAGTCAAAGCCACGCAGGTTGTTGGCACCACCGAGGAACAGACGCTCAAAGATCGGGATGTTGCTGCCTTCCACCGCGCGGAACATGCCCTCGAAGCTCAGGATCGTGTCACCCCAAAGGCTGAAGAACTGCTGGCCGCCAAAATTCACCCCATAAGCCTCGACATCCATGGCAGAGGCCATGGCGCCGGCCTCAAACTTGTGACCGCGGCGTGTGATGAAAACATTGTCGCGCGTGTCATGCACCCAACTAAGAAAGATCTTGCTCTGCGCGTAAGAGCCAGCTTCCCGGCGAATGATGGCCGTGGCGGCAGGGTCGATGTTGTCAATCTCCACCTGCTGAAGCGTCAACCCGCCCTCAATGTAGGAGTGCTCGCCCGTCTGCTTTCGAAGACTGACGGTGGCTCCGGCCTCAGTCTGGTCAAACATGTTCGAGATGAAGAACATGTTCCGGTAGAAAAGATCGACGCTCAGCGCGAGCGGGCGGCCCAGGAACCAAGGCTCCGTCCAGGTCACGCTCATGTCACGACGGAGATTACCGGCACGGATGTTGGCGTTGAACCGCTGGCCGCCTCCGCGGAAATCCTTCCAGTCGCCGATGTCGAAGTTCGTCTGCGTGACGGAGATGAAGGCGGTCAAACTGTCGATGGAACTGAAGCCCGCGCCGAAGTTCACAGTGCCGGTGGACTGCTCGACGACATTGATGTCCACGTCCTTGTAGCCTTCGTTCAAGGCGGGTGTGTTGCGAACGTCAACGGCGCTGAAGTAGTTCAGGTTTTCGAGGCGGCTCTTGCCTGCGGCGATCTTCACCGTGTTGAGCTCCTCACCGGGGGAAAAGGGCATTTCACGACGAATCACCTCGTCCTTCGTGACGCTGTTGCCGGAAATGTTGACCTTGCTGATGAAGGACTTGGTGCCCTCGGTGATGTTATAAGCGACAGTGACCAAACCTGGGCCGGCATCAAGAATGCTGGTTTCCACCCGGGCGTCAGCATAGCCACGGGAACCGTAATAATCCTGGATCATCTTCTCGTCCGCCCGCACAAAGCTGCCCACATAAGGGAAATTGGCCTCGGTTTTGATTCCCTGGTTCAGCGCCTCCTGGGTGAAGACGGTGTTGCCTGCGATGCTCACGCCCGCCACATCATACTTCGCTCCCTCATTGATCACATACACAAGGTCCATTTCCTTCGCAGACACCGGCTCCCGGCGCACCTCGGTCACCTTCGCATAGACATAACCCTCGTCCTGGAAGGCCTGCTCGATGATCTTGATGTCTTCCCGCATGTCCTGGCTGTTGAGCTTGCCCGCCTTGCCCCAAAGGTTCCAGAAATGATGCTCGCGAGATTTCAGCTTGGTGCGCAGCTTGCGGGCGCTGAGAGCGGTGTTCCCTTCAAAACGAATGTCATGGATGATGCCACGGGCGCCCTCGTCCATTTTGAAAACCACTGTGGAGAAGCCTTCGCGGGTGGATGGGGTGATGTCGTAGCTGACAATCACATCCGAATACCCCTTCTTCTCATACATTTCGACGATTTTCTGCTGCGCGGCGCTCAGCTTGCCGTCGTCCACAGGATCGCCCACCTTTACCTCGATCTCCTTGGCCAGACGGTCGTTGTCAAACACAGTGTTGCCAGAGAAACCCAGTTCGCCAATGCCCCCGCGACCCACGATCTCCACGATCACCCGCACACCGCCAGCAACGTCCACGGCGCGGATGTCGAGGTTTTCCACCACGCCAGTGCTGTAAAGGGCACGGATGTCACGCTCCACCGCCTCGTCCGTGAAAGGCTGCCCGACACGCGTGGACATCTGGCTGCGAATGCGATTTTCATCCAGCTTCACCGCCCCTTTGAAGGTGATCTGAACATCCTTCACCACCTTGCGGGCCGCTGGAGCCGCAGGAATTCCCACCTGGGCCTGCAAAAGAGGATTGGGAGCGGTCGCGAGTGCGAGAACAGCGACAGCCAACAGGCAAAATCGGGGGCGGGAAAAGTTTCCTTGGGTCATAATGAGGCGGACGCGGGAGATGAACGAACGATGTGCCATTCACGGCACAAATTTGAAGCCGCATTACTGCTTCCCTGCCGCACAACGTCAAGGTGTAAGTTCGGGATCATCCCGGTCTGTTTTTTTTGAGGCCATCTCGCCCTTCCGCGCCTCATTTCATGCAAACATTTGGCTTCCCAGGCCTGCGCGGTTTAAGAACCACCCGCTCATGCCCCGCACCGACACCCGTGACTATCTCCAGCTTCACCTGGTGGTACTGGCGTGGGGCCTGACCGCCATTTTGGGCAAGCTAATCCTGCTGCCCCCCGTGGATGTCGTGCTCTGGCGCACCTCGCTTGCCGCCCTGGGATTTGCGCTGATCGCATGGCTGCTGGGGCACCGCCTCAAGATTTCAGCGCAGTGCGGGGCGGCGATGTTCGGCGTTGGTGTCATTCTGGGGCTGCACTGGATTTTGTTCTTCTGGTCGGCACGCCTCTCCACCGCCTCAGTCTGCCTCGCGGCCATGCCCACGGCCATGCTCTGGTGCTCGCTGATCGAGCCGCTGATTGACGGCTCAAGACGCTGGCGTCTCTCCGAACTCGTCGTCGGCATGATCATGGTCGGGGCCGTGTGGCTGATCTACGAGTTTGAGTTTCGTTACTGGCTCGGATTTTCCGTCGCCATCGCCGCCGCCGTGCTGGCGGCCTTTTTTGCCACCCTCAGCAAACAGCAGGTGGCGGGGGACACGCACTGGAGCATCATTGGCGTGTATCAGATGACCGGTGCGTTCATTGCCGCCCTCATTTCACGGCCTTTTCTTGAAAACGGCATCCTGCCCGTGCTTCCAGAAGCCTCTTCAGCGCTCTGGGTCGTCGTGCTCGCCCTCGTCTGCACCGTGGCCGCGTATGCCGGCTTCATGGACGTGTTGCGGCGGGTCAGCGTCTTCACCGTGAACGTCGTTTACAACATGGAGCCCGTTTACGGCATTCTTTTGGCCGCCATCGTCTTCGGTCAGGCCGAGTTCATGAGCGGCGGCTTCTACCTCGGCGCGGGCATCATCATCGCCATCGTGCTCACATTGCCCTGGCTTCGGCGCTGGGTGGAAAAGTAACGTCCGCTCCTTGCCAGCGACTTTTTTTGAATCCAGACCGCCTCCGCTGTCGCAAAAACTTGTGTGAACGCACAAGCTCTGGCATGGAATCCTCTCCTCGGAGCCTGTGCTCTCCGACGAGCGCTCAAATCCCCCATGAGCCAGTCTGAACTCAACGATGAAGAACTGCTCCAGCGTGCTGGACGCAGGGACATGCGCGCGTTTGAGCAGCTCTACGACCG
>NZ_JBIIKX010000022.1:0-87140 GCF_044232965.1 Prosthecobacter sp.
GCTGATACAGATCGACCATGGCGACGCCTTTGGCCTTCGCCACGTCGAGCATGGCGGCGGTGTAGTTTTGCAAATTGGTGTTCGTGTCCTCGACCTTCGGCAGGCTCGGGTTCGCGAGCTTTTGCAGCGCGATGGGCGAGAAAAGCACGATGCGCGGCGCTCCCTTGCCGCTGTAGTTCTGCGCCTTGGCATCGTCGATGAACTTGGCGAGGTTCTTCTTAAACTCCTCGATGCCCTCGTAGCCTTTGAAGGACTCGTTGTAGCCGTAGAAGGCGAAAATCACGTCCGCCTTGACCTTGGCGAGCCATTCGTCGCGCGTGCCGAAATTGTCGATGCGGTGCCAAGTCTGCACTTCGTCGCCGGAGAAGGCGAGATTGCGAAACGTGAGGTCTTTGTCCGCATTCGCCTGTGTGAGCAGCGTTTCCAGCCAGCCAAAGTGCTGCGAGCGGTCCGGCAGCGCGTTGCCGAGGATGGCGATGGAGTCGCCGGATTTGAGTTCGACCTGTGCGTGGAGCGCGCAGGCGGCGAGGAGGAAGCAGAGCAGTTTCTTCATGGGTCAGGAATGGCGGGCAGGGCAATACGGGAGCCGAGGGTGGATGTTTGCCCGGAAAGCACAAGCCCTGGGTTTGCCCGACGACATGCCCGCACTCGTCTGTTGACGCCAGACTGTTAAGGTTCTTTAACTAGCGGCGAATCTTGTCCTGCAATGCCGACTCTTGAATCTCTTCTCTCACCCGGTCTGCGCTACGGCCTGGAACACGGCAGCCTGACCTGCTGGATCATCTGCGGCGTGCTGGCGCTGCTTTCCATCATCAGTTGGGCGGTGATCCTGAGCAAGCGCATGCTGATCACGCGTGTGCATAAAGCAAACCTTTCGTTCCTGCGTGAGTTCCGCGAGAGCAATCATCCGCTGGAGCTGTTTCAAAAGCGCGAGCATCACGAGTTTGCCGCCTTTTATCACATCTACCACGCCGCCTGCCGCGAGATGGCCTGGTACCTCCTCGGCGAGGACGAGCCAGGGGAAACCTTTGCGGCGAGATTGCAGGGGGCGGGGCGCATCACCCCTTCTCAAATGAGCGCGGTGCAGAACGCGATGGAGCGCAGCGTGGCCGAGGCGGCGCTGCGGCTGGAAGCGCGCATGGCCTGGGCGGCCACGGCGCTGAGCGCCGCGCCGCTTCTGGGCCTGCTGGGCACGGTCTGGGGCCTGCTGGATGCCTTCAGCACAATGACGCACACCGACGCCAGCCTCGCCGCGCTGGCACCGGGTGTGACCACCGCGCTGGTCACCACGGTGCTGGGCCTGCTGGTGGCGGTGCCGAGCATGCTCGGCTACAACGGCCTGGTGAACCGCATCCGTGGCATGGTCGTGCGCCTCGATAATTTTGCCAGCGAGCTGAGCGCGGCTCTGGACCGCGCGTTTGTGGATCATCGCTTCACCAATGAGACGCTGCCCAGCATGGGCTCTCTGGGCGCGCCCTCCATGCCGGCCTTCAGCGGGGTCGGGGCCGGGCCGTTGCATGTCTTTGCCGCGCGCGCATGAAACGGATCTCCAACCAGCGCCAGCTTCGCCTGATCTCCGAGATCAGCATCATGCCTTTTATGGATGTGGTGCTGGTGCTGCTGTTTGTCTTCGTGCTGGCAGCGCCGCTGGTCAAAACCAACTCCTCCTGGCTCCCCACAGCCCAACCCTCCGCATCTCCTGGAAGCGCGGCTCCTGCTGAGAGAGTCACGCTGCTGGTGAACCGTGATCTCTCTGTGACCCTCAATGGCGCGATGCTCGCGCGCGCCGCCCTGCCCTTCTCCTTGAAACAAATCGAGACCCGCGCCCCCGGCACCGGCGTGGAAGTGCGCATGCACCGCGATCTGCCTGTGCAGCAACTGGTGGAGATCATGGGCATGCTGGAAGCCGCCGGCATGCAAAAAACCGCCGTCACCACGCACGCGGACGAACCCTGACCTGCCATGAAACGCAGCCGCCCCACCACGCTGGAGCCGATCTCGGCGGCGACGTTCGTCATCTTCGCGCTGCATGTCGCCCTTGCTGGCGGCCTTTGGTGGTGCTGGCGCGAATACTCGGCGCGCCCCAAGGAGACGAAGCTCACCTGGCTGAAACCCGCCGACTTCAAGGCTGCGGCACCCGCCGTCACACCGCCAGCCAACCCTAAACTCGACACACCATTAGTGGCGGCTTCTCCTGCCGTGCCTCAGGCCGTCAAAGCAACCAAGGAGGAGCCGGTGCAGAAGGCCATGCTCGTCGCCGCGCCGCCAGAACCACCGCGCATGGAGCCTGTGCCAAATGAGACCGCAAACCCGCTCTTTGCGTCTGCCGTCCCGGCCCCCAAACCCTCCGCCAACCGCAGTATCACCCTGCGCCGAGTGCTGGAGAAGCCCGCTGTGGCCGCCGCCCCTGGCAAGCCTGCGCCACCGATGACCAGTCCCACACTGTTGGACATCGCCCGCCTGAACACCCTGCGTGCCAACCCCACGCTTCCCTCGTCCGCCAACGTGATCGACCCGGACGCAGAGGTGAATCTCGACGCCGTGGATGAGGCGCTCAACGCCGCCTTTCTCACCCACTGGACCGCACCACCGATCACCGCCGTGCCCGAGGCGCAGCGTGAGGCGCGGCTGAACATCTCCATCGGCCGGGACGGCACGATCTTGAAGTCGCAGATGAGCAAATTCTCCGGCTCGCACGATCTTGACCAGTCCATCATCGAGGCCACCGTGCGTGTGAAAAAAATTTCCGCCACACTGCCTTCAAATTTTTCCAAAGACAGCTACGATCTGGAGTTGAACTTCATCCTGCTGCCCTGAACCACGCATGAAACCACGCGCCCTGCTGCTCCTGCTCACCCTCGCCGTCACCGGCGTGCAGGCAGAGGAACGCGGCATCCTCGGCACGCTGAAAGGCTGGGTGGGCGCCATTCCAGGACTGGGTGGCAAAAAATCGGAGGCGTCGAAGAAAATCATGACGCGCATCCGCGTCAGCCCCTTCACGGGTGGAACCGGGGCCAGTGCTGAGTCGGCCTTGCGCAATGAGCTGCTCGCCTCGCGTGAGTTCTTCGTCACCGGACCGGATGAGAAGGCAGATTTCACACTGGAGGGCTCCTCCAGCGGCGGGCGGGTCAATGGCCGCCTGCGTGATGGCAAGGGCAAAGATCTCTTTCAACGGACCTACGCCGCCCCAGGGCTGGATGAAAACCTGAAGGCCTTCGCTGACGACATCATCTTCACCATCACCGGCCGTCCTGGCCTGGCCACCAGCCGCATCGTTTTCGTCAGCGACCGCTCCGGGCGCAGGCAGATCTACATCTGCAATGCCGAGGGAGGCGAAGTCAACCAGGTCACGCATGACAAGCACGGCGCGGTCTCGCCCACGCTCTCACCAGACTCCTCCCTCGTGGCCTTCACCAGCTACGGCAGCGGCTTTCCGGTGGTGAACCTGCTCGACCTGCACGCCGGTTGGGAACGCGGCGTCACCGACACGCCCGGCACCAGCTTTGGCGCGGCTTTCTCCCCGGACGGCTCCCACCTCGCGGTGGTCATGAGTTTCATCGGCAATCCCGAAATCTTCGTCAGCGATCTCAACACCAACACCGCCTCCTGCATCAGCGACTCCATCGGAGCGCCCGCCAGCCCCTCCTGGCATCCTGAAGGCAAACAAATCGTCTTCTCCAACGACGACGGCAGCGGCCCGAGGCTCAACATTGTCGAGGTTCCACAGAAAGAGGGGCAGCCCACACGCCTCTTCCACTGGCGCACAGGCTACCACTTCTGCACCGACCCCGAATGGTCGCCCGACGGCGGTCACATCGCCTTCACCACCCGCAAGGGCGGTGAGTGGGCCGTGGCCATCAAGCCTTATCCCAACGGCGGCTCACGCCTCATCCAAGGAGGAGGTGCCCAGCATCCCTCATGGAGTCCAAACGGGCATTTCCTCACCTACGTCCAACACGGCGGGCTTTATGTGCATGACGTGCGCAGCGGCAGCCGCCGCCAGCTTCTCCGTGGCTTCGGCCGCATCACCGAACCCCGCTGGATGCGCTGAACAATGGCGAATGACAAAATCAGAATGACGAATTTCCATTCCATGACAGCCCGCGTGAATGTCCTGATCTCATTCGTCAGACGGCGTTCGTCATTCATCCTTTTTCCACTCCTCTCCGCCTGCTCCAGCGTTCCTTTCCTAACCAATCGCAGTGCCGAGTCTGTGGTCTATGCCCTGGGGCCGCGTGAGGGCCACAGTTCCCCGCTGGCCGGCAGCCTCAAGCCCGCCTGCCCCGCGCTCGTCTTTGGCAGCGATGGCTTCCGGCTCAACGACACGCATGAAAGCGCCGTCCGCCGAGTCATCTCCGACCTTGGCTCAGACAAGAAGGCCCGTCTGCTCATTGCTGGTTACGCCCCGCCGGACCTCCCGCAGGATCACGCCCGTGCGCTCTCCGAGCGCCGCGCCCAGGCTGTGCGCCAGCGCCTCATCGAACTCGGGCTCGATGCGGCGAAGATCCAGACCGTTGGTTTTGGCAACGACTTTTCTCCCTCCGGCCCGTCCTCAGGCGTCGTCGTCATTTACCGTCAGTAGCACACTGAACCTCGAACACTTTCATGGTAAAACCCGAACCCATCTCCAACCATATCTCCGTCTGGGGCGAAGGCCCCCTCTGGCACCAAGACCGCCTCCTCTACGTCGATATCGAGGCGCACAAGATCATCGCCTTCACGCCAGCCACCGGTGAGGAGAAAATCTGGAATGTCGGGCAGCGTGTCGGCACCGTCGTCCCGCGTGCCAGCGGTGGCCTCGTCTGGGCAGGCGACAACGGCTTCTTCTTCCTCGACGAAGCGACCGGTGTTTCCACGCCCATCGCCGATCCTGAGCCCGAACTGCATGACAACCGCTTCAACGACGGCAAATGCGACCCCGCCGGCCGTTTCTGGGCTGGCACGATCAATCTGAAGAAGCAGCCAACGGCCGCGCTCTACTGCCTGCACACCGACCTCCGTGTCGAAAAGAAATTCTCCCCCGTCACCAACTCCAACGGCATTATCTGGACCCGCGACGGCTCCACGATGTATTACATCGACACGCCCAGCAAAAAGATCAGGGCCTTTGACTTTGACCGCGCCACCAGCGCCATCTCAAACGAGCGCGTCCTGTGGGATACCAGCACGGATCCATCGGTTCCCGACGGCATGACCATCGACAGCCAGGACCGCCTCTGGATCGCCTTCTGCCACGGCGGCAAGGTCGTCTGTTTCAACCCTGAAACAAAGAAAGTCGAACAGCAGATCGACTTCCCCTGTGTCGAAACCACCGCCTGCGCCTTCGGCGGTCCTGACCTCGGCGACCTCTACATCACCACAGGCCTTAAGCCCGGTTTGGAAGAACCCCTCGCCGGCCGCCTCTTCGTCTGCCGCCCCGGTGCCACAGGCGTTCCGTCAGAGGCATTTGGCGGCTGAATCAACCACAGCAGAGGTTAGACCCTTTGGAGAAGTCCATCCCGCAATGGACGATCAAGCCTCGCTCTCGGGTGTAGTAGTCGTTTCCTCGGAAGTCTTTTCCTCTGGCGTTTCTGACGCGCCCGCTGTCTTAGCCTCCGCTTTGCGCAAGCGCTTGGCCTCTTTTGCCGCTTTCTTGGCCTGTTCGCGCTTCCGTTTCTCGAAACTGTAATTGGGTGTCGCCATGGTAGAACGGCATTCCTATCACCGCTGATCGAAAAAGACGCCAGGAAAAAGTGAAAATCCAGCCAACTCGCCGAATCAGCTTAGCCGCGCACTTGCCCCGTCCCATCGACGAGATACTTGTAGCTGCACAACTCCGCGAGGCCCATGGGGCCACGGGCGTGGAGTTTGTCGGTGGAGATGCCGATCTCGGCGCCAAAACCAAACTCGCCGCCGTCGTTGAAGCGTGTGCTGGCGTTGTGGAGGACGACGGCGCTATCGACTTCATGCTGGAAGCGTTCGGCGGCAGCGCGATCACGCGTGATGATGCTGTCCGTGTGATGGGAACCGTAACGATTGATGTGCGAGATGGCTTCGTCCAAGCCACTGACGGTTTTGGCGGAGAGGATGAGGTCGAGGTATTCAGTGGTCCAGTCTTCCTCGATGGCGGCTTTGGCGGGAACTCCGAGATGCTGCAAGGCGACGACATCACCCCGAATCTCGACCTTCGCTTCGGCGAGGCGTTTGCCGAGGAGTGGGTAGAATGACGCGGCGATGTCCTGATGGACGAGAATCGTTTCGAGGGCGTTGCAGACGCCGGGCTTCTGGCACTTGGAGTTGACGATGATGTCAGCGGCCATCTGCGGGTCGGCATCGGCGTGGACATAGACGTGACAGACGCCGTCGTAGTGCTTGATGACGGGCATGCGGGCGGTGGCGACGACTTTTTCGATCAAGCCTTTGCCGCCACGGGGAATGATCAGGTCGAGGTATTGGTCCATCTTCGCCATGTGCTCGACACTGGCACGGTCGGTGAAAGGAATGAGCTGGATGCTGTCGGGCGGAAGGCCGACGCGTTCGCCACCGGCCTGGAGGGCAGCGGCAAGGGCGCGGTTGCTGTCGATCGCTTCGCTGCCGCCACGGAGGATGGTCGCATTGCCAGTTTTGAAGCAAAGTGAGGCAGCGTCGGTGGTGACGTTGGGACGTGACTCAAAGATGATGCCAATGACGCCGATGGGGACGCGGACTTTGCGGATGTGCAGACCGTTGGGGCGGGTCCAATCGGTGAGCTTTTCGCCGACGGGATCGGGGAGCAGCGCGACTTCGCGCACAGCATCGGCGACGGCTTTCAAACGTTTCGGATCGAGCGTGAGGCGGTCGATCATGGCCTTGCTGAGGCCATTTTGCTCCGCACGGGCGAGATCGAGAGCGTTGGCGGCGAGGATGGCATCCTGCCGCGCCATGATTTCATCGGCCATGGCGATGAGGATGGCGTTTTTTTGCTCGGAAGTGAGTTTGACGAGAGCGTAAGAGGCGGCACGGGCACGGCGGCCCATGTCGAGAATGGCGGACTGGATTTCGGAGTCGGTCATGAATGCAGAATTACTTGGAAGGAACGGGGCCCTCGGGGATTTGGACGTCTTTGCCGAGCAGATGACGGTCAAGGAAGGCCCGCATGTGCCCGATGAGCGGAGCGCTGAAGAAAACATGACCGCCATCAGTGCCAGTGAGCAAGGTGGCGGGGATTTTGGCCTTCGCGAGCGCCGTGTCGAACTCGGTGGCTTGGGCGTAGCGGACGATGTTGTCCTTGTCCCCGTGGATGATCAGGAACGGGGCGTCATCTTCGGTGATGTAGGTGAGGGGAGAGGCGCTGCGGGCGACGTCGGGTTTGTTTTTGACGGTGCCGCCAATGAGCTTCGAAAGTCCGGTTTTGGGATCGTCCACATTGATGATCGTCCCTTCACCGGCGAAGGTGAGGAAGTTTGAAGGGCCGCAGAAATCAAGCACGCAGGTGACACGGCTGCTTTGGGTGGGGTTCGGGCCGAGTTCGCCCTCCAGTTCCTTCACGCCGCCAGTGACACCGAGCAGACTGACGAGATGTCCGCCCGCAGAGATGCCAAAGACAGCGATCTTGTCAGGATCAATCTGGTTCTCCGCCGCATGAGCACGGAGGGCGCGGATGGCGGCCTTGCAGTCGTGGATTTGCGCAGGCCAGATGGCCTCGTTGGTGAGGCGGTAGTTGATGCTGGCCCCGGCGTAGTCGCGGTCCTTGATGAGTCCAAAGAGCACACCCGCCTGGTCCTTGCTGCCATTTTCCCAACCGCCCCCGTGAATGTACACGACCAATGGGCGAGGCTTGGTGGTCTTTGTCTCGGGCAGGTAAAGGTCGAGCATCTGGCGAGGGTTGCCAGCGCCGACGTAGTCGAGATTGCGCACGACTTGATAGCCAACCGGGCTCTGACACTGGGCCAGGGCTGGAAAGACTAGGGCAATGAGACAGGAGAGGCGCATGACGGGCCTCATAAACCGGGAGAAGAGGCAAAACAAGGGCTCTCCAGCACAGGGAATACGGGTGTGTTGTCACCTTGACGCAAGGTTAACCAGAACATACTATCACAACGATGAAATCCCCCATCCCCGCCCGCCTGCCGCTCGTCTTGGCATGTGCAGTCTCGTTTCTGTCCATCTCCACGCCTTCCTACGCGCTGTTCGAATTCATTTTCGGCAAGAAGCAGGAGAAAGTGGCTCCCATGGCCAGCGAGCGCGACAGCCAGGAAGCCGCCGCCTCAGTCATGCTCGCAGAGGCACGGATGGCTCACAACGCGGGAAGAGCAGGAAAGGCGCAGAACCTGTATCTGGAGGTGGTGAAGCAGTACCCCTTCACACCAAGCGCCGCCGAGGCGGCATTTCAAAACGCGCTCATCATCCGTCATTCCGGGCGCATGGACGACGCCTTTGAGGCATTCCAAAACTTCCTCAACGACCACCGCGACAGCCCTCGTTTCACCGAGGCCATCGAAAAGCAGTTTGAGATCGCCGAAGAGGCGAAAGGAGGCAGGAAGCAGCGCGGCTTGTTGCTCGTCCCGATGAAGATGAACACTTCGGACGTCATCGATTTTTACAATCAAATCATCAAGAACGCCCCTTTCGGCAAATTCGCCCCGCTCGCGCAGTTCAGCATCGCGGAAATCCAGCAGGACATGAACGAGAAGGAAAAGGCGGTGGCGGCTTATCAAAAGGTGGTGGAAAACTACCCCGGCACTTCCCAGGCATCCGAGGCGCAGTTCCGCATCGGTTCCATCAGCAACATCGCCGCCCAGCGCAGTGAGGACGCCTCAAACTTGCTGGCGGCTCGTGATGCGCTCCGCACCTACATCGCCTCCAACCCTGGTGGCGAGCGCAAGCAGGAGACCGAAATGATCCTCAATCAAGTGAACTCGGCGGAGGCCAACCAATCCCTGACCGTGGCGAAATTTTATAAGCGCATGGGCAAGACCCGCGCGGCGGCGATTTACCTCAATGAGGCGCTGAAATACGGCTCCGCCGAAGTTTCCGCCGAGGCGCGCACGCTGCTGGCCGAACTTGCCGCCGAAGACCCGGATGGTGTGGCTGACGCACGAAAAGGCCCCGGGCAGGATTACACGATGCTTACAGCGCAGAACTTGAAATCGCGTGATGATTATGTGGGACCGCTCGCCCCGGAACTGGCACGGCTGAGTCAGAAACCGAAGATGCGGACAGGAGACGATGGTTTCATGCCGATTCCGCTACAAGAGCCCACGCTGCCACTGCGTCCAGGTGCCACTGCGCCGGGCGCGGGATCGCTTCTGCCACCCGTTCCAGAAACGGAAAAGCCTGCGCTGCTGCCAGTGCCGCCCGCCCCCATGGTGCCACCAGTCCCCCCGGCTCCAGGAGGCACCGCTCCGCCAGTGCCGCCGCCGCCAGCTTCTGTGAAGCCCGCGTCATAATTCTTGCGCACGCTGGCGTCGCAGGCCATAGGCTGCTGCCTTCACTTTTCCTATCTTTCCTGGATGAAACGGATTCTTTTTCTTTTGGCCCCTCTCTGCCTGCTGCTTTCTGGATGCGCTGGCTACCACTTGGGCGCTCAAAAACCAGCGCAGTTGCGCCACATCACCAAACTTGCGGTGCCTACGTTTGAAAACCTCACCCTGGAGCCGCGACTGGCCGTGCTGGTGACCAACACGATCATCAAGCAGTTGCAAAACCATGGCTCATACCAAATCGTGGCCAAACGTGACGCTGAAGCGGTGCTCGAAGGACAAATTCATAATATTCAGCGCGCTCAATTTCGTTCTGATCGCAATAACATTCTGCGCACCTCACAGATCATGGCAACGCTGGCTTGCTACTACACCGTCAAGGAAATTGGATCAGGAAAGGTTTTGCGAAACGGTGCCAGTTCAGCGGTTTCCTACATGATTCTTGATGCCAACATGCAACTTTCGGAAACCCAGTTGCTTGAGGATCTTGCCCAGCAGCTTGCTTTTCCCGTGGCGGATGAGCTTTCCGAGGGCTGGTAACCACCATCCCAACCTTCATGCAGCCGGGTCTCGAGCCACATGCGGACCTCGTCGTGCTGGACGATGCTGAGTCCGGGCAAGTTCTAGCCAGCCACAGCCTGGTTCCCGGCCTTCATCTCGTCGCGACGCCTATCGGCAATCTGCGCGACATCACGCTACGGGCAATCGACACGCTCGGAGCGGCTGACCTTGTCGCCTGCGAGGACACGCGCCACTCCGGCATGCTGTTGAAACATCACGGCATCCGTGCCCGGCTCGTCAGCCTGAACGAGCACAACGAGGCGCTGCGCATCCCGCAACTGCTGGAACACATGCGCCAGGGCGGCAGCGTGGCGCTGATTTCTGACGCCGGCATGCCCACGGTCTCAGATCCGGGCCAGCGCCTCGTGGCTTCCACCGTCGCCGCCGGTCTGCATGTGGAGGGCATTCCCGGTGCGAGCGCTGTTTTGACCGCGCTCTCCGCATCCGGTCTGCCCACGACCCCCTTTTACTTTGGCGGTTTCCTGCCGCACAAAAAAGGAGCCCGCACCACCGAACTGACCGCCGCCCTCCAGCGCGACTGCACCAGCGTTTTCTTCGAGAGCCCGTATCGTTTGGTGGACACGCTCGCCATTCTCACGGAGGCGGCACCTCTGCACCGTGTCGTTGTCGCCCGTGAGCTGACCAAAAAGTTTGAGGAATTCAGACGCGGCCCGGCAAACATCCTGCTAACTCATTTTCAGACCAAGCCGCCCAAAGGCGAAATCACCCTTCTCATCGCGCCTGTCGATCCCCCCAAATGGCTCGTCTGGTGACATTCTTCAAATTCACATTCCATGGAAACCCCAGCCAACTGCGCCGTCCTCAACACCAACGAAAGCCTCAAACTCTCGATCACCAACCACCTGCGCTTCACGCTGGGCGCCTACGTCGAGTCCGCCAGTGAGAACGATTGGTTCGTCGCCACCTCCCTGGCCGTGCGTGACCGCGTGATGGAGCGCGCCACCCAGTCCCGCACCAAGCACCGCTCCCAAGGCGTCCGCCGGGTGCATTACCTCTCCCTGGAGTATCTCATGGGGCGTCTGCTGGAGAACAACCTGCGCAATTCCGGTCTCTATGACATCGCCAAACAGGCGCTCAAGGACATGGGCAAGGATCTCGACACCCTGCTGCAAAAGGAGCCGGACATGGGCCTCGGCAACGGCGGTCTGGGCCGTCTCGCCGCCTGCTTCATGGATTCCCTCAGCACGTTGGACCTGCCCGCCATCGGCTACGGCATCCACTATGAGTTCGGCCTGTTCCGCCAGGAGTTCGTGAACGGCCGCCAGGTCGAGCATCCTGACGCCTGGATGCGTGACGGCAGCCCTTGGAAAATCGCCCGCCCCTCCTACCGCCAGACCGTGCATCTTTATGGCAAGGTCATCCAAAAATTCGATGAGTTTGGCCACCCGCATCATGAATGGGTCGAAACCAAATGCCTGCTCGGCCTGCCGTGGGACATTCCCATCGTCGGCTACGACAGCAGCACGGTGAACGTGCTCCGTCTCTGGCAGGCGCAGGCGGATGAGGATTTCAATTTCCAAGTCTTCAATGAAGGCAGCTACGTCGATGCCCTGCGTGAGAAGGCAATCGCCGAGACGGTCTCCAAAGTGCTCTACCCCAATGACGCCACGGAGTCCGGCAAGGAACTGCGCCTGGTACAGCAGTACTTCTTTGTCGCCTGCTCGCTGGCCGACATCGTACGCCGTTTCAAGAACGGCTACAACCTACCGTGGAGCGAGTTCCCCTCCAAGGCGGCCATCCAGCTCAACGACACGCATCCCGCAGTCGCCATCCCCGAGTTGATGCGCATCCTCGTTGATGTGGAGCGGATCGACTGGGCGCAGGCGTGGGCGATCTGCCAAAAAACCTTCTCCTACACCAATCACACCCTGCTCCCCGAGGCGCTGGAGACCTGGAGCACCGCGCTCTTCGAGCGCGTCCTGCCGCGCCACCTCCAGATCATCTTCGAGATCAACCACCGTTTCCTCACGGGCGAGGTGGAGGCCCGCTGGCCCGGTGACATGGAGAAAAAGCGCGTCCTTTCCCTCATCGAAGAACGCGGCGGCGGCAAGCATGTGCGCATGGCCCATCTCTCCGTTCTCGGCGGCCACGCCACCAACGGCGTCGCCGCCCTCCACACACGCCTGCTGTGTGAGCGCCTGTTCCCCGAGTTCTTCGAGCTCTATCCCGACCGTTTCCTCAATCTCACCAACGGCGTCACCTTCCGCCGCTGGCTCGATGTCTGCAATCCGCAGCTCTCCGCCCTCATCACCGAGTCCATCGGCTCAGGCTGGTTGAAAGACTCCTCCAAGCTGCGTGAGCTCGACCGCTTCGCCGACGACTCCTCCTTCCGTGAGCGCTTCCAGCAGATCAAGCGCGGGCACAAAGTCCACCTCGCCAAGATTATCCAGGACACCTGCGGCGTCAGCGTCAGCCCCGACGCCCTCTTCGACGTGCAGATCAAGCGCCTGCACGAGTACAAGCGCCAGCACCTCAACCTGCTCCACATCGTCAGCCTCTACCGCCGCCTCCTCGAAAACCCGCAGCTCGACATCGCGCCGCGCGTCTTCATTTTCGGGGCCAAGGCAGCCCCCGGCTACTACCTCGCCAAAAACATCATCCACGCCATCAACGCCCTCGCCAACAAGGTCAATCATGACCCGCGTGTCGGTGGCAAGCTCAAGGTCATCTTCATGCCCAACTACGGCGTCTCCATCGCCGAGCGCATCATCCCCGCCGCCGATCTCTCCGAGCAGATCTCCACCGCCGGCAAGGAAGCCTCCGGCACCGGCAACATGAAGCTCGCCCTCAACGGCGCCCTCACCATCGGCACCCTCGACGGCGCCAACGTCGAAATCCTGGAGGAAGTCGGCCCGGACAACATCTTCATCTTCGGCCTCACCGTCGAAGGCGTCACCGACCTCTACAAACGCGGCTACAATCCCTGGGACTTCTACTGGGCCAGCGAGGATCTGCGTCTCAGCCTCGACTGGCTCGCCTCCGACTACTTCACCGGCAACCAGGACGAGTTCAAACCCCTGCGCGACAGCCTCCTCACCCACGGCGATCCCTTCCTCGTCATGGCCGACTACGACGCCTACGCCGCCAGCCAGGCCGAGGTGGACAAAGCCTACCGCGACCAGCCCCGCTGGCAGAAGATGGCCATCCACAACACCGCCCGCGTCGGCAAGTTCAGCAGCGACCGCACCATCCTCGAATACGCCGAGAAGGTCTGGAAGCTGCCGCAGGTCAGCATGTGACAAGGTCGCGGCCGCCCGTGATTGTTCCTTGATGGGAGGGAACCATCACGCGGCATGCCGCTGCGGATGATCTCAGGTCATTCGGCCGATGCCTTCAATGGAGATAACGAACCCCGGAGAGAGAGAAAGGAGCGCAGCCGAGCGGAGCGAGACAGACTGCCAACGGCAGCCCGGAGGGCGAAGCGGGCACGCGGAGTCAAACGCCCCCGTCCGCATTCCGTTCCAGCCATTCTGAATCGGTGAAATCGGCGCCATCTGCGGACCAGAGACTCCTTCGGCATGCATCCTCCCGAATCACTTGAATTTAATCCACAGATTTTTCAGGTGACACAGATGGGCTTCAATCGGTGAAATCTGCGCAAATCTGCGGACCCAATTCAAAGCCTCACAGGAGACAACGAACCCGTTCTCCGTTCCATTCTCCGGAGCAAGACTGCGAAGGATGAACCGTCTCAGCCTTTCATCCTTCAAGACCCGCCAGTCGCCTCGGCTCCCGGTTTGACTCGCTCGCGCCTCACGCTCGTCTCTCCCTGTGGGCTCCCTTCAGTCGTCTGTCTCGCGCTTAGCCTCCGCGCTCGGCTCCCCGTCTCCAAATCTCCAAGTCTCCCATTCTCCCCGTCCCCTCCTCGCTCTACTCAACCAGCACCTGGACCGTGCGTTCCCGGATCGGCGCGGCCTCCTTCTCCCACGGCCGCCGGTAGATGAAATGCAGGGCCGTCTTGCCCTGCTTGGCCGCCTGGAACGTCCACCGCTCCGTGCCACCCACCCCCACCATCCCCGGCGGGTGGGCCCGGCCCACGAATTCATCGCTCACCTTGCGCACCACCGTGCCGTCCTCCTTCCCATCCAGCGCCCAGCCGTAACCCGTCGTGGGGTTGGACTCCAGGGCCACGGTGAAGGTCTCCCCCGCCTTCTTGCGGATCGCATCCCCAGCCTCCGCCTCCGCTTCCGGCACCTCGTCCGTCACAGGCGGCTTCGGCGCGGGGCCGCAGGCCGCCAGACTCATCCCCAGCAGCATCATCAGAAAAGGCGTTCTCATGGCCAGAGCTTGCCCCCGGCCCGCCGCCTGTCCACATCTGCTTCTCGACAACAGCCTGCCGACTCCTATTATCGGCACATGACTGTCGCCCTGCCTCCTGCTCTCACCCAGCTTGTTGAAAGACTCCTGCACACAGGCCGCTATGCCGATGAAGGAGAAGTGGTGCGCGAGGCGCTCAGAGTCCTGGAGCACCAGGAGTTCGATGAATCCCCCGCCTTGGAAGCGGCCATCCTGGAGGGCGTGCGTTCCCCCCACGTTCCGTATGATGCTTCCGTGCTGGACCGCATCCGGCACAATGCCCGCCTCCAGGCATGAGCCTGGAAATCTCCATCGCCAGAAGGGCGGAGCAGGACATGACCCTGCAATACCGCTGGTATCTGGAGAATGCCGACTTCGATGTCGCCGAGCGTTATCTGCTCGCCGTGCATGAAACGATTCAGAGCATCGCCGGGCAGCCTGACCTCGGCATTCGCCGCCACTTCGCCGCGCCAGAACTTGCCCGCATCCGCAGCATCCAGGTCCGAAGGCCCTTTGACCGCCATCTGCTCTTTTACTGGGAGGGCGACACCCTGCGCATTGAGCGCGCCATGCATGGGGCCAGAGATTTGCCGCGCAGGCTGCTGGAAGAGCCGGAAGGCTGATCGTGGTTCGTCAATTTTAGTCTCCCAGTTTGACTCCCTCGTGCCTCACGTTGATTCGCTGTGCTCACCCTTCGGGCTGCGTCCCGCAGTCTATCTCCCTTTGGTCGGTTCATGTCGGGCTACGCCCAATGCTTCGCATTGTCTATTTGCCTCACTGCGTTCGCCCTTTGGGCTGCCTGCGGCAGGCTTTCGCCTTGGGGTTACCGAGGTTCATGGCTTCTTGTGGTGTTCAGGTCGAATCGTCCTTGGGCCTCCGTCCATCTGGTCGGCAGCACTGGACTCTTGATGCCGAAAGGACTGTGTTCACTACCGCCATAGTAAAGCCGCTCGGCGTTCGGTGTAAAGCGTCCGCAACAGAGCAACGAGAAGACAGTGGATCGGTCGGTGACTCTGTAAGCAGAAATGTCGATCCACTCTGGCACAGCATCATCTCGGCAGAGCAACTGAACAATATCAACGCTAGAAAGTGGAGAATCGAGGTCCCCGAGTCGTCATGGATCATCTGGAAAAACCGTCTCGTCCGCCTCCAATGGGTTCTCATCAAAAGACTGATTCAAGTATGCCACATAGCGGCAGTCCGTCGGCAGATCATTCGTGACGAGAGACAAAGCAAACTGTCTCGATGCATCAGATGCTCCACGAAGTGCTTGCTCAAATCTCGCTCTCGTCATGTGGGCGCTGCGTGGTTAGGCGAACGACTAAAGCTCAGCGACGGTGCAGGGACGGCGCGGCGGCTGCCCAAGCAGCCGACGTGACGGCCCGGAGACGTTCGCTGCAGCGCATGGTTAGGCGACTTACGGTTTCCGCTTCGATTCATATCGTTCTTCGTATCGGCTCCAGTTGGCCTTGTCGTCTTTGTTGAATTGGATGTGAAGCTCGTAAGAGCCGAGGTTCTGGTCCTCGTCGAACGTTGCGCGAAGGCACTTGATGGCTCCTGCGATAACGTCATCGGCTGTGACGCCGTAAGGCTCGGTCGAACCCATCTCGCGCAGGTCGAGAGTAACCCGATAATGTCTCCCGCTGACATAGTCTGCGGAAAGACCGATGCGGAGGAGGGAAAGGACATTTGAGTCGGGAATGTTTGCGTTGGGGCTTTGCAGGAGTTTGTTCGGTGCGGCAATCGAAGCGATGATGCCTTCCGGGACGGCGTTGATGAGAATTGGGATGCGGGCCACCACAACCGCTGCATCACCCTCGGTGCCGAGAGTGGTAAGCGGCTGATAAATGAACTTCAGAATGCGTGTTCCTGCGAGGGCACTGCACGCGAGAACCAAGCTGACTACGAGAATATGGATACTTCGATTCACGAGAAGCGTGCGGAGTCGCCTAACGTCTCGGATCAGGCGACGGCGAGCGGGAGGCGTCGCTGACACGACAGATGCCATTCGAGCCGTTGCCTGCATCCGTTTTGTTAGGCGCGTTTTCAACGATTGTGACCGTCACTTCTTCTGGCCATGCGATAACATCAATCATGTCGTCGGACGTGTAGATTGCATAGTGAACAAGATTCGGCATCTCGAAGTTCTCGGCGAAGAACCACTCCAACCATGATGACGGCTCAACCGTGTAAAGCGATGAAGCGTGAAGGATGCCTTGCTCCGACAGAGCATTCAGGGTCCGAAGCCGTTTCGCCTCGTCGATGTTTCGGTAGGCAAAAGCGCGACGGAACTGAAATGTGATCAGTGATGTGACCTCATATGGCGTGTGGGATGGAGTGGTGATGACTCGGAAGCCTTCACGATCGTCAATCAGCGAAACGAAATCCAAGAGCGGCAAATCCGGACGCGGTTGCCACACTTGGTATTTGTCTGCAACGGCATTCATGGGCGGTGAGGTTTGTCGCCTAACGTTGTTTAGTCACAATAAATTGTGGACGAATCAGATTCGCCCACAGTTTTTTGTGGATTAACGGGGTTGAGGTGAGGTAAAAAGGGGCCGTTCACAGAAAGAAAGGATTTTGATGAATGCGCCGATCGAAGCGAAAAAGTCGCCCGAGGTCAAGCCTTACACGGAAGGAGGGGAAATCGGTTCATGAAAGTTCTGAAAAAGAAAAAGGGAGGCCACAATATGCCGCCGCCCCCTGCCCTGACGTTCTTCCAAAAAAATTTCTCCTTCGTTTTTAAGCGCTTACGCAGGCGGCCAAAAAAGAAGCTTCCCAAGGCGGCGGAGTTTTGATTGAATCCGCCCTAGCCACCTCATTCAACGACCCTGATGCGAAGCGATCTCGGTCGGACTCCCTCAACACTCCAAATGCTTCAGCAGCCTCTTCACCTGCGCCTGGGTGGCGGTGAGGGTGGTGATCAGTTCGGTACGGCGGGGCTCGGAGAGATCGAGGGCCAGGTCGATGAGGCGGCCGAGTTTGGACTCCATGGCCTGCACTTCGGCCTCGTCCTCATCGCTGAGGCTGGTTTGAGCGATGATTTCCAAAAAACGGTCCACCAGGGGATTGTAGTGCTCGGGAATGGTGGCATCGGCGATCTCATCGCAGAACTGCCGGTGGAGGGCTTCCACCTCGGCCCGTTGCTCAGGCGTCATGCTCCCGATCTTCTTCTGCATCTCCCTGCGCATCACCTCGATGAGGGCCTCGGCGTGCCGCAGATCCTCGTTGAACCAGTTCTGATAGGCTTCCTCGGAGGAAAAAATAGAAGCATACTTCCCCAACTCCGGGCCAGGCTCTTCGGAAGGCTTTTGCATGCCGCCAACGCTAGCCCTCAGACGCCGGCAGTCAATATCCCGAGGCCCCGTGCCCTATGGAGACGGGGCATGAAGAGCCAATTTTTTCTTCCCGCCCCTCGTGCGGCGCTCCCGCCGAGGATCTGACTCGGAATCAATGATTTAGGCATCTGACTTGATTGGTTTGAGTGATTAGCAGCGTCATCCGCTAGAAAGAGTGCGCACTTTGGGCTTTTCAATCGGGGATTTTTTTGATTTTCTGCGCGGCGTTTTCCCAACCCGTGCCATGCAGACGACGACGTCTCCCTCTCCGCCCCGGCGTGCTGGCCGGGCGGGGTGGATGTTGGAACGGCGGCCGATGGTGTTCCGCGCGGGAGTGATGCTGCGGGCCATGGGCTGGGTGATCCTGTGGCTGCGCCTGCGGGAGCGGCTCTCGGCCGAAACGGTGGCGCGACGGGCGGCGGTGGGGCCGCAAACGCTG
Source organism: Prosthecobacter sp. (assembly GCF_044232965.1). GTDB lineage: Bacteria > Verrucomicrobiota > Verrucomicrobiia > Verrucomicrobiales > Verrucomicrobiaceae > Prosthecobacter. Next base: position 18,096 of record NZ_JBIIKX010000022.1, read on the forward strand.
CGGGATCTGGAAAAAGGCCGCTGCCGGAACTGCGGCTGGACGACGCTGCATGACCTCTGCCGGGCGCTGCACCTGCGCCTGACGCATGTGGAGCGCCTGGCCTACCGCTACCTGCTGCGCGATTTCCGCCACCAAGAACGCGCCCACCGGGGGCAGGCGAACTGGAAGATGGTGTATCCGTGGAGCAGAAACCGCGCCAAACCCCGCATCCGCGGCCGGGCGGGCCACGGTACACCGTAGTTGAGCCAACGTCCGGTCAGGAGGAGCAGTGGCCCCATGAACGCGCTGCTCCTCCCCTGCCCTGGCCGCCCGGCCCGCCGGATGGCCGTCCGCCGCCAGCCAGCATTACGCCTGAGCCGGAAAACCTTCCTCCTTTCCCGGAACAAGGAGAGCCTTTGTTCCGCCAAGGCTTGCCTTTTGAGGTGGTTCTCGCTCGCCGGGCCTCGCTTCACCACCGGCTCTTTTTCTTGCAAGCCTCCGGCTCGACCCTTCAGATCGGGATTGCGCCTCAAGGCGGGACTCCAGTGCGAAGAAACGACCATTGCCAACCACCGCCAACCTCCCTGATCGAGGGAGTCGGATTCCCAAACCCATGCAAGCTGAGGTCCGAGGGGCTGGAGCGCGCTTCAGACAGTCGCCAGACACTCATGCACCGCTTTGGCGGCGCGGGCGTAGGCTCCGCCGCTTCCCAACGCGGCCACCACGGCGGCGAGGTCGGCTTGCAGGGCGTCGCGACGCCCCGAATCCAGCAGCAGCTCCGTCGTCGTCTGGGCGAGCGTGTCGGCACTGAGATCTCCCTGCACGAGTTCGCGCACCACCTCGCGTCCAGCGAGGATGTTCACGATGCCGAGGTGCTTGATCTTCACGACGAGCTTCCCGACGAGGTAGGTGGGCCAACTCACGTTGTACACCAGGGTGTAAGGCAGGCCGAAACAGGCCGCCTCCAGCGTTGCGGTGCCGGAGGCCACGGCGCCGGCCTCGGCACGTTGCATCAGATCATAGACGGTGCCGGTTTCGATCCAGCGTTTCGCCTCGGGCAGGCCGTGCTCGTCAGCCAGGGTGCGCATGAAGCCTGCCAGCATTTCATTCGCCGCTGAGACGGCAAAGCGGGCATTGGGCACGGCTTGCTTGATCGCTTTGGCGGCCTCCATCATGAGAGGAAACAGGCGGCGCACCTCGTTGAGACGGCTGCCTGGGAACCAGCCAACGAGGCCGGGCTCACGCTTCCAGTCGCGGCGCAGCGTGACCACGCGGTCCACCATGGGATGCCCGCTGAATTCGGTGCGCAGGCCGCTCTTCTCATAAAACTCCTTCTCGAAGGGGAAGATGCAGATCATGAGGTCCAGCACCTTGGCCATGGTCTTCACGCGGCCCTTCTTCCAGGCCCAGACCTGCGGGCTGATGTAGTAGAGGATGCGACCCTTGTAACCGGCGGTGCGCAGTGACTTCGCCAGCCGCAGATTGAAGCCGGGATAGTCCACGAGAATGACGCCCTCGGGCTTCTGATCGAGAATCGAGTCGAGCACCGCGTCCATCTTCTCCTTGAAGTAGCGGTACATTTTCAAGACCTCCCACAGGCCCACGACGCCGGCGGTTTCGACCCAGTCTTCGATCCCCTCGCCCGCCACCTCGCGCATCTTCGGACCGCCGAGCCCGACAACCTTCAGGTCCGGCTCCAGGGCCTTCAATTCGCGCAGCAGGCCCGCGCCATGCGTGTCCCCGCTGACCTCGCCTGCGATGATGAAGACACGGTTCATGGTGTGAAGCCCACGGCACGGATCTCTTCCGCCGCGCCGTTTGTTGGAAAAATCATGGGCGCGAGATTAGCGACGCCAGCCGCATGGTCAAACCGCATGTCAGCGCGGGCCATAGGTTCGATGCTCATTGATTAAAAGATGGAAACTCCTCACTCTAGGATTGGCAAACATGCTTGTTTTGGCTAGAAACAGTGTTTAACGCGTCATGTCCTCTTCCTCTGATCCTCCACCAGCGGTTGCTTCCACCAACAGTCGAAAGAGCAGCGGCGGCCGCTGGGAACCGCCATCTCTGGAGGAACTGCAAATGCGTCTGCCGGTGTACCAGATCACCAGCCTGCTGGGCCGTGGTGGCATGGGCGCGGTTTACAAAGGCTGCCAGATCAATCTCGACCGGCCCGTCGCCATCAAAATCCTTCCCTCTTTCATGGATGACGATGAGACGGGGGGGAATTTCTCCGCCCGCTTCAAGAACGAGGCCCGGGCGATGGCCCGACTGTCACACGCGGGCATTGTGAAGGCGTTCGACTTTGGTGAAACGGCGGACGGGCTGCTCTACATCGTGATGGAGTTCATCGAGGGCACCGATGTGGCGCAGATGCTGCATGAGCAAGGCCGCCTGCCGCCGGAGCACGCCCTGGCGATCACCGCGCATGTGTGTGACGCGCTGACCTACGCCCACTCGCGCGGCATCTACCACCGCGACATCAAACCGGCCAACATCATGGTGGGCTACGATGGGGTGGTGAAGGTGGCGGACTTTGGCCTCGCCAAAATGAGCCACGACGGCAAGTCCGGCCTGACCCAAAGCGGACTCGCCCTCGGCACCCTGCATTACATGGCGCCCGAGGCGCTCGTGCTCGGAGCCGGGGTGGATCACCGGGCGGATCTTTATTCGCTGGGCGTGATGCTTTACCAGATGCTCACCGGCAGCCTGCCCCAGGGCATTTTCAAGATGCCCTCGCAACTCGTTCCAGGGCTGGACCCGCGTTACGACGCCATCATCTCCAAGGCGCTCCGGGAGGACCGGGACATCCGCCATCAGAGCGCCGCCGAGTTCCGCGCCGAACTGGATGCGCTGCTGATACAACCGGTCGTCAAGGTGCAGGCAGGTGCCGCCAAGGCCGAGCCCGCTCTCCCAACCACCGCGCGTCCGCGCCGACCGGCGGCGCCAGGCTTCAGACCCCCGCCTTCCAAGGTGGAGGTGCGTGTGAAGAAAAGCGGCTCTCCTCTCCTGTGGGCCGCCGTCATCGCCATGGGCGGACTCATCACCTGGCTGTCATGGAACAAGCCGCGCCCGGCCAGCGAGACCCGCGAGGCCCAGAGTGCCGTCGTGGAAAACACCGCGCCAACCACTGCTGCTCCCGCGCCAACCACCCCCGCTCCCACGCCTGTCCCCACCCCGCCGCCCTTGGCAGCACCTGTCAAACCCACGGCACCCGCAGCATCTGCTCCGGCCACTCCCGTCATCACCTCGACATCCCCCGCGCCTTCCAATCCCTCGGAGTCTTGGACTGACCAGTCCGGCCGGCAAATGACCGCCAAGTTCGTGCGTTTGAAGCCAGACCGGGTCACACTCAGCATTCAAGGGCAGGAAATGGACTTCCTCCTGAGCCGCCTCTCGGCGGAAAGTCAAAAGCAGGCCCAAGCACTCGCCCAGGCAGCCGGCCGTGCGGTGCCTGCCTCACCCGTGGCATCAACTCTTCTCTCGTCGCCGACACCCTCGACCGCGCCCAGGACGGCAACCCTGCCCGCTGCCGTTGCCCCCCTCCCGGCTTCCGCCACCGCAGCGCAGACCTGGACTGACACCAAGGGCAGAAAGATCACCGCCTCCTTGGTGCGTGTGCAGGGCGGTCAGATCACCCTCAAGGTCCAAGGGCGGGACGTCACCTTCGCCGTTGCCAATCTTTCCGCCGACAGCCAGAAACTGGCGGAATCACTCTCCCGGGCCGCCAGCGTGCCGGGCAGCGCTTCCCCAGGCAGCATGAATGCTGCAACGCTCTCGGAACAGAATGTCATCGCCCGTTTCACCTTCGACGGCACCACGCCGGAGCCCGGCGCGCAGATCAAGAATGCCGAGCAGAAGGACGGCGTGCTCGAACTGAGCGGTGACTATGAAAAACGCAACCCGCCCGGCTACCGCGCTGTGTTTTCCACCCCAGACCTCAACTACAACCACTTCACCGCGGCCATTCGTCTCCGCCCGGAGCGCCTCAATGATGTGCTGCTCGTCGGCGGCACCGGCTACCGCTGGCTCTCGGTTCGATGGACTTCGACCAGCAGCCTCACCTTCAGCCTGAACAACCAGCGCTTCAGCGAGGTGATCCGTGGTGTCCGCGTTTTGGAAAACCAATGGGTCACGCTTGCTGTGTCCTGTGATCTGGACGCCCGCCAGGCGGTGGTTTATCTCGATGGGAAAAAGGAAGCCGCCATCCAACTGCCCGATGATCTCAAACTCGATGTCGTCGGCACAAACTCAGAACAGTCCGACAAAGTCTGGGCCGTGACCAACTATTCCAACGGCAACGCCTTCAAAGGCCAGGTGGACGAGCTGGTTATTTTCGGACGCGTGCTTTCTGACGCGGAGATCAAGGCGCTGCGCCTGGGTGGACAAGCACCTTGAATTCATCCTTCGTAGTTTCGGACCACGGTGCGTCCGCTCCGGTTTCGAATCACTGCCCGAAATACCCCTTCACCTTGAGCTTCCGGCCGAAGATCTTCTCCCCGGCGGCGATGTAGAGGATGTCGTGGTCCTTGCCCGCGAACTCAACGCTCACCACTTTGCCCAGCGGATCGGGTTTGGCGATGATGCCTGCCAGACGACCGGCGGTGTCGAAGACCTGCACGCCGAGTTCGGTGGTGACGAAGTAGCGACCGCTCGCTTCCGTCGTCGCACCATCACCGGAAGCGGTTTCTTTGCCGACAGGCAGCCACATCGTCATGTAAGGCGCACCGCCGGTGAGCGTGCCGTCGTCCTCGATGCGCCAGGCCCACACATGCTTCCCGCCGTGCTCGGAGACGGCCAGCGTGCGCTCATCGGGCGAGATCGTGATGCCGTTAGGCTTCTGCACATGCCCCGCGTCGGCCACGATGTGCTTTTTATCCTTCGTGATGAGATGCACGCTCAGCGTCGGCGTCTCAGTGAAGTAAAGGTTGCCCTTCTTGCTGACGACGAGGTCGTTGCACTTCACGCCGGTGAGCAGCACTTCCACCTCGCCCTTCATGGTGATGGCGATGATGCGCTGCTCCTTGTTGTGACAGGCGTAAAACCGCCCGTCCGGGCCGATTTGCAGGCCGCTGATTCCTGGCAGGTTGTCGAGAAAAAGATCCGTCTTCCCCGTAGCGACGTCGATCTTGTAGATCCCCTTCCCGGCTTTCACATCCGTGAAGAACAGATTGCCCGCCGCATCGCAGCACAGACCGTCGGTGAAGGCATAACCACTGGCCGCTTCCTTCCACGGCTCACCGTCGATGAGGTAGTCGTGCAGCGAGGTGTCCTGGGCGAGGAGTGAAGTGGAAAGAAGGGAGAGGGAAAGGAGAAGGCGTTTCATGATTTTGATGGGTTCTTTGTTCTTGGTGCTTTGTTCTTAGTTTCCAAGCAGTTCCTCGCGGAGAACGATGAACCAAGAACTAGGAACCACGAACGGGTTGCGTTTCACTTCTTCCAAAGCCAGCGTAGCGTGTCCGGTAGCATCGCGCCGCCGTGCTTGCCGTTGTGGGTGCCTTCGCCGAGGACGAACTGGTAATCGTAACCGGCGAACTTCAGCGACGCGGCCATGTCCTGGTTCGCCAGCGGCCAGTTGCCGAACTGGTTGTCGAGATCGTTCTTGCCGTCCTGGAGGAAGACCTTGAGCGGCTTCTTGTCCGTCTTACGGATCAGCGCGGGATAAACATGTCCGCCACGGATGTTGGTGAAGCTGCCGATGTGGCTGATCACCCTGCGGAAGGCGTCGGGACGCTCCCAGGCCACGGTGAAAGCGCAGATGCCGCCGCTGCTGTTGCCGCAGATGCCGCGGCCTTCGGGATCGTCGGTCAGCTTGTAGCTCTTGGCGACTTCCGGCAGAATTTCTTCGATGAGGAAGCGCGCATGCAGATCGCCGAGGGAGTCGTATTCAAAGCTGCGGTTGCTGCGCGGCTTCTCCTTCGGGTTGCTGGTCGGAAACACGCCGGGATTGATGAAGATCCCGATCGTCACCGGCATCTCGCCCTTGGCGATGAGATTGTCGAACACCACCGGCACGCGGAACTGGCCGTCCGTCTTCACAAAGCCGCCACCATCGCAGAACACCATCACGTTCGCCGGTTGTTCCGGTTTGTATTGAGCGGGAACGTAGATCCACCAGTCACGCGACGTGCCGGGATAGATCTTCGAGTTCGTCCACGCCGGCATCTGCGTCACCTTCCCCTGCGGCACGTCCTTCTGGATCTGTGAATCCGGTCCGAGGAGATACTGATCATCCTGCGGAGCTGACTGGGCGAGACTGGCGAGACACAACGAAAGAGCGGCAGCGGTGAGAAACTTCATGGGCAAATCCGAACGAGGGTGCGGAAGGACATCTTGCACACATTGGGAATGCGGTTCGGTCTAGAGAAACACCGAAGTCCATCAGGAAACAAATGCACACATCTGTTCAATCAACGAACTCCGGCGCGACCTTGAACTCGAAGGTGAGAGGTTTGTCGAAGGCGAAGTCCACGCTGAACCAGGACGTGTCTTGAGAAAGTTCGAATGGAAACACAACCTCGGTGATCGGTTTATCTTCAATTCCTATCGCGGAGTCGCGCAAGATCTGAGCACCTGGCTTGGATTCAATTCCAGCAAGCCGACGACCATGATCGTCAATCGCGTCAACAAGGATCAAACGCTCTCCGGGCGCAGGGAGGTTCCCGGTGAGTACCAGTCCACTGCGCTCTTTCCCTGTGGGAGTCACCCGTTCGAGAGTCAGCTTTCGCCCGCCCACAACCAAAGAGCTGCCCACGACGATGGCCTCACGGCCCGGTGCTGGAATGTGGCTGAAACAAAACACCTCATTGCTGTTGAACAACTCTGGAACCGTCGGCCTGCGGTAAAGGTCCACACTCACGCGATAGCAGTCATCATCACTCATGAAGGTGTCTCTGTCCCAGAGCTTAATGCGATTGCGCCCCCCGTTCACGGGACCATTAAAATGCATCATGTTCCCTGACTGATCCCAGATCGTCATGGACTTCGTATCCGCTGTATATGGCAGTTCTGCCTTGAACGGGTGTCTCACCTCAAACTCACCCAAAGTTCGCTCATCTGCATCCTGCCTGGGCTGTCGGCGGCGGACGAATCTCTTCATCAAGAGCTCAACCCGCCCCTGTTTTGCTACGAGCGGAGCGGGCGATCCCTTCTCAGACGCGGTATTCACCTTGGCCGTATTTTTCACCTTCCACTCCGCCATGAGAGGCAACGAAGGAATGTCCCATGGATCATAGTCCAACGCACTTGGCCTGAATCGCAGGTGATAGGAATCTTGTCTTGAATAATACGCATCAATCAAGAACCATCCCTGTTCATTTGGCCCCTCGCTTTCGCGCCTCGGATAATCAACTGAGACCTTTACACGGGCTTTCGACTCAATGCCTTGGCCATCGACAAGATACACATCCCAATTCGATTCTGCTGGCCCCGAATAGCGCAGCCTGATTTGCACCGCGCTGGTGCTATGTCTTTCTGGATTACTGGTGATCGTGCCTCCGGAATCCTTCAATATCGGTAGTGGTGCATGGGCGTATCTGACTTCGAAATACTCTGAAATCCCCAAGGACTTGTCCATCCGCTCACCAATGCTGATGGAATGAAAATTTAATGTGGTTCCGTCTGGCAGCGTGATTGTCTGCGCCCTCCGATGGCCGATGATGAATATCATCAAAGCAGTGACAAACAGACAAAGGCCAATGGCTGTGAACTTGCGTTGGCGTGGGATCAGCATGAGATGACGAATGAGCCGCATCGAAGATCATTCACAAATCTGTGTGTTTGTCAGTAGCTTTATCTGCCGCCACGCAAGGAAACCGGGAGTGTGAAGTCTCCTCCTCTCCCGGTCTCCTCTTCTCCCCGTCTTCCGCCTACAGGCTCATGTGGCTGACGGGATCACTCCAGTCGCTGTAGCCGGTGCTGCCGCCGACGGCGCGGACCTGGAACTGGTAGTTGCCGCCGGGCGTGAGGCCGTTGATGGGCATGTTGCGCGAGTTGGTGAACAGGCCGCCGTTTTGCAGTGGCCCAGGAGCACCGCCGCTGCCGATGAGGGCATAACGTACCTCATAGCACTTCGCATTGGCGATGGGGCCGACGCGCACGACGAGCTGGCCGGAGTTGCCATTGGCGATGTCCTTGATCGTCGGAGCGGCCAGCGGGCTGGAGGCGTGGTTGGTGCTCACGGCGTCAAAGCCGCTGGAGAGCAGCGTGGCGAGGTCGTTGTTGCAGTTGGTCTGCACATAACCGGCGAGCTGGCGCAGCAGGTCGATGAGGTCATCACGCTTGCTGTTCTTGTCCGCCGTGTCCGCCGGACCGCCCTGCGCGGCGGTGGCGATGGCGGCGGTAAAGGCCGCCAGCGCGGCCTGAAGTGCCACCAGTGTGACTGGCGGCGTCGTGTAGGCGGCGTTGCCGTAGAGTTTCTGGATGACGGAAGAGGTGGTCTCTTCCAACGAGTGATCGGCCGCCGAGGCGAAGCCGAGGAGGACGCGTAGCTGAGGCATAGGTTTGCGGTTGGGTTGCGGCAAAAATCCGTTCCAAGTCAGGCCGGGCGTATCCCAACGCAACGGGTTGCCTTGGGCGTCCTTGCCATCCCAGGTGAGCGGTATTTTGGCCATAGGTTGGATGTCTGTGTTGTTGTGGGGGCTTTGAAAATGAACGCGGCAGCCACAGCAGCCTGCCGGGGACGCCACGGGCGGTGGGGTGTCACGGAACGAGTTTGATCCGGCATCGAGTGAGTCTTCTCCGTCATGGAGAAGGTCTGGTCCGTGACGGAGTGGGTCTGGTCAGCGACAGAGAAGGTTTTCTCCCATGCGAGAAGACTTGGGCCGTTGCGGACTGAGTCGGGTCCAAGATGGAGAAGGTTCAGTCCACGACGCAGAAAGTCTGGTCCGGGGCGGAGCAAGTCTGGTCCGTCATGGAGTGACCTGACTGCGTCCTGGACCAAACTCCGTCGCCACTGGACCAAGTTGCCGCTGCAATGGACCAAGTCTGGTCCGCGACGGAGAGAGTCTTGTCCGTCACGCCTCCAAGGCCATCCGTTGTGCCGAAAACGGCCTCCGCTGCGGATCAAACTCACTCCATCCGCCCACATGCCTGCGGCATGGCGGACTGAAAGCCCTGAACGATGGTTGAAGCCGCTCATGATTTTCGGTGAATTGCAGGCAGTTTACTGCAAACCGTCGCAGGCCCGCAATCATCTGCTTTTTTCACCTCCAAACGCCCCTTAAGCACAGCCAAGCAAGACACTGATTCCAAATCAGATGCATGCACCCAACTTTTTTCTGTCGCTAGGGATGAGAGTCGCCCCTCCAGCGCGATGAAAAGCGCTTCTGCCCCCAAACTCTCCTGCGGAAGCACTACAAAAGAACGGCCGCGGCGAAAAACTTCATGGGTCGAATCCGAACGAGGGCGAGGTGTGACATCTTGCAGGTGACAAACCGCCAGATTTGTGAATGATCTTCAATGTTACGCCAAGAAACAGAGGCCATCACCAATGAGACCAAAACATTACGCAGCTATCTTGCTCCTGTGTGGTCTCGTCGGTTGTGGTGAAAGCCCTGGAGGAATGCCTCCCTCATACGCCGCCAAGGACTTTGACCCGCGACTCATGAAGATGGCGGCAACAGCAACTCCAATCATTGCTGCTGTTCAGCGCTATCGAGTCACGCATGGCAGCTTCCCTCCCGACTTGAAGTCGTTCAGAGACGGGCTGCCGACAAGCGTCATCGTTGGTCATGATTTAGCTGACGGATGGCGATACTCCAGATCTGAGGGAGGACTCACCTTTCACCTTGTTACCAAGTTGGGCTGGGATCCCTGCCTGATATACGAAGCAACTGCAACGAACTTCACTTGGACATTCGATCCCGGAGACGGCAGCGACAAGAAGGAGGTTAAGCTGCAACCATGAGAATCAACTGTCCGAACAAAGCGGCAGCCATCCCTGAGGTTGTTGTAGCACGCTCAACTCGAATCTCACTCACTCCGCCAAGTTCACACTCGCCCAGGTTTGGCTGCGCTTTAGACGTTGCTCCATTCTGATCAGGTGAAGCGCGAGATTTCGCCTTCACGCCACGTTCGTGCTCTCTGAATGCGTCTCTCGATTTTCTTTCTGCTCGCCTCCATCCTCGCCGCCCGCGCGGCGGTGGATTTTTCTCATCAGATCGTGCCGATCCTGCGGGAGCACTGCGCGGAGTGCCATGCGGGGGACAAGAAGAAGGGCGGGTTTTCCTTCAATGACCGGAAGGCGTTGCTGGAGGGCAGTGAGAACGGGGCGGTGGTGGCTGCGGGCAAGGCGGGCATGAGCCGGATGATCGAGGTCATTCTCTCGACCGATTCCGACGAGCAGATGCCGCCGAAGGGGAAGCGGGTGCCAGCGGATCAGATCGCGCTGCTGAAGGCGTGGATCGACTCGGGCATCGCGTGGGAGGAGGGATTCGCGTTCAAGAAGGCGGCGTATGAGCCGCCACTGAAGCCGCGTTCCCCCGCCCTGCCTGCGGCGGTGGATGGGCGCACGCATCCGATTGACCGCATCCTGGATGCGCATCTCGCGGCGAAGAAGCAAACGCGCCCTGCGGCCATCGACGACCACACTTTCCTGCGCCGGGCTTCGCTGGATCTCATCGGCCTGCTTCCCACGCCGGAGGAAGTGACGGCCTTTGACCAGGACAAGGCTGCTGACAAACGAGCACGGCTCGTGGAAGCGCTGCTGAAGCGTGACATCGACTACACGGAGCACTGGCTCACCTTCTGGAACGACCTGCTGCGCAACGATTACGGCGGCACGGGATTCATCACCGGCGGGCGCAAGCAGATCAGCAACTGGCTGTATCATGCGCTGATCACGAACCTGCCCTTCGATCAATTTGTGCGCGAGCTGATCGCCCCGCCGAACGATGAGAGCCGGGGATACATCGACGGCATCAAGTGGCGCGGCGATGTGAGCGCCGGGCAGACGGTGGAGATTCAGTTCGCGCAGAGCATCTCGCAGAGCTTTCTCGGCATCAACATGAAGTGCGCCTCGTGCCACGACAGCTTCATTGACCGCTGGAAGCTGAGCGAGGCCTACGGACTGGCGGCGATCTATTCGAATCGACCGCTCGAGATTCATCGCTGCGACAAACCCATCGGCCAGCAGGCCACGGCGGCGTGGTTGTTCCCGGAGATCGGCCAGATCGACGCGAAAGCGAAGCAGCCGGAGCGCCTGAAGCAGCTCGCCGCGCTGATGACACATCCACAAAATGGCCGCACGCCGCGCACCATCGTGAACCGCCTGTGGCAGCGCCTCATGGGTCGGGGAATCGTGCATCCGGTGGATTCGATGCAGACGGAGCCGTGGAATGCCGATTTGCTCGATTACCTGGCCACCTACCTCGTGGAGAATGGTTACGATTTGAGGAAGACGCTGGCCCACATCGCCACGTCGCAAGCGTATCAGTCGCACGCGCAGATCGTGACGAAGGAAACTGACGACCACGGCTACACCTATGCCGGACCACGTGCCAAGAGGCTCACGGCGGAGCAGTTCGTCGATGCCATCTGGCAGCTCACCGGTGCCGCGCCGACGAAGATGGATGCCAGCGTGCTGCGGGGGAAAGTCGATCCCGCTTTGGCGAAGCAGATCACGGTGAAGGGCCAGTGGATCTGGGGCGACAGCGCCAAGCCTGGCAGCACGCCGCCTTCAGGCGAAAGCATCACCCTGCGCAAGACCTTTAAACTCGACGCCGATCCGGCCAGCGCCAGTGCCGTGATCACCTGCGACAACGGCTTCACGCTGTTCGTGAACAACAAAAAGATCAGCGCCGGGGACGATTGGAGCAAACTCGCCGCCGTGCCGCTGCAAACCGCGCTCAAGAAAGGCGCGAACACGATCATCGCCATCGCTACCAACGCCGGCAACGGGCCCAACGCCGCCGGATTTTTCTTCGACGCCCGTATTCGCGACACCGCAGGCAAGGAAACCTCGATCAGCAGTGATGCGTCCTGGGAATGGACGGCTCAAGCACCGGCTGGCGGCAAAGAAGGCAGGCTCGGTGCTTTTGAGGCGAAGGACTGGAAGCCCGTCACCGTCGTCCAAGCGCTGCCGGTTTGGCAGAAGACCATCGACGCGCAGGCTCCGGCCTTGCTCGCCCAAGGAGCCGCCGGCTCCAATCACATGATCCGCGCCTCCTTGATGAAGGCCGATTTCCTCATGCGCACGCTCGGACGCCCAAACCGCGATCAAATCGTCTCCACCCGACCCAACGACCTCACCACGCTGGAAGCCATCGACCTCGCGAATGGGAGCATTTTGGCCGGCACCATCAGCAAAGGTGCCAAACGGCTGCTGGAGGCGGCCAAGGGTGATTTCATCACGCCGCTTTACCGCCATGCGCTCTGCCGCGACCCTTTGCCCGCCGAGCTGGCCACGGCGAAAGAGATTCTTGGCGCGACGCCAACGCAGCAATCGCTGGAAGACCTGCTCTGGGCCGTGTGCATGCTGCCGGAGTTTCAGGTGGTGCGCTGAGTCCCGGCGTAAATACGCGGACTGCCCGAGCTCGGGATGAAATCAAAGATTGATTTCAAACGTGGGATACCCCACAATAATAAAGTCTAAAAGGAAAGTTAATTATCAGTACCCAGTCAGTGATGCGACACCTCCACTTCATCCTTCTCGGCCTTGCGGTTTCGCTGCTCGCCTCATGCTCGTCCTCAGGGCTGTTCAGCGCAGGCAAGATCGGCAAAGGCTCCTCACGCATCACCTCCGTTCGAACCACGGCTTACACGCACAGCGAGTCCGACCACATCATTTACGGAGCCAGGACAGCGGTGGGCACCAATCTGAAGTATGGCAATGTGCGCAGCGCCGCCGCCGACTGGTCCGTTTACCCCGTGGGCACGGTTTTCCAGATCGAGGGACTGCCCTATGTTTACCAAGTCGATGACTACGGCTCGGCGCTGGTCGGCACCAACACCATCGACCTCTACAAGCCCGACAAGGCCACCATGCGTGCCTGGGGTGTGCGCAATGTGAACATCCGGGTCATCAAATGGGGTTCATTCTCGAAGAGCCTCTCCATTCTGCGTCCGCGCACCGCTTATCCACACATCCGCAAGATGGTGTCGCGCATCGAAACCAGCTCCTAGGACACGAAATCGTGACCCGGCAGGAGCGAGCGGATCATGTGCTGAAGCGACTGGGGCAGCTTTACCCCGACCCGCCGATTCCCTTGGACCACACCGACGCCTTCACCCTGCTGGTGGCGGTCCTCCTCTCCGCCCAATGCACCGATGTGCGGGTGAATCAGATCACCCCGGCGCTGTTCAAGCTGGGAAACACTCCGGCAAAACTGGCCGAGGCACCGCTGGAGGACATCATGGCCATCGTCCGGCCCTGCGGCCTGGGACCGCAGAAGGCCAAAGCCATCAAGGAACTTTCAGGCCTCCTGCTGACCAAGCATCAGGGCCAAGTGCCGGCTTCTCTCGAAGCGCTTGAACAACTGCCCGGAGTCGGGCACAAAACCGCCCAGGTGGTCATGGCACAGGCGTTTGGCGAGCCCTCCTTTCCTGTGGACACGCACATCCACCGCCTGGCCCAGCGCTGGGGGCTGACCACAGGGAAATCCGTGCTACAAACCGAGCGCGATCTGAAGCGCCTGTTTCCCAAGGATTCCTGGAACAAGCTGCACCTCCAGATCATTTTCTATGGGCGAGAACACTGCACCGCGCGTGGTTGCGATGGCACCGTCTGCGAGATCTGTCGCACGTGTTTCCCCGAACGCCAGAAAGCCAAATGCAACCGCAAGGCATAAAAAAGCCCCCTGCGGGAACAGGGGGCCGGGTCTTGAGCAGAGAGATTCAAAAAAACTACCAGCGCAGCCTCAAACTGGTGCGGAAGGCACGTGTGGTGTCTCCAAAGTCCGCACCGAGGCCAATATCGAACATCGGTAACACACGGAAGTAGGTGGAGAGATCCAGAACCTTGCTGTCATATTTGTCCGCGCTGCTCACCGTCACACCCGCCTGAACTTCCATGAAGTCGAACGGGGTGAAACGCAACGCAGGACGCACATAAATGGACCCCTCGCTGAAACCCAGGTTGGTGTTGTCAGCCTTGATATTCGCATAAATCATCCCAGCCTCGCCCACGAAAGTGAGCCGATCATTGATCAGTGTCGTGTGGAAGCCCGCCCCCGCTTGAACGGTGGCAAAGTCATAGTCCGCATTCCTGACCCCGGCTGCTGTGGCGGCGCTTGGGCCACTCCCCCAACTGGCGCCGACCTTGAGATACAACGGATTGAACAAAGCAACTGTGAGCGCTCCTCCAATCGTGTGGGCTCCATCCAAACTCTTGTTTTTTGGATCCACATAGCGGTAGAACACCTCCATGCTGTCATAATTGATGATGCTCGGGCCTTGGGGACTCCCGTAACCAGCGGTACCAGGGGGGGGCGTGTTGTAGCCCCCTGCCCCCTGTGGCGCGTAGGAAGACAAAGCCCCAGGCATGGGAGCGGTAGCATAGGGGTCGGCATAAGGCAGGGGCGCGGTGACCCCCGGAGTGATCGAGGGTGGAGGCAGACTATTCGGATAAGCAGGCACCGTTGTGGTCGGTGGTGGCGTGGCTCCATAACCGGGCGGAGGCACACCCATCACACCGTATCCGGGTGGTGGAGCACCTTGGCCGGAAGCATTTTCACAGAGCATGGTTCCAAGAACCAAAATGCCAAAAATCGTCTTTTTCATGACAGGCGGGGCAAATATTAATTATTTAGATAAGTTAGATATTCTCTCATATAAACGAGTTCGGCAAACTTTTTTTGCACTTTTGAGATTTTCCATTCTCGCAATGCTTTCTCCTCACCGCTGGGTTCACCCCGCCGACTGCACCCGCCAGAAGTTTAAGTTCTTCGCGATTTCAGCCCCCAGAGGACTAGCAACCCGAGAATCAGAGCGCCCAAGGCTCCCATCAGTGAGCTTCCACCGCCCCTGTTGTCACTGGGGACTGCCTCAGGCATGATCGCCACCACTTCGGGTGTTTTGGGTGCTAAAACAGCCGGTTTGCCGGTTTCAACAACCGCCCCCGTCACATGACCTGCTGCGAGCAGCGCTTTTTCCCAGTCCACATTCAGCAGGAGATCCCAGCCAGGGTTATCATTCTTGATTCGGCAGCCGCAGCGGCCCACGAGAAACATGCTCGCATCTTCAAGCGTCGCGTCATCGAGCAAGGCCAGCGGCCAGGCTCCGAGCACCCTGCCCTTTCCAAACACCGGAGCCGCAAAGCTCGTGCTGGCAGGATCAATCTCACCCTTTGGACCCGCCAGCATCTTGAAGAGCACCTTTTCCGCCGGATCATCGCGCCGCAGGCGCAGCGTGGTGAATTTCAGCCGCAGCGGCGGTCCCGGTCCCAGTTGGCTGTCCGGGTCGTTGGGATCTTGAATCGGCAGCGCGGCCACCTGCTCAAGAAACTTCAGCCGCTTTTCGATGCGCTCCACCTCCACCACATCCTGCGGCGATCCGTTGTCTGCGATGACCCAAATGAACGAATCCCCCGCCAAAATGCTCTCGACGATTTTCCTGCGTGCTGGTGAATCCAGCAACGCTGCGATCGATGCTTTGTCCAGATCACCCGACCAAACAATCTGACTGCTCTCACGCGAATTGCGCAGTTCCGCCTTCGTCACTGCCACATCACGCGAGGTTGTGATGTCCAGGTTCGCCTTCCCATTCGCACGCAAGGGCCGAAGCGCATCCTGCAAAGCCGTGTCCTGCGCCGCACTCGCAGGCAGCACGAGATGAAACTTGTCCGCCTCCCAGCGATCCAAGGCATACCGAAACACCGGGATCGTACAGGCACACGCGCCGCTGACGCAAACGAGGCTGAATAGAAGTCCGAAGCGCATGATTTACTTCCCAAAGCACTGCACGCGTCCATCCATGGTGCTGACATACACGCGGCCTTGGGCGACGGTGATGCCATCCCAGACAGGGGGGCTGGTGAGTTCGAGGCCGGTGGATTGCTCGCCGGTTTCGGTGTTTACGGCCCACATTTTGGCGCCGCGGCGACCTTCGAGAGCTTCGTTTTGTTCGTTGAGCTCTTTGAGAATTTCGGGGTCTTTGGCGGCGAGGCGTTCGAAGGCGTATTCTTCGTCGATGGTATCGGGCGCTCCGCTGACGAGGACGGTTTTGCCAGCCAAGGCCATGCTGCGAGCGACGATGGGGACGAAGCGGTCCCAGGTGTGCTTCACGAAGCTGCCTGCGCCGCCACCTTTGCCACTCTTGCCGCCACCTGCGGGTTTGAACCACAAGGCGGCTCCGACTTTGCCTTTGCCGGTTTCGACGCCTGCGCCGATGCCGTGGGCGGCATTCGCGGAGCTGTCGCGGCTGTCGCCGTTGTCGAAATTGCAGATGAGCACGGCGTCGGCGGGTTTGGAGTCGGGCGATTCGAAGCGCTGCTGCACTTCGGCGGCGGTGAGAGCCTTGTGATAGAGGGCGAACTGGTCGAGCAGGCCGCTGAAACCTCCGGCGCTGCCTTCGGCAACTCCCTCGCCGTTGCCGAGATACATGGGGCGGGCGGGTTTGCCGGTGAGGAGGTCGCTGCTGCCTTCGGCGACGAGTTTGCCGTCGATGTAGAGGCTCATTTTCTTATCGGCGGCCAAGGTGCCGACGAGGTGGTGCCAGCCTTCGGTGAGGGCCTCGGCGGAGACGATGGTGACGAGTTTGCTATCGCTGCGGATGTGGAGTTGTGGCTTCTTTTCGCGAATGTCGAGGGCTAGTCCCTGAAGCGGGCCGCCATGGTGCAAAACGGTGCCGTTGGCGTTATCGGGCAGCACCCAGGCTTCGACGGAAATAGCGGTCTGTGCCGGATTCAGTGCTTCATGATCGGGGAAGAGCACGGAGCCAGGGATCGGTGCATTGGCGACGGCAGGGGCGGCTTTGCCTTTGCCCTTTCCTTTGCCTTTGGCTTCGGCCTTGGCGTTCTTTTTCGCGGCTTTGCCTTCTTGCTGAAGCTTCGGTGGTTGTTCAGCCAGCGGCTGGCCGTCGGGGCCGAGGACAAGGCTGTTGCCCTTGCGCTCGGTGGTGGCTCCCTCGGTCGTGAAGGCTTCCTCCGGCGGTGTCTTCGGCGTGGAGAAGAGGGTGTACTCCATGGTGGTGGTCCACTTGTAGTATTGAGCCTCGCGTCCGTAGCTGTACACGTTCTTGTCGTCGTGAACGAGGATGCGGCCTGCAGGAGCATATTTGCCTGCCTGATAGTAGCCTGCATGACCTCCGGCGAAGCTCTTGCCATAGACC
Source organism: Prosthecobacter sp. (assembly GCF_044232965.1). Lineage (GTDB taxonomy): Bacteria > Verrucomicrobiota > Verrucomicrobiia > Verrucomicrobiales > Verrucomicrobiaceae > Prosthecobacter. The sequence goes on from NZ_JBIIKX010000022.1 coordinate 35,340, forward strand.
CAGTAGCTGCGGTGGAAGTTCGAGTCATCGAGGAAGCCCATCGGGGCGAAAAGATGAGCACCTTCGCCTTTGTGAGCGCCGCCTTGCTTGTCGAAATCTCCGCTGACAGGGCCGACCTCAACGCGTTTGCCGTCTTCGACGATCTTTTGTGTGCGAAGGTAGGTCCACTTGCCGTCGCTGCTGAGGATGTCGTTGAGCGCGACGGGCATTTGTAGCGTCTTGTGACGGTCATTGAGGTCGCCGCCGGTGTCGGGGTCTTTGTCGTCGTAGTTTTGCTTCACGCGCATCTCGCCGGTTTTCGCGTCGAGTCGGTAGAACCACAGGCCGCCATCGAGGAAGCAGGAATGACCGGCGATGCAGCTCACGAGGCCGTTTTCGACCAAGACGCTGCCGTGCACAGGCCACACGCTTTCCATCATTTCCCAGGCTCCATGGCTGAGCATGACGGGCGCGGCCTGGAACTTCCAAACGAGCGCTCCATCCGTGGCGCGGACGCAATAGACCTGGCCGTCTTTGCCGCCGAAGAACACGCGGCCTTTCCAATACGTGGGCGGTGAGTCGATGCGGCCACCGGCAATGAAATGCCATGCGGGTTTGCCGGTGGCGGCGTCAAAGGCATGCAGCGTGTGCTTATCGACCTCGCTGACAAAGGTGAGGCCTGCGGCGGTGGTGGTGGTGCTGAGCGGTGGCGTGAGTTTGACCTCCCAGGCCATGCCGAGATCTTTTTTGAGATCGCTCTTCGCGGCGCCGCTGCGGGCGTTGTCGCTGCGGTAGGTGGGCCAGTCTTGGACGTCGGCTTCCTTTTCGTCGATGGCATCGGCATACGCGGGGCCTTTGATGAGGCGCTCGCTGTCTGGCGTGTTTGCAGGCATCGGGTAACGCGGGGCGCTGGCCATGACGGCCATGCCATCGAGCTTTGCCTCAGGGTAGCAGGCGCAGTTGTGCGGTCCGGCATAGGTGAGGCCGTTCGCGGGCATCACGCCGTAAAGGCAAGCACCGCGCACCCAGTGATTGAGGTCCCAGTGCTGCTTTTCCATATCGACATACTCGATGCCGGTGCGGCTGGGGATGATGTATTTTTCCGTCGCTTTGCCCATGTAGCAGCGATGATGAAACCAGTAGGTGCCCTCCGGCACATCGGGGAAAAAGCTCTTCTTTTTCTCGCCGGTGAGCGGATCAAAACCACGATACTCACCGCTTTGATTGCCATTCATGTTGCCGGAATTCCACACGAGTCCCTGGGCGACGATGACGTCCTCCAGGCTTCGGTAGCCGCTCTTTTCATGCGGCGCGGTCCAGATGTCTTTGCCCGTTTCGGCGTTCATGCCCTTCATCGTGCCATCGCCACCAGCGTAAATGATCACGTCTTTATGAAGGAGGATGCGCGGGGCGAAGTTAAACTCATAAAGCTGGCGGCGCTTCGTGGGATCGGTGGTGAATTTCACCTCGCCGGTCTTCACGTCGCGGGCGGCGATGCCGTCGCCATTGTAATAGACTAGGCGCTTGTCATCGATGGCCAGAGTGACCGGCGCGATGCGGTCTTCTTGCTGCCAGAGCGTCTTGCCGCTCTCGGCGTCGATGGCGAGCAAGTTGCGCGGTTTGCCATCCCAATTGAACTCGGTCTCCACACGCTTCTGGTCGCTCTGCTGCTTCACGGCGTAGTCTTTGTTCAGCACCCAGGGTTCTTTGTTCACGAGGGCAAAGATCGTGCCGTTGCGCATGATGAGCTCTTCCGCGCCTTTGGTTTGCTCATAAATGCGGATGCCCCTGCCCGTGGCACCATCGAGGCAGGAAATCGGGTCCGCGATGCCCATGGTGACATACACCTTGTCGCCAATCGCCACGATGCGTCGAGTGAGCTGCGTGGGGCCGGACTTCAGCGGCCAAAGGTGAGTACTCCACTCCGGGATCGGCTTTTTCCAAAGCACGGTGCCGTTGAAAGCGTCACGCGCGATCAGCACAAACTTCGCCGGCATGAGGATGGAGATGCGGCTGCCTTCGTCGATGATGTAATAGATGCGGCCACCGGCGCTGACCTTGGCGCTCACTGACGACATGCGATCATGGTGCCGACTCCAGCGCGGATTTCCCACCCACTGCATCCGCGAAGGCGGTCCGACGAGCATGTCCTTCGAGGTGGGATTGCCCTTCGAATCGTAAGCGTAGTGCGTCCACTCATCCATGTCCTTCGGCCAGGCTTTGGTGATCTTTTTCCAGGCACCGCCCTTTTTGATCATCGCCACGCCCAGCGGTGTGAGGACGCGGTCGATCTCCTCTTTGGAAACGGCGGCGGCGTCCTCGATCACGAGCAGGTTCACGTAATTCTCGATGTAGGGCAGGTGTTTGCCATTCCACTCCGAAACCGCGACAGCACCACTGACACCGGCTTTGTAGAGCGAATCGCGGATCGCAGGCACCTTGTCCGCCTCTTTCGTGAGGCCTTGGACCTGATACGAATCATTCACCCGCAACTTCTGCGTCACCGTTCCGTCTCCGCAGCCGACATGGACCACGATGCCGCCTTTGACGCCGGATTGGGAAAGAATGTCCGAGGCTTCATCGGCAAGAAGCGGAGACGTGAGCAGGAGAGAGAAGAGCGCGAGACGTTTCATGGTTGGGCGGAAAGTGAGGTGGCTGTAACGCGAACATGCAGGTGAGCTTTCAGGCCAGTTGGCCTCAACACGCAGAGCCAGGGCGATGTGGGGGCCGCCTTACTTGAGATACTTCTCAAAATCCTTCGGCAGCGCGTCTTTGCCGCCCAGATCGCGACAGACCAAGGCGAGCGATTTTGCCTGCTTCGTCAGTTTGTCATCCTTGGGCGCGGCGGTGATCTTGATGTCAGTCAAACGAAGCGCTGCCACGGCGGCAAGGCGAACCAAGGAGGTGTCAGAGCCAAGATCGAGCGTGAGCGCACGATGGAAGTCCATCAGCGCGAGGTCCGGCTGCTTTTGGGCTTCTTCGTTCCAAACGGCGCGCAAGTAGCATAAACCAGCGAGACGTGACGTGCGCAGCCGCTTGAACGGCGCTTGCGGCAGTTTCAGCGGATTCGCGTCCTCAAATTTTTTGATGAAGGCCCCCAGAGACAGCCAGTCCTTCTTGCCCATCAACGCCCAGCCTTCGAGATCGACGAAATCTTCCGTGTAATGAGCGCCAAAGCTCAGTGGATTGGCCAGTTGCTTGTCCATCACCTTCGCCAGATCGGCATAACGCCCCAGCTTTTGCAGTGACATAAACTGGTACAGCCGCGACAGAGAACCAAAACTGTCCTGCAACGGCACGAGCTTATCAAACTCATCTCCCAACTGAGCAAACAGCTTCTCCGCCTCGGCATAATTGCCCGAAGCAAAGGTTTGCATCGCGAGAGACCAGCCCTTTGGCTCGTCGATGGTCATCTCACGAATGTTTGTCAGTGGCAGCTTGTAACTGCTGCCACCAGTTGGCGCGGTGCTGATGACAATACCGTCTTTTTCAGCACCGAGGAGAAAGGCGGCGGTCGGCTCGCCATTGAGATTGGTGATCTGGATGGCCAGCGGCTCGGCATGCAGGCCGCAGACCGCCAGCAGAAGGAGAAAAATGGGCTTTTTCATGGCGTCACGACGGTTCATTCACGCACACCCCACAGCCCCTCGTCGGGATGCTCGGGCGCGTTGAGCTTCTTGCGCAGGGTTTTGTAGTGCTCCTTGGCCTTTTTGACAAAGGGGCCGGCCACCTCGTGCTCCCCGAGCTTGTACATGCGAGAAACGGTGTCCTTGATGAGACGGAAGGCCTTGTCGTCGTTCCCCTTCTTCATCTGGATCTCGGCGGCGCGCAGACGCGCCTCGGCGGAATACTGGACGACGTTTTCCAACGGTGGTCCGACGAAAGGTGTGTAAGCCTCCAGCGCCTTGTCGGTGTCGTTCAGATTTTCATAGCAATGACCGAGGCGGTAGTAAGCCTCAGCACGGGTGCGGGTGAAGCGCTTGTCCTTGGACATCGCGAGCAGCGTGTCGGCAGCCTCCTGCCACTGCTTGCGGTTGTAATAAATGCGCGCCTTGTCGATCATGGCCTCCTCAACGTACTCCGGCTTGTCCTGCAATTCTCTGATCACTTGATCAAAAGCGCTCACGGCCTCCTGGAAGCTGCCAGCCTCGCCGGTCTTCGCCAGCACCCGCGCCTTGCCCATGAGGGCCAGCGGATAATGCTCCGACTGGCCGCGATCCATGACCGCCTTGAACCAGTCCAGCGCCTCTTTGTCCTTACCTCGATCTGCCAGATCACGCCCCACTTTGACGAGAATATAAGATGAGAGCTCCACCTTGTTGAATTTTTGCAGATCCTCGTAGGCCACTTGAATCTGGGCGGCACGCTTGGGGAATTTGTCTTTGTAGCTGTCGTTCTCCAGCAGGTCGATCTTCGCCATGTTCAGCCAGGCTCGCAGCGTGTTGTTGATCTTCACACCGTCCTGGGGGACGAAATTAGTCAGGCGCTCGAGCAGTGGCTCTGCTCCGACAATGTCGAGGTAGTTCTGTGTGTAAGAGCCGATGGCCTCCTCAATGCCGGCCCCCGTGTCGCCACTGCCAAGCCGCACGATCACCTTTTCCAGCGCGTCGAGCGCTTCCTTGCCGCGTTTCGCCTCTTTAAGCGGCTCCAATGAGCCAACGATGACCTCGGCATCGTAAAATCCACCGCTGTACTTCGCAATGTACTCGTCGTAATACTTGATGACGTCTTTGGGTTTCTTCAGGGCGTTGGCCACGCGAATGAGCTGCACCAGCACGCGGCCCACGATGGCTTTGTGGGACTCGCCCTCAGCCGCCTCACCCAGCTCTCGCGCCTTCAAGTAGGCCGCCTCGGCCTTTTCGTTAGCGTTGAGCATGAGGTGCGAGTCACCGCGCATCGCCAGCGCCCGATCGAGGTCCGGCAGGTTGGGACGACGTTTTTCGAGATCCGCGACGACATCCAGGCACTTCTGGTATTCAGCGAGTTGGAAATGCGACGTGGCGCGGTCCAGCAGCGCAAAACCGATGTATTCGGATTCCGGGAAGTCTTTGTTGAAGGAATCGAGCTTCGGCCCGGCCTCCTGCCATTTCTTCAAACGCACGAGGCTGGATGCCTCGAAATAGCGTGACGCCTCCTTGAACTTGCTCTGTGGAAAGCGCTGGGCATGGGAGGCCAGCTCCTTCTGCGCGTCCTCCGTGCGGCCGAGATTGAAAAACGACGCGCCGATCACGAAATCCGTCAGATCACGGTCTTTGGAGTCCGGCTTCAGCGGTTTGCGGATGTTTTCCGCCAGCTCAATGGCCTGCTGGTATTGCTTCGAGAAAAACACGTTCTCCAGCAGCAGTGTGTTCACATTGCCAGCATACTCATGCTGCGGGAACTCCTTGCGAAACTGCTCGCCGAGCGCCTTTGAAAGATCCTGCTGACCGGTGGCCAGCGCGGTGCGCATGGCACCGAACAACATCATGGGTCGATGCGTGCTCTTTGGCGCGGCGGTAACGCCATACGAATAGATGGAGTAACCTGCGGCAAAATTCCCCAAGCGCTCATAGCAGCCCGCCAGCGTGAGCAGGGCGATCCAGTCGATGCTGTCGTCATCCTGCACCTGGGCGGTGTATTTCTCGATTTCCTTTTTGAGCAGCTCTGGCACGCGGCCCCGGTAGCGCAGCGCACGGCCATTCAGATCATGCAAAATGTCGCTGCCACTTGCCATGAGGCTCAACAAGCGGATGGCGAGCGTCTGCTGTTCGTTTTCCGAGGCGGCGCGAGCCACGCTGAGCAGGCGGGCGTTGAAATCAAACCGCGCCATGTCAAAGGGCGAGAGCTTCAGCTTCGCTCCATGCTGGTCGATGAAGCCGTGAGCCGCTTTTTCAGTCTCCGCATGATTGGTGGTGTCCTTGGCCGTCCAACTGTCCAACAGCGAGAGAAACGCGCGGAACACGCCGTCCGCCTTCGGTGTCACTCCACCCGCACCGGTGATGAGTTGGTCCAGCAGACCCTTCGCCTTGTCCGGCATGCCCGCTTTGGAATAGCACGAGGCCACCTGCACACGAAAGGCCGCGTCATCGTAAGTCCCGGCGGGTGCAGGCTGGCGGGCAAAGGCTTCGTAATCCTTGATCGCATCGGCATACTTGCCCTGGGCCTGCTTGATGATGGCCATTTCAAGCAGCGAAAGCTCCCACACCGGGTTCAGCTTATCCTTGGGCGTGTCCTTGGCATTTTTTCCCTGCGTGTAGCAGGCCTCGTAGGCTTTGAGCGCGTCGTCGAGGCGTTTCAGGTTCTTCAAACAGAAGCCATGGCGGTAATGCATCACGCCGAAGGCCGGGCCGAAGTCAGTGTAGCCGCTGGGACCATACTCCTTCATGATGGTCTCCAGCGGGATGAGCGCCCCGGCCCAGTTCCCCTCCTCCATCAGGGTGCCGGCCTTCTCAAACAGCGTCTGGATGTTCAGATCCTCGGTCTGCGCTCGGACGGGAGCGCCAAATGCCATCATCAGGCCCAAAACCGCGAACAGTGAACGGAGAACGGCGAACTTCATAGGCTACTTCCCTTTCTCAAATCCAGAGAGTGTGATCGTGGTGATGCCGACTTTTGCCAGGCCGTTCATCAGGTCGATGAAACGCTGCTGCTTCGCCTCATCGTCGGAGGTGACGATGACGAGCGGCTTTTTGTTCGTGGCGTCGGTGAGCTGTTTGTAGCGGTCCAGCTCCGACTCCATCTGAGCATCGTCCGCCATGATCTGGTCGGCGATGGAGATCTGCCCTGTGGCGGTGAGGCGGATTTTTAAAGGGTCGATCTGAATGCTGCTGGCCTTGCCGCTGTCCGTCGGCATTTCCATGCTCAGATCCGACTCACGCGGCTCCAACGTCGAGGTGACGAGGAAGTAGATCAGCAGCAGAAAGCTCACGTCGATCAGCGAGGAGATGTCCAGTGCCGGATCCTCCACTTGTTCTGATTCGAAGCGTTTCTTTTTGGCCATGAGTGTCTGAAATGGGGGCTGCTAACCTTTTTTCGCCGCCGGGAAGGCGCTGAAGATGATGGTGCTGACTCCGGCATCCCCGGAGGCCTTCACGGCCTGCTTGGAGAACTTCACGATGCTGCGCTTGTCGCCCCGCAGCAGCACTTTGGGCGTGGTCCCAGCATCGACCTTCTCCTTGCGCTGAGTGACGTACTCGGTCACCGCGGCCATGTCCGGCAGCGGCTCTTTATTGTCCTTACCGAAGGTGCCGTCGTCATAGACGTGCAGGACGATACGCCCGGCGGCCTCTTCTGGCGGGCGGGCATTCGTCGCCACCGGCAGTTCGACACGCGGGTCGATCTGGTTCGTCAGCATGCGGGAGCTGACCATGAAGAACAGGATGAGCTGGAACACCATGTCGATCATCGACGAGGAGTCCATTTTGCACTCCTCCTCGAGTCCTTTGATGCTGGTCAGCTTTTTCTTCATCGCGTGAAACTCGTCTGAGGTGCGGATGAATCAGAGCGCGATACCTTCGGGAATCTTAGCCGCCTTGGCCTCGCCATGAGCGGAGTTCACACAGGCGTCGAGCAGTTCATTGGCAGCCGCCACGGACTCGGCCACCAAGTCATTGAGGCGGTTTTTGAAGAAGTAGAAGAGAGCGAGGCTGGGAATCGCCACGAACAAACCGGCAAAGGTCGTCAGCAAGGCCACCGAGATGTCACCCGCGAGCTTGGAAGGCTCCGCACCACCGGTCTGCGCCAGAATTTCGAAGGCGCCCACCATGCCCACCACCGTGCCGAACAGACCAAGCATCGGCGAGATCTGCGCCAGGACGGAGAAGTTGCTGATCCACTTTTGATACGGACGCATCTCATTGCCCGCAAAATCCGCCATCGCGCTCTCCACATCTTCACGACCGAGTGTCTCGCCTTTGGTGGCGTCGAAGTGGGGCAGCGCCACGGTCATCATGCGGCCGAGGAACGTGGGACTCTGAGCGGCGGTCTCGATCGCGCTGCGTACCCGGCACTGATGCATGAGGTCGAGCAACTGGGTCTTCAAAATGGCCGGCGTGAACTTCGACTTCGTCATCGTCATCGCGCAGAGCACGGTGTAAGTCAGCGCCATCACCGAGCACAGGCCGAGCGGGGTCATCCACACGCCGCCATCCGCCACCCACTTCTGCCACCATGATTTCGGCGGAGGCGCGTCAGCGGCGGCGTCTGTGGCCTGGGCCAGGAGATCAGGCGTCAGCACGAAGGCCAGGGCAAGCGCGGTCAAACAAAAGGCAAGGCCGCGATGGCGCGAAATCAGGGTGAATGAAGGTTTGATCATGGCGTGTGGCTTTAAATCCGAATTTTCGAGCGCTATTTCAACGGTTCACGCCGCAAGGCGCAAGGGAGAAATGCCCAGATGGGCGGAAACTTTGCGTCTGGGGCTTCATACGATCTCAGGACGACTTCAATTTCGAGGGCCTGGCTCCTTTTTGCCCAACCCGAAGCTGAAGATGATCCCCGCCGCCGCCAACATGGAGCAGCACAGGTAATACAGGCCGCCCACAAACGATCCCGTGACCTTCTCGACTGTACCGAGGACATAGGGACCGAGGAATCCGCCGAGATTGCCGATGGAGTTGATGAGACCGATGCTGCCCGCTGCGGCGGACTCGGTGAGAAACAGGCTCGGCAGCGCCCAAAAGGCGGGCATGTAGCTCTTGAAGCCCGCAAAGGCGAACATCAGGCACACCATGGTCAGCACCAGGTTTCCCTGCGTGTGCGGCATCAGGCCCAAGGCAGCGGAGCCCATGACAATCGGCAGCACGGCATGCCAGCGGCGTTCTTTGAAGTGATCTGAGCTCCAGCCCATAAAAAGCTGGCCGCACATCGCCACGGCAGGCGGCAGCATGATGAGCCAGGTGAGCTGGTTCATGTCCATGGCATACCAGGACTTCAAAATGCTCGGCATGAAGAACTCGATGCCGTAGCTGCCGGTCACGGTGCAGAAATACACCAGCGCCAGCAGCAGCACCTTGGGGTGCTTCAGCGCTTGCGGCACCGTCATGCGCTTGCCTTTGCGTGTCTCGGCACGTTCACGCTCCAGCTCGGACTCCAGCGCCTCGCCTTCCTCGGCGGTCAGCCATTTCGCCTGCTTGGGCCGGTCCACCAGCCAGAAGTACACACAGAAGCCCAGCACCACGGCAGGCACGGCCCAGAACACATAGACCCACTGCCAGCCCACCATGCCGAGCACGGGCGGCTGATCGGCGTGGCCGATGGCGAGCAACCAGTTGGAAATCTTTGGGCTGATGATCTGCGCAAACGGCGTGGCGATGATGAACGTGGCCAGCGCACGTGCCCGGTCGCGACTGGGGAACCAGTGGGTCAAATACACCACCACGCCAGGAAAGAACCCTGCCTCGGCGAGTCCCAGCAGGAAGCGCACCGTGTAAAACTGCCAGGGCGTCGTCACCGCCGCCGTGAGGCCCGCCATCACGCCCCAGGTGATCATGATGCGGCAGATCCACTTCCGCGCGCTCCAGCGCTCCACCATCAGCGTGCCTGGAATCTCCAGCAGGAAGTAGCCGAGAAAGAAAATGCCCGCGCCGAAGCCGATGACCGCGTTGTCAAAGCCAGGCAGGTCGCGCGTCATCGTCAGCTTCGCCACCGCCACGTTCTGCCGGTCCACATAGGCGATCATGTAGCTCACAAACAGCAACGGCAGCAGCCGTCGGTAGGCTTTGCTGCGGGCGCGGTTCAGCGCGGCTTCATGACTGGCGACGTCGGAGGAATGCATGGACGAAACAGGACGCACGTCAGCTCATCTTCTTTCGCTCCACGTCAGTGTGGCTGATGCAGCCTGCGGTGCTTGCGTGCAGGAGCGCGGACGCCCCGTCCGCTTCGACTCGACCCCGTCCGCACTCGGGTAACCGCCGAACGCATCCCCGCCCCCCTTCCAGGCCGAACCTGTCCGCTCGAATGCCTCGCGCTCGGCGCATTTCAAGAGCCTGCCCAGCCATCGCGGTCACGGCTCGACTCCCACCCCTTTCTTGCCCACACTGTCAAGTATCGGCCCCCGACCCGAATGGCACCGAACGCTTCGGATCAGGCGACGGCGAGCGGGAAGCGTCGATGACACGACAGATGCCATACGAGCCGTTGCCTGCATCCGTTTTGTTCGCCCGTTGCGTTCGTCCTTAATGCTTCGCTCAAGTGGAGCTTGTCCGGATAAACTTTGGTGATGATGCGGCGGAGAACACGAAAACCTAGATCAGAAAAGCCCACTCTGGGAGCGATGCTCTGGTCAACATGTTGTCCGTCAGCATACCAATCAGCCACGCGGCATTGAAAACAGATCAAGAAATCAAGGCGGTGCCCACCTTGTTCGATTCTGAGCATCGCGCCAGGGTTATACAGACAGGCCTGCCCTAAACCCACTTGATATGCGTTCATGGCGCGGAGTGTGCGCGACAATGGATCAACGTCATCGGCTGCGACTTCTGCCCCCTCAGACGCGAAGCGAAAGCTTCCGTAATGAATCGATCCTTCACTCGAACGGAGGTGGATCGTGATCGCTGCTGGTGTGGCGAGCAAGTCGTGAATCCACGGAAGACGATAAATGTCTTCGAGCTTGGCATCTGGAAACATGAAACTCTCAAGCCCAGCATCGGCCTCTGAGAAGGAAGCTGTGACGGCTGCCTTCTCAGGACGACTGACGAACCATAATGCGGACAGCGCGCCTCCGAGAAGGAGTCCTGTCACCATTCCGGCTGTAAATTCAAAACGCATGGCAAGCGTGGTTGGGCGAACAGTGTGGATGGTTAACAGATCGTGAGGTTTGTCAGCAGCTTTATCGCCAACGTTTTTGTCGGAAAAGTACGGGCTGTGGTGCTCATGGGTGTCGTTTTACCCTCCCATGCCGTGGATGGGCAACAAAAATGTGGCTTTGCAACGGCATAGGAGGGTAAATTCCATGTGTGAATATTCCAAACCCCCAACCCAAACTGGAGGAGCGGCTGCGCGGCGTGCTGCGCCTGAAACAGTACAGCAAGCGGACGGAAGAAGGCTATGTGCAATGGTACAAACGCTATGTTCTCTTCCAAGCGCAGATGACAGGCCGGATGAAGCATCCACAGGAGATGGGGACGGCGGAAGTCACGGCGTTTCTGACGAATCTAGCGGTGAATAAAAACCTCGCCGCAGCCTCCCAGAACCAAGCGCTGAACGCACTGGTGTTTTTATACCGGGAGGTGCTCAAGATCGACTTGGAGGGCATTGATGCTGTCAGGGCGAAGAGATCGCAGCGCCTGCCGGTGGTTTTGACGCAAGAGGAGGTGAAGACCCTGCTGGTTGGCGTGAAGGGTGCGGCGGGACTGGCGGTGAAGCTGCTGTACGGTTGTGGGCTGCGGGTGGCGGAGGTGCTGGCGCTGCGGGTGAAGGACGTGGATGTGAGCGGCGGGAAGATCGAGGTGCGTGGTGGAAAAGGCGATAAAGACCGAGTCATCACACTGCCGAAAAGCCTGCTGCACCCCATCGAAGAGCATTTGAAACAGGTGCGGGCCGTCTTTGATGCCGACCGGCGAGACGGGGTGCCGGGCGTGGCGATGCCGAAGGCCTATGACGTGAAGAACCCCAAAGCAGCGGAGAGCTGGCCGTGGTTTTGGTTGTTGACTCGCACGCCTCCTCCGGCGTGTCTCGCCCTTCGGGCTGCCTAGCGGCAGTCTGTCTCGCGCCTGCCTCCGGCGCTCGGCTGCCCTCCGCCAAAGTATGGGATGACCTGGAGCGGGATGGCAGCCCACGCACGGGTAGCCGTGCTTACGGGCGGGGGCGGCACCACTTGCATGAGATCGCCATCACACGGGAACTGGAGCGTGCGGCGAAGCTGGCGGGTCTGAGCAAGAGGGTGACGGCGCATGTGTTGCGCCATAGCTTTGCCACGCATCTCGTGCTGCGGGGCATCGACATCCGTTCCGTGCAGCAGCTCTTGGGACATTCAGACGTGCGCACGACGGAGATTTATACCGCTCTTGCCAAGGCGATGCGTGGGGAGATCACCAGCCCGTTGGATGATTTGTGAGGAGCAGGCCAGAGCCGCACTCATATTCTTAGGTTGGGCGGCTTTTGACCCAGCGGAGGCCGTGGCGGTAGGAGGTGCAAAAAATTTATCCGCCTCAGTTTCAATGCATCAAGAATAGGGGCGCATTTTCGGCTCGACGCAGCGCGGGGTGGCATGGTTGAATTTCGTTAATTCATGCGCCCAACCTCGCGTGAAGGCTTTGCGGATGGTTTTCCAAAATCGCTCGTATCGACAGGCAGGCGAAAGCGCCACCTGGACGCAAGCGGCTTGCCTGCAAGGGAGAATTCCCCTTCGCGGTGCTCCATGGAGTGCTGGCAGCCTGTGCAATGGATTGAGGCACAAGGGGCAAGACCTTGGACAAGGCCGGAATCCAAGGATCGGATCGGGCGGTGCGGCTGCCGCATGGCGGAATCTGAAGCTCAGATCGTGGCTTGCGGCTGCCGCATGGCGGAATCTGAAGCTCAGATCGTGGCCTGCGAGTGCCGCATGGCAGATTCTGAAGCTCAGATCGTGGCTTGCGAGTGCCGCATGGCAGATTCTGAAGCTCAGATCGTGGCCTGCGAGTGCCGCATGGCAGAATCTGAAGCTCAGATCGTGGCCTGCGAGCGCCGCATGGCAGAATCTGAAGCTCAGATCGTGGGCGGCGGGAGCCGCACAGGCACGGCGGACGAGGGCTTGGCCCCGCCCTGCCTGCGACGAGCCGAATGTAAACGGGGGAGGCGGCGTGGGGCCATGAAACCTGTCACCTGGGATTCAGGAGTCACTTGGGATGATAAAAACCTCCGCTGGGGAAATCCTTCCTACCTACTTGAGCCAGGAGACCCTGGCTACATCCACACGGCACCCGCAAGTGCTGCCGCCAACACGCAGAAACGCCACACCACCATGAACAACGAAACACCGCGCAATCAGAAACTACTGCTCGCCCTGGCCAAAGAAATGAAGTCCGGGGCGGCTGCGTTGCAGGACGTCATCGGCCTGCATCATCACCGCGATACCACCTTCAACACCGCGATCCTGAAGCTGGAGGGAGACCCCGCCGCCGCTCCCGGCAGCAATGCCAACAAGGGCAGCCAGCTCGTCTTCAAAATGTGCGAGGACGCCGCCAAGGACGCCCGCACGGCGTTGAAAACACTCAGCGATGGCGCGGTGAAAACCCTGCTCACCGGCTACCGCGATGTAATGGAGGGCGTGCATGGCCGCACCCACAACGCCGGCTGGGCGGCGGCGGGCTTCACCCAAAACACCCGCGTGCCAGAAAAACACGATGAGCGCCAGTCGCTGCTGGGCACGATGCGCTCCTACCTCGCGGCCAACACCGGCCATGAGGCCTCCCTGCCACAGCCCAGCGGCCCGCCCCTGGCGGTGACGGCCGCCGCCGCACTGGCCCTGAGCGCCACCTTTCAGACCGCACGCGATCTGGTGAACACGAAAGAGAGTGATCAGGCGCTCTGCAAGAATCTGCGGGACGCGGACAAGGACGCGCTCTTCAAGGTCGTGTCTGACGCCATCGTAGAACTGCGCACCCTGCTGGCGGCGGATGATCCGCGCTGGGAGGTCTTTGGCCTGAATATTCCGGCGAACCCCAATCCGCCCGAGGGCGTGAGCAGCGTGACACTGACTGCCGTGAGCGCGGGCAAGGAGGAGCTGTCCTGGACCCGCGCCCGCCGCGCCACTTATTACCGCATCTTCATCAAAATCCACGGTGTGGACGCGGACTTCCGCGCCCTGGCGAATGACGCGGACCTGGACCACACCCTCAAAGACCTCACGCCGGGCAGCACCCTTTCCGTTTATGTGGTGGCCGCCAATGACGGCGGTGAGGCCCCCCCCTCTCCCACCGTGACGAAGGTGGTCGGGGCATGACCAACGATTTCCGTGCCGTGAGGCCACAGCACGGAGAGCCGGTGGGTCTATGGCATACCACCGCTTGAAATCAGAGCCCTGAGCACGAAATACCCGGCTCTCATGCTCTCCTCCCTGTCTGAACTGCTTCAGCGCAAGACCAGCGGCCCCAAGATCGCCGTTCTCACCGCCTATGACTACCCCACCGGCCGCATGCTCGATGACGCCGGGATCGACTTGATCCTCGTGGGTGATTCGCTCGGCATGGTGGTGCATGGCCTGCCGGACACCACAGGAGTGACCATGGACATGATGCTCATTCACACCGCCTCCGTCTGCCGGGGCGTGAAACGCGCCCCGGTCATCGCCGACCTGCCCTTCGCGAGCTACCGCACACCGGAAGAGGCTGTTTTTAACTCCAAGCGCCTCATGGACTGCGGAGCCGCCGCCGTGAAGCTGGAAGGAGGCGTGTCCATGCTGCCGCAAGTGAGTGCCATCATCGCCGCGGGGATTCCCTTCATCGGCCACATCGGCATGCTGCCGCAGAGCGTGAAGGAGGAAGGCGGCTACAAGAAGAAAGGCAAGACCAGCGAGCAAATCGACCGCCTCATCGCCGACGCACGCGCTTTGGATGAAGCCGGGGCTTGCGCGATGGTCCTGGAAAGCATCGTGCCCGAGGTCGCCACACAGATCACGGGTTTTGTCAAAGCCAGCACCATCGGCATCGGCGCGGGAAACGGCACCGACGGCCAGGTTCTCGTCACGCCGGACATTCTCGGCAGCTTTCCGTGGTTCAGGCCGCCGTTTGCGAAAGCCCGTGCCGACGTGGCAGGTGAGACGCTACGTGCCGTGCGCGAATACATCGCCGATGTGCGCGGTTAACTCTCCGCGTCCATGTCTGGCGTGTGAAAATCCACCCCGTGGATTTTTTCTGTCTCATGCGGCGTGGTGAGCACCTTCCAGATGCACCAGGAGAACAGCACGGTGACGATGCCGACGGAGAGAAGCATGACGATGAGGCCTGAAGTGGTCATAGGAGTGTGCGGCTAAAAATTAAGCGTCATGTTTGGGCAGGCCTTGTTCGGCGCGCTTGTAGGCCTTGGAACGTGCCGACAGCAGCCCAAAGAAGAACGCCACGATGACCACCAAGGCAACGCTGAGCTGCGCGGCCTGATTCGTTGCCACCGGCTTGCCGTCCTTCACGCCACCGATCAAATCGACCACATAGGACGAAGCCGCGCCGAACTTGAAGGTGCTCAAATCAAAACCAAACACGCTGGTGAGCACCGTGAGAGAAAAAACCGCCAGCAGGAACAGCGGGCAGATCCACTTCATGATGATACCAAAGAACGCCGGAATGCGGATGGCAGCGCCCTGATGCGCCTCCTTCAAGCCACGCTCAATGCCCCAGTGCCAGCCGAAGACGATGATCTGGATTGTGGCGAGGATGAAGATCAGAAAGGTGCCCACCCAGAAGTCCAGTGTGTCGAGCGCCTTCAAGTCCTGGGTGAAATAGACCACGAACACCGTGCCCAGTGTCGTCAGCAGGCCCAGGATGGTCACACTGACCTTGCGACCGACATTCATGGCCTCTTCGAGGAAGGCGATGCCCGGTTGCAGCATCGAAATCGAGCTCGTGATGGCCGCCAGGAACAGCATGAAGAAAAACGCGCCACCAAAGAAAGCTCCCAGCGGCATCTTGGCGAACACCAGCGGCAGCACCGTGAAGCCGAGGCCAAACGTCCCCTGCCCCGCCACTGACGCGAGGCCCAGGAACGCCACCGCCGCCGG
This sequence comes from Prosthecobacter sp., assembly GCF_044232965.1. Classification (GTDB taxonomy): domain Bacteria; phylum Verrucomicrobiota; class Verrucomicrobiia; order Verrucomicrobiales; family Verrucomicrobiaceae; genus Prosthecobacter. The sequence continues at coordinate 50,986 of NZ_JBIIKX010000022.1, forward strand.
CACGGTGATCAATCCGCCCAAGGCCACCTCGCAGAACTCGTTCGCGCTGCTCGCCGTGAGCCCGCTGAGCACCACATCGTCTTTTTTGCCCAGGTAACTGGCATACACGATGATCACGCCAAACCCGACCGAGAGACTGAAGAAAATCTGCGCCGCCGCCGCCATCCACAGCAGCGGGTTTTTAAGCTGCTGCCATGGTGTGATGGTGACCAGCTTCAAAGCGCCGCCGCTGGCCGCCACCTTTTGCTCGGCGGCTGCGATGGCTGCTGAGCCCACCAACTCCTCCACCACCTTCTTTTCTCCTGCCGCAGGCTGCGCGCGCTCGATTTGCACCTTGCTCGGATTCCACATGTAGCCCAGTCCATTGACCACGTTGTCATGCGGCTTCGCCGGATCGGGCGCGCCGAGCGTCATCACACGCGCCAGCACCACCAGCGCCAGCACAATCAGCAGCGGCATGCCGTAATTGCACATCTTCTCGATGCCACCGGACAGGCCGCGATAGATCAGCCAGAAGTTGAACACAAACACCAGCATGAGCCACGGCAACGCGGCATTCCACGAAGGCGTGAGAGCTGAGCCGTCCGCGATCTGCCCGCTCATCGCCTTGAACATCTCCACCGCGCTTTCCGTGCTCGTGAGGTGGATGCCACCTGTCCAGAACTTCACGGCGTAGCCCAGGCACCACGACTCGATGAACACATAGTACATGTAAATCACCACCGGCACGATCACGCCGATGATGCCGATGTACTTGGCCCAGCGCTTGTTCAAAATCGCCGCGAACGCGCCCGGACACGAATTGTAGCCTCGGCTGCCCGCGTAGCGCCCCATGGCCCACTCCGCCCAGCCGATGGGCAGGCCGATGATGAGGAACGAGATCGCGTAGGCCAGCATGAAGGCGCCGCCACCATACTGCGCCGCCAGTCCGGGAAAACGCAGGAAGTTGCCCAACCCCACCGCGCTGCCCGCGACGGCCATGATGACTCCAAGACGTGATCCCCAGGCTTCTTTTTTCTGTGACATGGCGGCGAGGTTAGGCAAGTCACCACAAAGCGACAAGCCGCAATTCATCCCCGAAGCAAATCCAGGGCCGGAAATGCCGGAAACCGAGGCTACGACTGCTCGAACGCGTGCGCCACACGGAGCACGGTGGTTTCATCCAATGCCTTGCCGACGATTTGCAGCCCGACCGGCAGCGCCTTGCCCTCCACCTCGACCGTGCCGCATGGCACGCTGATGCCAGGAAGACCGGCGAGGTTCACCGGAATGGTGAAAACGTCCTCCAGGTAGGCCGCGAGCGGGTTGTCCTTCATCTCACCGAGCTTGTGCGCTGGCATGGGGCTGGTGGGAGAGAGGATGACATCGACCTTTTTGAAGGCCTCGGTGAAGTCGTCGCGGATCAGAGTGCGAGCCTTCTGAGCACGGATGTAGTAGGCGTCGTAGTAGCCGGAGCTGAGAACGTAGGTGCCGAGCAGAATGCGGCGCTTCACCTCGGGGCCGAAGCCTTCGGAGCGCGAGCGGGTGTAATGCTCCATCAAATCACCCGCGCTGGCGCTGCGGTGGCCGTAGCGCACGCCATCGAAGCGGGCAAGGTTGGCGGAAGCCTCCGCCGGGGCGAGCACATAGTAGGTGGCGACGCCGAGCTCGGTGTGAGGCAGGCTGATTTCCTCAATGATCGCTCCCAAGGACTCCAGCTTGCGAATCGCGGCCTGGACACTGGCCGCGACGCCCGGATGAATGCCGTTGATGTAATATTCCTTGGGCAGGCCGATGCGCAGGCCCTTGATGTCCTTTCCGAGCGAGGCGGTGAAATCAGGCGTCTCGACATTCAGCGAGGTAGAGTCACGCGGATCGTGACCGCAAAGGTGATTTAGCAGCAGGGCGGAGTCTGCGACGGTCTTGGTCAGCGGGCCGATTTGATCGAGCGAGGAGGCGAACGCGACCAAGCCGTAGCGGGAAATGCGTCCGTAGGTCGGCTTGATGCCCACGCAGCCGCAAAGCGCCGCAGGCTGGCGGATCGAGCCACCGGTGTCGGAACCCAATGCCGCGATGGCGAGATCACCGGCCACGGCTGAGGCGCTTCCGCCGCTGGAGCCGCCGGGCACGCGCTCCAGGTCACGCGGATTGCGGGTGACGCCGAGCGCGGAGTTCTCCGTGCTCGATCCCATGGCGAACTCGTCCATGTTCAAGCGGCCAAACGGGACAGCGCCTGCCGTGCGCAGCCGTTGAATCACGCCCGCGTCATAAGGAGCAGTGTAATTTTCCGCCAGAATGCGCGAGCCGCAGGTGCAGGGCTGGCCGGTGACGTTGATGTTGTCTTTGATGGCAATCGGGATGCCGCCGAGCGGGCTGGTTTTGTCGGCTTTATCCGCTTCTGCCAGCGCCGCGTCGATGTCCCAGGAAAGGTAGGCTCCGAGGCTGGTGTTGCGGGATTCGATCGCCTTGGCGAGATCAAGGACGATGTCACGCGGTGTAATGTCACCAGCGACGAGCTGCTGGCGGAGCGTGGTGATCGTGGAGGAGGCAAGCATGAAACGGTGGGCAGTGAGAAAGGCGGATTACTCGATCACTTTGGGGATTTGAATCTGGTCGCCCGAGCGCTTCGGTGCATTGGCCAGCGCCTGCTCCTGTGTGAAGCCCGGGCGTGACACGTCAGCACGCAGCACATCGTAAACCGGCATCGCGTGAGCCGTCGGCTCAGCCGCTCCGAGGTCATGCTGCGCCAGGGTGTCGATGTAGGTCAGAATCCCGTCCAATTGGGCCGCATAACGCGCCGCCTCGTCCTCGGTGAGCGTGAGCCGCGCCAGTTTGGCGACGTGGTGGATGTCAATTTGATGAGCTGCGGGCATGAGGAGAGCACCTTTCTTGCCAGCAGGCGGCCCGCTTTGCAAACAAAAGGCGCAGGCTGTTTTCAGCCTGCGCCTGGAAAGAAAAACTGATGGTGTGATTACCAGTGCTGAGAACGGGCGTAACTAGCCGACGAATGAGATCCCAACTCGGGAGCGAACTGTGTGTACCCCCACCAACTGTCCTGGGACTCCTTGGTGACATAGGTAGGACGGTAAGTGCGTTTCCAACTAGCGACCGGGAAGGTGGCAGTTTCATAGATACCGTGAACAGCGCGCACCAAGGTGCGCTTGGTGCCTTCGATCAAGAAATCTGAGGCAGCAGCAACAGAACCGTCAGTCGCATTTGCTTTCGTCCATGCAGAAGGATACTCAAGCCAGCCGAAAAGAATGTTACCGACGCCACGGCTGAGCTTACGGCTCCAATTAAAGTGATGGCCCGGAGGAGACTGGATGTCGCCAAAGGCGGTGGTGGTCAGAACCATGGCGACGGTGGCAAGGAGTAATTGGCGGATTTTCATGCTCTTGAATATGATTAACAAAATTATGACCTGTTTGGCAACCACGAATTTGGGCTTTTTTACACCAGATCTTCAACTTCCTCAGGCTGGTTTGTCTTTAGCGGCCTGATTGCGCATGCGTCGCCATGAGGCACGGTGATTTTGTGCCCAGTCACTGAGGGCAAACTCAAAACCAATGTCATGTCCGGCATTCTCGCTAGCGATCCATTTGAGGCGTTGAATCTCATCCAATTCAGCCAGAAATTCACCGTATGGCAGGAGATAATGAGGCAGATTTGGGTGGGGGGGCATGGATTTATGACCCATTGGCGCAGGCGGCCCTAGGTTCAAGCCGCCTTTCAAAGCTATTTCAGGGAGGGGATTTTCACCCCTCTGGAAAGAAAGCAAATGACAAGAAAGAGTCAGCCCCTATATACTCTATTTTCAGTCACTCGTTCAAGCCGGAGTAGCTCAGTGGTAGAGCATCGCATTCGTAATGCGAGGGTCGCGGGTTCGAATCCCGCCTTCGGCTCCATACAAAACGCGTGTCCCCCATGACCAACCCAAGCATCGCTGACAATGATCCGCCACGCCGCAGCCGCACCCGGCGGCGTGAGGCCATGATCAATGCGATCGCCACGGCACTGGGCTGCATGGCGCTCGTTGTCATGATCGCCACGATCGTTCGCGTGGTCATGGTCAAATTATGGGAGTCCTCCAAGGTGAATCCTGAATACGTCCAGTCTGTTTACGACGGCGGAATGGAGCGCCGTTGGTCAGGCCGCAGTCATGAGCAAACCGCGCTGCTCGCCGAAGACAGCGCCAAGGTTGATGAGACAACCAAGGCCACAGCTACCATCGCTCCGCCTCATGCTGGGACGCCTGTCACACACAGTTTGCCCCTCACCCAGGAAGCCCGCCCCCCTAGTTCCCGACTTCCCCTCGGCGCTGTGTCCAGCATTCAGGACATCGACAACAAACGACAAAAGATCGAAACCACCATTCGTGGCTTTTTTGAGTCTGACACCATCGAGAAAAAGCTGGCCTATGTGCGCGACCCCCAGCGTGTGCGCCCTTTGATGGAGAATTTTTACCGCAATCGCTCCCTGGAACATCGTGAATGGAAAAGCCTCGGCTGGATACTTCCGGTAGAGGAGCCAGGTTACCGTCTCGGTTATGCCCAGGCCGTCTTTGGCGATGCCGAACCCGTCAGCTTGATCATTGAAGAGCTGGGGGACGGCGGCTTCCGGGTGGATTGGGAAAGCTCAGTGCGCTACGGAGAGATTGGCTGGAATGAATTCATCCAGACCCAGCCCGCCACACCCAAGCTCTTTCGCGTGATTGCCTCCAAACCGCGTCATGCTCCATCCGCCGAGGCACCGCAGGGCAGCGAAATTCTCGAAATCAAGCACCCCGAGGAAGACGACGTGATCTATGCCTATTTCGACCGGCAGGATCCCAAATTTCAACCCCTCCTCCAGCAGCTTCAAACTGGGAACTGGAAAGATGTACCTCTCACACTGCGGCTCTGCTATCCGGGCCCTGCAGGCAGCGGCAAAAGCGTGCGTATCGCCGATGTCGAAGGCAAAGGATGGCTGATCTTGCAAAGAACTAGGAGCTAGACAGTGAGCAAATCCAAAAGCATCAAGAAAAAGGCGGCCCAGGGAAAGGCCATGCCTGTTGCGCCCAGCAAGCCTAAAAAATCGGCAGCCGCCAAAAAGCCCGCCTCCAAACCGGCTCAGAAAAAGAAGGGCAAACCAGCTCCCACGAAGAAACCGCTCACAAAAGCCAAGCCCGCCCCTAAAAAGGTGGTCAAAAAGCCAGCGGCCAAGCCAGTGCCAGCGAAAAAGGCCACAAAAAAGGTTCTCCCGAAGCCCCCGGTTAAAAAAGCCGCGGCCAAGCTGCCTCCGGCTAAAACTGCCCCCGCCAAAACCGCTCCACCCAAGCCGTCCCCCCCAGCGGTCAAACCGGTCGTCAAAGCAGCCCCGGCAAACAAACCGGTGACTGCCCCCAAAAAAGTGACCTCCGCCGCTGAGACAGCTCCAACAGCTCCAACAGCTCCAACAGCTCCAACAGCTCCAACAGCTCCAACAGCTCCAACAGCTCCAACAGCTCCAACAGCTCCAACAGCACCGCCACCACCTGTTGCTGTTGTGGCAACCGCGCCCCTTCCTGCCCCTGGCCCCACCAAGTCTGGCGCTTTGTTTTACGATTCTCACATGCACACACCGCTGTGCAAACACGCCTGGGGCGAGCCGGAAGAATACGCCCAGCAGGCCGTCAAAGCAGGACTCAAGGGCATCATCTTCACCTGCCACTGCCCCATGCCCGACGGCTTCTGGCCCACCGTTCGCATGTCGGAGAGCGAATTCGACACCTACGTCGCCATTGTCCAGCGCGCCGCGCACGCCTTCAAAGGCAAGCTCGACATCCGCCTCGGCATCGAGAGTGAGTATTACCCCGGCTGTGAGGAATACATCGCCAAACTGCATCAGCGGGCCGACTTCCACTACGTCCTCGGTGCCGTCCACTGGCAGGCCAAGGAGTACCTCAACAAGTACGAAACCGGCACCATCGAGAACTTCCGCCGCACCTACTTCGACCACCTCGCCAAATCCGCCGAATCCGGCCTCTATGACTGCCTCGCGCATCCGGATCTGGTCAAAAACTACCACCCGGACTCCTGGTGCTTCGCCATCGTCAAAAACACCGTCTCCACTGTGCTCGATCGCATCGCCGCCACCGGCGTCGCCATGGAGTTGAACACCTCCGGCCTCAATAAAAGCTACTCCGAGATGAATCCCGGCCTCGAAATGCTCCGCATGATGGCCGACCGCAAAATCCCAGTCGTCATCGGCTCCGATTCTCACCGTCCCGTCCGCGTCGGTGAGCACTTCGTCACGGCCTTGAATCACCTCGCCGAGGCCGGTTACGAGAAAGTCAGCCACTTCCTCAACCGTCAGCGCATCGACCTCAACATCTCCGAAGTGCTCGCCAGCTTGAAAAAAGCCGCCGATCACAATGCCTGATTTGCCCATGGTTCGCACTGGCATTGGTTACGACGTTCATCCCTTCGCTGAAGGCCGCCCGCTCGTGCTCGGCGGAGTCACCATTCCGCACAGCCGTGGTTTGCAGGGCCACTCCGATGCCGACGTGCTCAGCCACGCCATCGCCGACGCCGTTCTCGGTGCTCTGGGTGAACCTGACATCGGACACTGGTTCCCACCTAGCGATCCCAGCATCGAAGGCATCAGCAGCCTCAAAATCCTCGAAAAATGCGCCCAGATCGCCGCTGAAAAGGGCATGCGTATCGAGAATGTCGATTCCTCCCTCATCGCCGAGGCTCCACGCGTCAAACCGCACGCCGACGCCATGAAGCAGCACATCGCCACCGCTCTCGGCATTCAGCCTGACCAAGTCGGCGTCAAAGCCACCACCAACGAGCGCCTCGGTTTTGTCGGTCGTGAGGAAGGCATCGCCGCCATGGCCGTCGCCTGCGTCAGCAGGAAATAAGTCGGTGGAAAGAACGCTCGTTGCGCACTCGTGTTCCAAAGGCACTCTGTCCGCGTCCGTTCTCTATTCCCCTTTATGTCCGACACCGCCTCCGCTGCCTCCCTCGTCGCCAATTTTCAAAAACTCAAAGCCGCCCTCGGCAGGCGCATCGTCGGACAGGAGGCCGTCATTGAGCAGCTCTTCATCGCCCTCGCCGCTGGCGGTCACAGCCTGCTCGAAGGCGTCCCCGGCCTCGCCAAGACGCTCCTCGTCAAATCGCTCGCCGACGCGATGCACCTCAGCTTCCGCCGCATCCAGTTCACGCCCGATTTGATGCCCGCCGACATCACCGGCACCGAGATCATCCAGGAAGATGCCGAAACCGGCCGCCGCAAACTCACTTTCCAGCACGGCCCGATTTTCAGCCAGATCATTCTCGCCGACGAAATCAACCGCACGCCACCGAAGACTCAGGCAGCGCTGCTTGAGGCGATGCAGGAAAAGCACGTCACCGTCGGCCAGGAAACCTTTGAACTGCCGAAGCCCTTCTTCGTCCTCGCCACGCAGAACCCCATCGAGCAGGAAGGCACCTATCCCCTGCCCGAAGCCCAAAAAGACCGCTTCCTCTTCCTCATCAAAGTCGATTACCCCACGCGCGATGACGAGCGCGAAATCGTCAATCGCACCACAGGCAGCGAAAGCCAGGAAATCGAGGCCGTGCTCACCGCCGAGGATCTGCAAGCCGCTCAACAACTCGCTCGCAAAGTTCCCGTGCCTGATCATGTCATCGACTTCGTACTCGACCTCGTCCGCTCCACACGTCCTAACGAGCCGGGAGCCTCCGATTATGTGAAAAGCATGCTCGGCTGGGGTGCTGGCCCTCGTGCCAGCCAGATGCTCGTCCTTGCCGGCAAAGTCCGCGCCCTGCTCCAGGGCCGCACACACGTCACCACCGACGACATCGAAGCCCTCGCCACACCTGCCCTTCGCCATCGCCTTGTGCCCACCTTTCACGCCGAAGCCGAAGGCATCACGGTGGATCAAATCATCGCCGAGATCATCAAGACGACGAAAAAGAGCGCCGCGCGAGTGCTGTGAGCTCCGTCAAAGAGGTCAAGAAGTCGTCAAGATAGTCAAGACGCTACCAGTTCACCTCTTGACCTCGCCTTGACGATCTTGACCACCACTTGACCTCCCCCTGATTTCCTCAACTCCCCGTGGCAACTCTCAGCGACATCCTCCAAGCCGAAGACATCACATCTCTGCAGGCACTGCAGCTCTTCGCCCGTACTGTCGTCGAGGGTTTTACCACTGGGCATCACGCCTCGCCGCACAAGGGTTTCAGCGTCGAGTTCCGCCAGCACCGGCCGTATGTGCAGGGCGATGAGATCCGCCGCCTCGACTGGAAGGTCTTTGGACGCAGCGACCGCTTCTACATCCGCGAATACGACGAGGAGACCAATCTCCGCGCCACCATTGTCCTTGATGCCAGCGGCAGCATGAACTACCGTGGTGGCAAAGGCATCCTCAAGTTCGACTACGCCCGCAAGCTCGCCGCATCATTGGCTTACCTGCTCATGAGCCAGCAGGATGCCGTCGGCCTCATCACCTTCGACTCCAAAGTGCGCGAGGTGATTCCCTGCCGCACCAAGATCACCCATCTGCACCTCCTGCTCGAAGCGATGGTCCAAACCACGCCTGGCAAGGACACCAGTCTCGCTCCGGTCATCGAATCCCTCGCCCAGCGACTCAAACGCCGCGGTCTCGTCATCCTCATCAGCGACTTCTTCGACGATCCCGCCGCGCTGCTGCAATCCATTGGCGTTCTACGCAAAAAGGGCCACGAAGTCATCGCCCTTCAGCTCTGGGACCGTGACGAAATCGATTTCCCCTTCGGCAATTGGGCGCGTTTCGAGAACCTCGAAAACGACGACGACTTCCTCCTCCTCGACCCCGCCACGATTCGTCAGCGCTACCTCGAAGTGCAAAAAAACTTTGCCGAGCAGCTCAAAGACGGCTTCCGCAAACACCAGGTCGATTACTTGAGCCTGCCAACCGACGAATCGCACTCCGCGGCGCTTCGCAACTACTTAGCCTTGAGAATGCGATGACCTTTCTCAACGTCATTCTCCTCGCAGGCGCAGCGGCTTTCCTCATCCCGCTGATTATCCACTTGTTGAACAAGCGTAAGGTCGTCACCGTGCGCTGGGGCGCGATGCATCTCCTGCACGAGGTCATCCGGCAGCGAAAGCGTAAGATGAAGATCGAGCAGCTTCTCCTGCTCATCACGCGCATCGCCATTCCCATCGTGCTCGCACTCTGTTTGGCTCGTCCGGTGCTCACCGCGCTGCGTTCGCTTGGACTTGGCAGTTCGTCGCTCATTGTGATGCTCGACGATTCCTTCTCCATGCGTGCTCCGGCGGAAAAAACCGCCACGCCCGGAGCCAGCGTCGCCGATCAAGCCCGCACCGACCTCCAGCAGATCACCGAAGCGCTTCCCAAAGGCTCTGCCGCCCAAATCGTGCTCTCTGGCGGCACCCCGCGTAAATTGCTCGATCAAGCGACCACCGCCCTTGATCTCATCCCGAAGAAGCTCGGTGATGTTCCCTCCATGTCCGGCCCCGTTTCGGCCAATGACGCGTTTCAGGCCGCCACCTCGGCTTTGAAGGATGCGCCGAATGCCGCGCGCGAAGTCGTCATCATCTCCGATTTCCAAGAAGCCGACTGGAAAGCCATCGCCGATGGCGCTGCGCTGCCCGCGCTCGAAAGCCTCTCCAAGCAAGAACCGAAGCCGCAGATCACCTTCTACCGCATCGGCAGCGATCTCGCCGAGAACCTCAGCATCGCCAGCGCCGACCTCTCCGCGCTCGTCGCCGCCGAAACACAACCCATCGGCCTGCGTGTGCGCATCAAGAACCACGGCAAACGCCCCTGGCAGGACATTCCCGTGCATCTGGAGGCCGATGGCGCCCGCCTGCGCACCGCCCGTGTTTCCGTCGCTCCTGAAGGCGAGGCCGTCCTCTCATTCACACACGCCTTCGACAAAGTCGGCGACCATTCGCTCTCCGTGCGCCTCGAAGGCGACAGCTTTGCCGATGACAACGCCTTCCACAGCATCGTGCAGGTGCGCAATCAGCTCAACGTGCTGCTCATCGACGGCAAACCCGGCGCGGCTCCGCTCGAAGGTGCCACCGACTTCCTCGAACTCGCCCTCACCCCGCACACCGCCGCCGCAAACACTCTCAAAGACCTCATCCGCACCAAGAAGGTCGATCTGCGCAAACTTCGCGACGACGACTTCAAGCAAGCCGAGGTCGTCATCCTCGCCAACGTCGAAAAACTGCAAGGCCGCGCACAATCCGATCTCGACAAGTTCGTCAAAGAAGGTGGCGGCCTCCTCATCTTCGCCGGCCCCGATTGCGACATCGACTGGTACAACCGTGAGCTTTACCGCAAAGGCGAGGGTCTCCTGCCCGCCGCCATCAAAGGCCAGGCTCGTGCCGAACTCGCTGGCACACCCGCCCGCGTGCTCATGCAGCGTCTCACGCATCCCAGCGTGCTCTACTTCAACGATGCCCGTGGTGGCCGCCTCCAAGACGCCGAATTCCGCCACTGGTTCGAATTTGCGCAGCCCACCAACAGCGAAACCACCCAGCGCATCCTCAATCTCGACCGCAATGTCCCGCTGCTGTTGGAGAAAAAACACGGCCAGGGCCGCGTCATCGCCGCCGCCACCACCGCAAACGCCGAATGGACCAATCTGCCACTCCAGCCCTTCTTCGTGCCGCTGATGCAACGCCTGACGACCTACCTCGCCACCGAAGGAAGCGCTCCTGCTTGGCAGCTTGTCGGCTCCACGATTCGTCTGAACCTCGAAAAAGCCGACCTCGGCGCCGAATTCACCCTGCGTGATCCCACCGGTCAGACACAGACGCTCAAGAGTCAGCAGGAAGGCGACAAAGTCTTCGTCCAAAGCCCTCCCATCGCCCAACCCGGCATTTTCCAGCTTCAACGCGTCGGAACCGACAAGACCACCTTCCTCGCCTTCAACACTGACAACGCCGAATCCGATCTGAAGCCACTCCCCGCCGATCAGATCAAAAAAATCGCCGATCGCCACGAAGCCAGCTTCGCCGAATCCCTCCCCGGCTACCAGGCCCTGGACCGCACCCGCCGCCACGGCAGCGAACTCTGGCAGCCACTTCTCATCGCCTTGTTATCGCTGTTGTTCTTCGAAGTTCTCCTTCAGCAGCGCATCGCCAAAGGCTGATCCCATCCTCTTCATGTCCCCGCAAACCGAAACCACCCTTCGCTTCACCGGCGGTTACCCGCCGTTTCCGGTGGTCGTGATCGCTTTCGGTCTCGCGTTCGTGATGTGGTTTCTGTATCGCCGTGAGTTGAAGTTCGTGTCTTCACGTTTTGCGAAAGTGCCCGCGCTGCTGCGCTCGCTGGCGGTGTTCATCCTCGTTTTGGCGCTCGCCGGGCCGGTTCTGCGGCATGTGACCACGTTGCGGCAATTGGGACGCGTCGTCATCGCCGTGGACAGCTCGGCGTCGATGCAGCTCAGCGATGACATTGATGAAAAGTCGGCCAAAACGCGCTTCCAACGTGCCGAGGACCTGCTTTTCAAAGGCACCACCCCGCTACTCAAAAAACTGGCCGAGACGCAGGATGTCGAGCTCGTCGCGCTGCGTGGCAACAACACGCAGCGGCTTTGGTGGCACCGCCAAAACGGCAAAGACACTTCGGGAGAGCTGCCCACCGCGTTTGAACTGCCTGCAACGACACCAATCACCAATCTCGACCAAACGCTGCGCAGTGCGTTGGGGCCTGCGACCGCAGGAACGGCGCTCGTCGTGCTCACCGACGGTCAGCACAACGCCAGCGGCTCGCCGGAAGAGTTCAGCACGGCCTTGAAGGCCAGCGGCACCTCCGTTTTCACCATCGGCTTCGGCACTGAGGTGCCACCGGCTGATTTGTCCCTGCTGGAGGTGAACGCGCCCGAGTCCGTCTTCAGCAAAGAGAACTTCCAAGGCCGCCTTTCCATCAACGACAGCATGCCCGCAGGCATTCCCGCCACGGTGCGCATCGAGAGCCAAGGCAAGGTGCTGTGGAAAAAAGACTTCAACACCGACGGCAAAGGCGAGAAGACCTTCGACTTCCTCTTCCCCGTGGCCGAGCTGCCGCCGCCCGCGCCAGGCCAGCGCGACAAGACCCTGCGCAGCGTGAACATCCAGGTGGCCGCGAGCGGTGATCGAGCCTCGCTCGAAAAAACGCGCTCCAACAACGCACGCGAACTTGCCATCCACCTCCTGGAGAAAAAACGCAAGGTGCTCATCGTCGATGGCCGTCCGCGCTGGGAGACGCGCTACATTCACAACCACTTCGACCGTGATGAGCGCTGGCAGGCCACGCTGATTTTCGACGACATGGCCGATGACGTTGGCAAGGGCAGCTTGCAACGCGATTTCCCGAAAACACGCGACGACCTGCTCAGCTACGATCTCGTCATCCTTGGCGATGCTGCGGTGAACCGTTTCAAGGCCGAGAACCTCGACTGGCTCGTTGAATTCGTCGAAAAACGCGGCGGTGGCTTGATCATGATCGACGGTCAACGTGGAAAATTGCGCGAGTGGTCGAATGGCAAAACCGCCTCGCTCATCCCCGTGCGGTTTGGAGCCACCAGCCTCAAGAATCAAACCTCCAGCATCGAACTCACCACCGACGGTCAGCGTTTCGACGCCCTGCGCCTCAGCGACAGCCCCAGCGCGAACGCCACGCTGTGGCCCACGCTGCCGAAGGTGAACTGGCACTCGACCATCGAGCCGCTGCCTGCCGCCATCACGCTCGCCAAGGCCCAGCAGCCAACCATCGTCTTCCGCCAAGTCGGAGCCGGTGCTGTGCTCTATCTTGGCACCGACGAACTCTGGCGCTGGCGCTTCCAGGTGGCCGACTTGTATCATCAGCGCCTCTGGGTGCAGCTCGGTGCGTGGATCGCGGCCCCGCCGTTTCAAATCGACCAGAAGAAACTCTCGGTGGGCACCGATCGCCTGCGTTACTCGCCAGGCGAGGCTTCCGAGATCCGCGTGCGCATCCGCAACGACAAAGGCGACATCGTCACCGACGCCCAACCACGCGCTTACTTGCTCCACGATGGCAACGAAGTCGCCACGCTTCAGCTTGAGGCCGATCCCACGCACGTCGGCGTCTATCGCGCGGTCACACCGCCGCTCAAAGCGGGCACCTACGAGATCGCCGTTGCCGAAAGCCCCAGCGCACCGCGCAGCGATGCGCGACTCTCGCTGCACGTCTCCGACACCGGCAATCCTGAGTGGGCCACGCTCACCATGAACCGCCCGCTGCTCGAAACGATGGCGCAAAACAGCGGCGGCCGCTTCCTGCGCGAGGAGCAAGCCGCGACCGACCTGCCGAATCTCCTGCAAACGCTCGACCGCAAACAGGTCATCACCAAAGAAACCATCCTCTGGTCGAGCTGGTGGTGGTTCGGCGCGGCGATCCTGCTGCTCACAGCCGAATGGCTCCTGCGCAAACGTTTGAAACTCGTCTGATCATGGCCGCCAACAATGACCGCGCCCAGCTTGCCGTTCGGGTGACTCCGAGCGCGAAGAAGTCGGAGTTTGCTGGTTGGACCGCCGATGAAAAAGGCCGTCCAGTCCTGCTGGTGAAGCTGAACGCCCCGCCCGTCGATGGCAAAGCCAACACGGAGCTCATCCGATTTCTCGCCGAAGCATTCGGCTGCCCCAAAGGCCAGATCACCCTGCTTCGCGGAACCTCCAGCCGTCAGAAGTCGCTCGAATTGCCTGCGGAGGTGATGGATCGGCTGCCGAAGTGATCAGCGCACGATCTTGGGCTCGATCTTCAAGCAGCGCAGCCTGCCGTTCTGCAACCAGCCCTCTTCATTGCGCACGATGACACGCAGAGTTTTCGGCGGTTTGCCCCCGAGGTAGGTTTCGGCCTTCGTCAGCCTGATGACGAGACTGCCGTCATCCTGGCGTTGGATGATCTGCGGCTTGTCGGTGTCGAACCAGCCATCCTCGGTGAACACAATGATCTTGTCGGCTTCGCGCTGGCTTTTGCTCAGCCGCGCCTCCGCTGTGACGGGTTTGAGTGTGAGAGTGACCGTTTCGCCTTTTTCGCTGGCGCTGGCGGTCCAGGCATCGCTGAATTGTTCGGCACGCGCACGTTCCTCGTTGAGCAGCTTGTGCCATTTCTCATGGATAGCGGAGCTTTCGGCCACCGGCAGCGTGAGGCTGAGGTCCATCGAAGCTGGATGGCAGGAATTGCCGCAGCACATCCACGACGCCTTGCCGGTAAGGGTCACTAGCTCGCCGATCTTCAAGTTGGCGGGCGGCGTGATCTCCGTGCGCAGCATGACATCACGGTCAAACCCCTGGGCCTTGATCTGAAACATGAGCGTGCGCTCCGGCTCGGGGTAGATGAGTTCGCCCGCCTTCCAGCCTTTTGGCAGATTCCACTTCAACTGCGTGGGCACGCCGACGATGCCAGGAAAGCGCCAATAGGTGTGCCAGCCGCGATCATGATCCAGCCAAAGGCCGACCGTGAAGGGTTTACCGGGGACGATGGCGGTGACTTCGGACACCAGTTGGATTTTGAGACCTGTTTGTCCAAATGACGAATCACGAATGATGAATGACGAAAGCAAAACCACGAGCACCAACCAGCGGCGACTCGGACCATTCGTCATTCGGCATTCAACATTCGTCATTCTTCAGTATGCCGCATGCCCCGGCGTACGGGCAAAGGGAATGACGTCGCGGATGTTGGGAACTCCTGTGACAAACATGAGCAGGCGCTCGAAGCCGAGGCCGTAACCGGCGTGCGGGACGGTGCCGTAGCGTCGGAGGTCGGCATACCAGGAGTAATTCGCGGGATCGAGGTTCTGCTTGGCCATCAATCCTTCGAGGACATCGAGACGCTCCTCACGCTGGCTGCCACCCACGATTTCGCCGATGCCGGGGACGAGCAGGTCCATGGCGGCAGCGGTTTTGCCATCGTCGTTTTGGCGCATGTAGAAGGGTTTGATGCCTTTGGGGTAGTTGAAAATGGTGACTGGGCCTTTGACGTGCTCCTCGGCGAGGAAACGCTCGTGCTCGGTTTGCAGACCTTCGCCCCAAACAACCAGATTTTCGAAGCTGCGGCCGGATTTGAGCAGGATCTCGACGGCGTCGGTGTAGCTGATGCGCTCGAAGGGTTTGTCGAGTGTTTGCTTGAGGCGGGCGATGAGTTCTTTGTCGATGAATTTGTTGAAGAACTCGAGTTCGTCGGGGCACTCGTCAAACATGACCTGCACGAGGTAGCGCACCTGTTCTTCGGCGAGCGTCATGTCGTCGAAGAGATCGTAAAAAGCCATCTCGGGCTCGATCATCCAGAATTCGGCGGCGTGGCGCGTGGTGTTGCTGTTCTCGGCACGGAACGTGGGCCCGAAGGTGTAGATGTTGCCCAGCGCACACGCGAAAGCCTCGCCTTGAAGCTGGCCGCTGACGGTGAGGTAGGTGGGGCGGCCAAAGAAGTCCTGCTCGGGCTTCGTGGGCGTGTTCGGCTTCAAAGTCGTGACCTGAAACATCTCCCCTGCCCCTTCGCAGTCGCTGCTGGTGATGATGGGCGTGTGGACGTAGAAAAAGCCGCGTTCCTGGAAGAAACGATGCACAGCGAAGGCCATCTTGCTGCGCACGCGGAAGACACTGCCGAAGAGATTCGTGCGCGGGCGCAGATGCGCGATGGTGCGCAGGAACTCTGGCGTGTGGCCTTTCTTTTGTAGAGGATACGTTGCGTCTGCCTCACCAACGATGCGCAGTTCCTTCGCCTGCATCTCCCACTTCTGCCCGGCGGCGGGAGACGCGATCAAATCGCCCGTCACTTCGACGGCAGCGCCGGTCAAAATGCGCGGCAGCAACTCGGCGGAGGCCAATCCGGCATCGACAACAACTTGCAGGCCCTTGAAGCACGAGCCGTCGGTGATTTCGAGGAAGGAGCAGGCCTTGGAGTCGCGCTTGGTGCGCACCCAGCCACGGGCGATGATGCTGGAGCGCGGCGAGTCGGAATGGATGAGGTCTTTGATCGTGTCGAGCGCCATGGGCGGAAAGCTACAAGGCACAACGCATGGAGCAAGGAGCTTGGAAAGCCTGCGGCAATCTTCTCACCTCCGCACCCGGCGCTGAGCCTCAGCCAGCGTCATCGCCTTCCTCGCCGTGACCTTCCTCGGCCATGCGCTGGATCGTGCCGCCGAGAAGTTCGATGTAGCCGTTCACATCCATGCTTTCGGGTTCCGGCTCGCCGCGCACGGCGTAGAGCCAGCCCTGCTCATACGGATCGCTGCGCACGATGCAGGCATCCTGCTTGAGCAGCGGGTTGCCACCGGCAAAGGCACCTTTCATCACGCAATACACATCCGAGGCGGCCTTGAAACCTTCGACCCAGCCGATGTTGTCACCAGGGGACACTGGGCCGCCTTCAGCAGGCTTCCAATCGCAATCCACCAGTTCACCGAGCATGCGGGTGGCGAACTTGGTGAAGCCGACACGCCACAGATTCGATTCGCCCTCCACCGGAGCCATCCAGTAGTGAGAGCGGGAGTAGCGGAACGTGTCAGGGAAGCGGGCGGAGAAGCGGGCGTGCTTAAAGCGGACGAAGTTGAGCATTGGGAAAGGGAACGAGAGACAGATCAAGAGGTCAACGGTCAAGGAGTGGTCAAGTGTCGGGCGTTCGCAAGCACGGCTCTTGACGGCTTTAGCCGTCTTGACTCTTTGACGGCGCAGCCACTTGACCGCGCAGGCTACCAGCGGCGACGCAGGCCAACAAACGCCAGCACCACGCCCACGACCGTATGCACGCCGAGCATGATCATGGCCAAATTCGGGGCAGCGAACCATGTCTTCACAAACTGGTCAATGGGATCAAAGAAGGGTGTTTTTTGCAGTGTGTCGATGATGCCAGACCAGCCGTAGTGCGCCGTGATGAAGGGATGCACCACATGGCCGAGCGCCTGAGGGAAGCCGAGCAAGGCCCCGCAGAGAATCACGTTCGCGCACAGCAGCGTGAGCGAAATGCTATGAGCGCGCTCCGGTGTGCTGGAGTTGGCCGAGATGCCGAGGCATAGGGCGGCGAACGCGGTTCCTGAGAGGGCGGGCAGCAGCAGCTTCGCCCCCTGGGCTCCGGGGAGGCCGCCGGAGACGATTTCGAGAAACATCTCCATCCAGATGCTCTGCACCAGGATGATCGGCAGCATGAACAGGATCGAGCCCAGCAGCCACGCGCCCGGCGTCACTCCGCCGATGCGTTCGCGCTCATAAATCGCCCGCCGTCCCGCAATCTCTCGTGCTCCGAGCCGCACGGCCATGAACAGCACCAGCAAGATCTGGATCAGCACGATCATGGACACCGTGTGCGAGGCTGGCCAGAGCACCTCGGGCGTCGTGGCCCCCTTGGCCGCCTCGGCGACCAGCTTTTTGTTCGGCCACAGCAGCAACACGGCAATGACCGGCCCGCCGACGAGCAGCGAGGCATGCACGATCCATTCACGCGGTGTTCTTCTCAGCAGCGACCAGCGGCGGCGCACCAGATGCTGAGCCTGGCTGAACGCGCCCGGCAGCGGAATGATGGGCCGCACCTCGATTTCGGCGGTTTTTTTCTTTTCCTCCTCCACCTCATCCTCACCGCGCTGCTTCATCACGATGGTGCGGTCGGCGTCACCGGGATCTTCTTCAGCAGGAGAGAGTTCCTCGGCCTTCGCGCCCAGCTTGAAGGCGGCATAATAAGAGTCGCGGTGCTTCATCCACGAGTCGCCCCAGCGCTGCGCGGGGCGCTTCGCCAGACGTGCATAGACTTCGTCATAGGTCGGCACCGTGAAGTAGTGCGGGATCGCGCGTGCCGGGCCGTGGAAGGCCACATAGCCCTCGTGCAGCACCACCACCGTGTCGTAGGCGCTTAGGTTGGACAGCGCATCCGTCGCGTGAATCACAATGCGGTCCGGCCGGTCGCAGGCCACCAGCTTGAGCAGCGCCTCAAACTCGCGCTCGCTGCGCACATCCAGGCCCACGGTGAAGTCATCGCACAGCACGATCACCGGGTCCGCCACCAGGGCGAGGCCCAGCTTCAGCCGCCGTCGCTGCGGCAGCGCCAGCTCCGAGGTGCGCTCCGTGGCGATGTTTTCCAGCCCCACCGTCACCAGCACATGCGACACACGGGAGAGCATCTCGTCCTTCGTGCGGCCCGCGCCGCGCAGCAGCGCCGCGCTGATGAGATTTTCCCGCACTGTGAGGTGATCGATCAGGCTGTCGTCACCGGAGGGCACCCAGCCGAGCTGGTTCGGATATAGCGGCTGCTTCAGCAAGTCGCGCCCGCGCAGGGTGATCTCACCGGCCTCGGGGTCGGTCAGACCGGCCAGGATGCGCAGCAGCGTCGTCTTGCCGCTGCCGGACGGTCCGATCACCGCCAAAACATGACCGCCCGGTGCCATGAAGCTGACCTGTTCCAGCACACGCAGCGGTTCCTTGTGCTTGCCGGGGACAACGTGGGAGAGATTGTTGATTTCGAGCATAAAAACTCATCTAAGCCGTTCCCCCCAAAAGAGCAAAGATCAAAATTCAGCCTTCCCTTCCCCGGCCCGCGCTTTATTTCTCGTTCCCATGTCTCCCATCCTCCAAGTCCACCCCTCCGACGACGCCCTCGTGGCCCTGCGCGACCTCGAAGCCGGAGCCGTCGTCGCCCTGAACGGCCAAAGCTGGAAGCTGCGCGAAAAAATCCCCGCCAAGCAGAAGTTCGCCGCTCATGACTTCGCTGTGGGCGACATCGTCACCATGTATGGCGTCACCGTTGGCAAAGCCACGCAGCCCATCGCGGCGGGTGAGCTCATTCATACGCACAACGTCGTCCACGCTACCTCCGCCTTCAGCGGCAAGCAGAACGACTACACCTGGACGCCGCCCGATGTCTCGAAGTGGCGGAACCGCACTTTTAACGGCTTCAAGCGCTCCCACGGCCCTGCGGGCACCGCGAACCACTGGATCGTCATCCCGCTCGTCTTCTGCGAGAACCGCAACCTCGCCTTCATGCGCGAGGCGCTCACCCGCAGCCTCGGCTACGGCAAAACCTCGCCGTATGAGCAGTTCGCGCATCGTTTGGTGAAGATGCAGCGCGAAGGTGCCTCCAGGGAGCAAATCGAGGCCGCCATGCTCGAAGCAGAAACCTCCGCCGCCACAGCCCGTGTCTTCAAGAACATCGACGGCGTGAAGTTCCTCGAACACGGCCTCGGCTGCGGTGGCACGCGGCAGGATGCGCAGGCTTTGTGCCGTTTGCTTGCTGGTTACATCAACAGCTCCAACGTCGCCGGAGCCACCGTGCTCAGCCTCGGCTGCCAGCACGCCCAGGTCAGCCTGCTGGAGCAGGAACTCTCCGCGTTTTATCCGCAGATGAACAAGCCGCTGCTCATCTACGAGCAGCAGAAGAGCAAATCCGAGCGCGACATGATGGCCAACGCCATCCGCGACACCTTCCTCGGCCTCGCCACCGCCAATGAGCAGACGCGTGAACCCTGCGCTCTCAGCAACCTCATCATGGCCGTCGAATGCGGCGGCAGCGACGGCTTCTCCGGCATCTCCGCCAATCCCGCCATCGGCCACACCGCCGATCTCCTCGCCGCGCTCGGCGGTGCGCCTGTGTTGAGCGAGTTCCCCGAACTCTGCGGTGTCGAGCAGAGCCTCAGTGACCGCTGCGTCACCGCCGCCCTCGCCGACAAATTCGTCCACCTCATGCGCGCTTATGAAGGCGCGGCCCAGGCCTGCGGTTCCGGCTTCGATGCCAATCCCAGCCCCGGCAACATCCGCGACGGCCTCATCACCGACGGCATCAAGTCCGCCGGTGCCGCGAAGAAAGGCGGCACCAGCCCCATCGTCGATGTCCTTGACTACGCCGAGCCCATCCGCCAGCACGGCGGCCTCACGCTCTACTGCACGCCCGGCAACGATGTCGAAAGCACCACCGCGCTCGCTGGCGGCGGCTGCAACATGATGCTCTTCACCACCGGCCTCGGCACCCCCACCGGCAATCCCGTCTGCCCCACCCTCAAAATCGCCACCAACAGCGACCTCGCCCGCCGCATGCCCGACATCATCGACTTCGACACCGGCCCCATCATCACCGGCGAAAAGACCGTCGAGCAAATGGGTGAGGACATGCTCGAACTCGTCATCGCCACCGCCAGCGGTGACTACACGCCGAAGGCTGTGGCGCTAGGCCAAGATGATTTCCTGCCCTGGAAGCGGGGCGTGTCGCTTTGAGGCCTGACATCGACCAAGCCAAGGTTGGGGAGAGCTGTTTGACACCGCTGAGTCTTAGAGAAAGCGGAGATTATGTCTGTCATTCATCAGCCTCTTTTGAGCGCTTCAGCCAGAACTCAAAGAAGCGGTAGATCTGCTCGTTGGATTCCTCGTTGGGGTCGTGCTTCTCGCGATTGGTCATGGCGACGCGGTCTTTGACGCCGAGGAGCTGGTTCACGGCAATGCTGTGGTTGAGCGCGGCCCAGCGCTTGGGCGGGTCTTCAGCGCCGCCGGAAACGAGGAAGGGGCGCGGGGCCATGAGGGAGTGGAGTTCCTGCAAGTTGTGCCCTTTCTCGATGAGTGTCTTGTAAGCGCCGGTGCGCGGGCTTTCAGCGCTGACGAGTCCCGGCTTGCGGGTGAGCGAGGGATCGAGGCCGAGATACCACGGCTCCTGGTAGTTGATACTGCCGCGTGTCTCATCGAAGACGATGCCGGGGTCACTCCACACGGCGCAGGCATACTTCTCGAACAGGCAGGAGCCGAACAGCGACCACTTGCCACCGTACGAGTGCCCGACGATGCCGATGCGCTTGGAATCCACGTCCGGTAACGAGGCGAGGGCCTGCCACATGTTGGCGCTGACGTAACCGAGGTAAGAGAGCGGCTGGCATTTCGCTTCTGTGCTCAAAACGGGCAGCCGGGCATCGCCACCGGGCGATCCGATGCTGAGGGTGACGAAGCCGCGACGGGCGAGCTGCCACGCGAAGTCACGCAGCGGCTTCTCGCTCAAGCCAGCGCTAGTTTCGGGATCGTAGTAGGGCACGAAGACAGCCGGATGCGGCGCACGACCGGAGGGCAGCAGCAAGTAGCCATCACCCGTCTGACCGGGGGCGATTTCGACGCGGACTTTTTGCTGGGAGATGCCCTCGCCACGCGATTTCATCTCCAGCACCTCGATCTTCGGCTTCTCGATCACAGCAGGCCACGCGCCCATGATCGAATGCCAGTCGGCGAGGATTTCCGCGCGGCGTTTGCTCCAATCATCAGCGTTTTTGACCGGTGTGCCGTCGTTGAAGACGAGCGGTGACTTGCCCGGCGAGAACTGGCCGGCGAATTCGACCGGCACCTGGGTGAAGGGCAGTTCGGCTGCGGCGTGCAGGCTCAAAGCAGCAGCGAGGAGGAGAGGAAGACGGACATTCATGAGGTGGGTTCCTCATCAACGCTGCTTCGCGGGAGTTCCCTTCTCACGAAGATGCTCACGCAGCAGACACCCCACTGCCTCCCTCGTCCACTCGCCACACCCAAGGCTTGACCTCCCGCAACTTTTTCGCTGCAATCGGCTCATTGATAAAAACCCTCCGTTTTGGTTCGTGAAGCCCCTTTTACCTCAACCCGCCCCCGTTCTGCTAGCAATCATGCGCTCTCATCGATCTTGTCTCTTTGCTTCGCTCTTTTTGATAAGCTGCGCTGGTGCGCCGATGAAACGGTCCACATCAAGTGTGGTTCACGTTCCAACGATTATTAAACTTCACCTCGTGGGAACTGACCGCTACAGAACCGAACACAGTGAGACCACCTTTGCGCAAGACGATTTCGTGCGGATGTTGGAACAGTACTTCAGCCGAAACAACGACAGAATTCCCGGCACACGTCCGGCAATTGTCGTTAACGTCCATATCGCCGGAGACACAGAAGAATTCGATCGCGAGGCCGGGCATTTAGCTCCAATTGTTGCCGTCGCGCGCAACCACGGTTGTGACGTCTATGTCATCCATACACCTAGCGGAGGACTCAAGTTCAGGTCGACTGTGTATGAATTTTTACGGGATTCGGATGCGAGCCGACAGGAGTGAATGCCGAACCGAACAAAACGCTAGTGCAGAACCGCCGGGGCTGCTGTGATTCACATGCCTGAGCAAAGTGTCTGCCTGAGCAATGAGCAAAGTGTCTGTCCCTCTATGAAGAAAACGGCGGTCAAAATCGCCGCGAACCAAACCAGCCAGGTTCAACATTGGCATTGATCGAGTGTCCTGAAGCCGCCCGCCGCGGCACATGCAGGCCGATTTTTTCAACGTGAGGGCGATCCGCGCTCCCGCAGATGCTCCCTAAGCACGCGCACGATCTCGTCCACAACCTCGGGCTTCTCCACGCAGCCGTGCCAAGCGCGGACGATTTTCTCGGACTGGGTGGTGTCGAGGTGGGAGCTCCAGTAAGGCACAACGCCGTCCGAGTCCTTGAGCCGGCTGTTTTTCCCGAGTTGCGCGATGATGGAGTGGTGCGCGACGGGGATGGGCACGGCGTTGAGGCCTTTGTAAAACGGGTGCTTGTCGGAGAGCATGCCGAGGCTGAGGAAGCTGTAGATGCCCCCGTCACGAATCTCGGGAGACAGGGCGTCGGTGTTGCCAGAAAGCAGTTCCTGGGACATGCGCAGCGTGTCGAACGGCAGGCGGATGAGCGTGGAAAGGCGACGGACGATGCCCTTGCTGGCGATGTTGCTGCCACGATGCGGGGTGGTGATGAAGATGAGGCGTTTGACCTCGGGTTGAGCTTTGAATCTGAGATTCTGGGTCAGCCGATCTTTGGTGGCGTCCGAAATACGCAGCTTTTCCGGCGAAGCGCTGAGCAGGGCGTTCCAAAGCTTGGCCCCTGGATCAATGACCTGCATGCGGCTGAGCAGGCCACCCATGCTGTGACCGACGAGCACCATGTTTTTCGGCCCAGGATCGTTGTGGTCGGGATCGTAGTGCTTCAGCATCTGGCGCAGCGAGTCGCGCAGTTTGGCGGAGGACTGAGGGATGCCCAGCGCAGAGGGATAAAGGAAGAACCAGGGCTGGTAGGCGGCGCGCAGTTCGGGATCGGCGCTGATGGCATTCACCACGTTCAGCCAGATGTGCGGATCGGACATGAGACCATGCACAAAGACCACCGGGATGCGCTTCGGATCATAGACATCCATGCGGTAGAGCTGGCAGTCCGCCAGCGTGCGCTCGGGATAGAGCAAGCCAAGCCACTTGAAGAGATTGAGCGACTTTTTGGACAGCGCGAGCTGCTTGGAGGCGGTGAAGTTCGCGGCGAGCTGGCGCTCATCATCGCGCAGCTTCACGGTGTCCACGTTCAGGGTGTTGTGCATGTGCAGGCGGCAACGACGCGGACGGAGGGTGTCGGCAGGCGCGTCACCCACCTCCATGACGGCGGTGAGGGTGAGATTGCCACCGTTGGGAGGCAGAAAGGGCTGTTCTTCCCGCACCTCGCTGGTGCGGCGAATGTGACCAACGAGCGGCACCCCCACTCCAGGACGTTGGGCCTCGGTGTCGGTGACACGCGGCTTGATACGATACGGCAAAATGAGCTGGTCGATCTGCGGCGGCGGAACCTCAAAATGCTGATTAGCCGCTGCATCGAACTCGATGCTGAAGGACTGCTTCTTGGAGGCAAAGACCGTGCCGGACTGCCAGTAGCGCGGACTTTGGTGGCGATCCCACTCGCGCAAGAACTCAGCGAGCACCTTGTCGTAGCGATCCTGCGCCTTGCGTCGCTCACTGATCTTGCCAACCCGCATGCCATCCCAACCCGAGGCCATTTCCTCCAGCAGGCCGGCCATGTGGCGCTTCTCACGCTCTGTGAGCCGGGTTTCCTCACGTGAAACCTGCGTACGCAGCACCGAAGTGCATGACATTAGGCCGACGCAAGCCAGGAGTGCCAGGGGGCGCACCAGAGACGGAATGCGCGTCATTTTTTCTCCGCAATCGGAGTGAGCTTGATGTTGCGGATGGCGGAGGTGGTGTTGAAGGTCGTCAGGGAGAGCGGCAGATAGCTTTCGATGGGGCCGGGACGAACGGCGATTTTTTTGCCTTTGATGTCCTCGTCGATAACCTGCTTCTCACCGATCCAGGCGCTGAGGTTTTCCGGGGTGACGCGAAGCTTGATGGTGTACCACTTGTCATCCTCGTAGCGCTGGTAGCTGGAGGTGTTGTTGTCGGAGGCGTCGAAGCCGTCGATGGAGGAGATGCCGGTGACACTGCCGCCCCAGCCGCCGCAGATCAGCGTGGCACAAGTCTTCACGTTTCCGACCGGGAAGGTCAGGCCGACGAAGAAATCGACGCCTTGCAGGCGCTTGGCCTCCAGCGTGATCTCGTAGTTGGTGAGCGGAAGCGTGGCGGCTTTCTTGTAAACCACACCGCTGATGCTCTCGCCTTGGTTGATGATCATGACGTCTCCTTCCAATTCCACCACGCCGCTGCCCCCGATGTCCACCGACTCCCAATCATCAAGGGTCTTGCCGTTGAACAACACAAACTCCTTTGGAGCCTCGACGGTCTTGGGCTCATCGGCGGCGAAGGCGGCTCCGAAAAGCAGCAGGGCGGGCAAAAGTAGGCGTTTCATGGTGGATGGGGTGCATCCTTCATGAGCGCCTGATGAAGGTCAAGCGCGGCCACCCAAACCGAGCCACGTTTCACTGAAATCAGCCTTGGAAACTCGCCAAAAAATATCCGAGCGGAAAAAGCCGCGCCATTCGGTGAGGTTTTTCTGTATTCCTTCGATAATAAAATGGCGAGTGTAGAGGGCTCGACCCAGTGGATGCGCTTGTAGTGTCGTCTAACGCTCACTCCTGCGTCGTTTACTTTGAGGCAACAAAGTCAGCTAGCAATACCGTCTGCTTTCAAAAAACTCCACAATTCCATGCCTTGCAATTAGGTCGAGGTGTCTCTGCCTGTCTTGGCGCCAATATTTCAATTATCCCTTACCGAATTCATTTCAGCTGTTGCCGGGTGTTTCAGCGGGTCACTGGAGGCGCAGGCTGTATTTGGCGGCTTTCGCGGCCTGATTGGAGGATATCCTAAGGTTTCGATTTTTGAAATAAGCCCTTCATCCTGCCAAAGAAGCTTTTTTTGGGTTCCGCCACAATCGCTGGCGGTGGCAGGAGGTCGTTGGGCTTGTTGTCGGCGGGAAGGGCTTTGGGTACGACGGTTTCCGGCATGCCGCCAAACTGGACGGTTTCGTTGTATCCGGCGATATGGTCGCCCATTTTGGCCTGATCGAGCATCTGGGATGTCTCATCCGGCATGATGCGGGGCTGGACGAAGATCATGAGCTCACGGCGCTCTTTGGTGTTGTTGGTGCTGCCAAAGAGGTGCTTGATGATGGGGATGCGGACGAGGAAGGGGAGGCCGTTGTTGTTCTTGGTGTCGCGCTCAGTGATGAGGCCGCCGAGCATGGCGGTGGCGCGGTCTGGGACGATGAGGCTGTTCTGCATGCCCTGCTCGGAGATGTTGGGCACGCGATTGCCGCCGATGGTGTTGAAGCCGCTGATGTCGTTGTTCTGCTGCTTGAACTCGAGCATGACCTCGTTGTCGTTGTAGATGTGAGGGGTGATATCGAGCTGGAGGCGGACGGGGATGTACTGGGTGGTGGAGGTGAAGCCGAGGCCGTTGTTGCCGGTGGCTCCATTCGTGTACGTCTGGCCGGCGATGGCGATCTGCTGGCCGATGTAGATGGTGGCGGGCTGGTGGTTGAGCGTGGTGACGGTGGGCTTTTGCAGCACATGGAAGCGGCGGGTGCTCTCCAGGGTCTGCAGGAAGACGTTGAGGTTCTTGCCGATCTGGCCGTAGGCCGTGAGGCCGGAGAGCGCGGAGGGACCTCCTGCGGCAAGAAATCCCGTGATGTCCCGAAGGTTGGCGGGATTGGCAAAGGCTGTGCCTTGGGTATTAAGCACACCGCCGACGAGATCCTCCTCCCCGACCTTTCTGAGGGTTTGAATCCAGTCGAGTCCGAAGTTGAAATCATCCCCGAGGGTGAACTCTCCGATGATGGCGGAGAGGTGGATCTGGCGCGGACGCACGTCCAACTCGTCAGCCAGCTCTTCCAGCGCCTGAATCTGATCCGGCGGGCCGCTGGCAAAGAACTTGGAGCTGGCGGGATCGGCGATGACGAGGGTGTTGGCGATGAGGACGCTGAGGGGCTTTTTGGTGACGTCCAACTGAGGGGCTGAGCCTGAACTCATGCCACCTCCGCTCGAACCGAGGCCGCCGCCCAGACCGCCGCCGAGTCCTGAGTTGAGGCCGGAATTGGAGCCGAAGGAGGAGTTGTTGCCGAAGGTGTTGTTGGTTGGGGGGGCGCCGCTGGGGGTGTTTGTCTGCGATGCCAGACTGTTCTGGGAGCCGCCGGTCTTGGAATTTCTTTGCAGGGCCTGTTCGGCGATTTTGAGGAAGACGGTGAGGTCGAGGTAGTTCAGGCGGCGGGAGAAGTAGCGCCGGGTGGTGGACTCGGCGTCAAGCTCGGTGATGAGGCTTTCTATGCGCTGCATGTCAGTCGGCCGCGCGATGACGAGGATGGCGTTGTTGCGCTCGATAACCTGAAGGATGGGCTTGGAGGATTCCGGGCTGACGCCCCCCGCGCCACCCATCGCTGCGGATGTTCCGACTGCCGCGGCAGGAGCGCCGCCGGCTGGCTGGCCGGGAATGGCGGCTGCGCCGGTCATAGGCCGCGCGGTGGCACCACCGCCAGTTCCTCCGCTGCCGCCGAGACCAAGGAGCGAGGAGAGCTGCTCGACGACCTCGGACGCGGTGGAACGTTGCAGCGTGAAGGTCTTCTGCATGGTCTCCATGGGCGAGACGTCCACCTGCTGCACGAGATCAAGGTAGGCGCGAATGGTCTGCGAGGCCTCGGTGATCACAAGCGCCCGTGCATTGGCCATGGCGAGGATTTTTCCATACGGATGCAGCGGGATAAGCTGCTGGAGCGCGGTGGAGGCCTCCTCGGCCTGGAGGTAATTGAGCTGGATGACGTGGGAGACCACTTGGTCGGTCGTAGGCAGGTCTTCCGAGCGCAGAATGACCGGCACGCCCTGAGATGCGGGTGAGGTGCCCTGCTCGGCTGCGACGAGCTTGAACAAGTTGTCTCCGCTGGGCACGAGCGCGTAGCCGTGCATGAGCAGGCCCTTTTCGATGATGCTTTGATATTCCTCTGCGGTGAACTCGCCAGGAACCTCAATGGAGACGGTGGCGGTTTCGAGTCCGCGGTCCCGCAGCACCCGGCGTTTGGTGGCGGCGTAGTAATCCTCCAGCACCTCGGCCAGCGGGCTGGCGGGGTAGTCGATGTAATACTTGCCTGAAGGCGGCGGGACCGGATTGGCGGGCTTGGCCGAGGCAGGGGGGAGGAGGGCGGCAGCCGGCGGCACCGTCGCAGGCGGCGGCGCTCCTGGGGGCGCGTTGGGCCGGATGCGTGGCGGTACAGAGGGTGTCTGGGCCTGGGTGAGTCCGCAAACCAGCGTGAGTATGGCCGCGCAGATGAGACTGGTCTGGTGGATGGATTTCATGAGGCGGAGGGTCACTGCTGGACCGGCGGAACGTTGTTAACAGGCGTGATCATCCGACGGCGCACCGGCACAGGTGCCGCGCTGGCAACTTGGGAGACTTGAGACGGGTTGGTAACGCCCTGGCTTCCGGTTGGGGCTCCGCTGGAAACGGAAAGGTTCATGCCGCCGGATGTATTGACAGTGAGGGTCGGGACCGTCGTGCCAACGGCGCCCCCCTGGGTGCTTCCTTGATTAAGCGCGGAGACTGGAACGATGTCTTGAGGCGCTGGTGGGGCCGCCGTGCCAACAGCGGAACCCTGGGTGCTTCCTTGATTAAAGAAGGAGGCTGGAGCAATGCCCTGAAACGCAGGCGGGACCGCCGCCGCCCCGGTGCTGGCGGTGAAGCCGCCACCCGCAGGCTGCTGCGGAGGCGTGGGCAAACGCAGGGTCTGCGGCGGCTGCCCAATCTGCGGGCGTGGCATGCCAGGCTGCACAGGTGTCTGGCGCAACTGCTGGAGCGCCTGCGGGCTGCCCGGTGGCGCCGCCTTGGCGTTCGAGGTCGCGGCCACCTGCTTCAGGTAGCTGTTGTCATAATGAATCTTGGAGGTTTCAGCACCAAGCGTGACCTCGACGACGGAATCCTTGCGGCTTACCGCACGCTTCACATCGCTGAGCAGCATGCCGTTCGCCCCCGGCTCTCCCAGCTTGAGCCGGAAACGCTCGTGGGTCTTGATGTTGACGACGGTGACCGTGGGATTGGCCGTGTCTCCCGAGATGCCGGCGATGGCCAGATCTTTGGCAAAGGAGGCGTTTTCCACCACCACGGGGGCGGTTTTCAAGGTGAACGGATTCTTGCTCCAGCCAGTTTCATAGCGCTCCACGGGATACACTTTGGGAGCGGTGAAAACCGTGGTCTCCTCTGCGAATGCAAAGCCGCAGAACAGGATGGCAAGCATGGGCGGGACACACTTCATGATCCTGCCCCCTCCTTCGGAGTTTCAACGGCGGTGATCGCTGGCGCATGGCGACGGTTGATACGCACCGTGGCGATGACCTTGGTTTTGTCCTGGACATCCGGCACAATTTTCAACTGGGACACAAGTTGGAAGGATTCCGGCGTCAGCAGGCCATGCATCCAGCGGAACACATCGGGCAGGTCGCCAAGGATGGTCAGAGTCACGCCCACTTCATGAAAGAAGGTTTGTCGGGAAGACTCGTGCAACTGCTTCTTCTGCACCACGAGATTGTGTCTGGCCGCCGCTGCCAGCATTTCTTCGAGCAGTTTCTCGCTGGCCTGGTTCTCACTGGTCATCGCGGGCTGATGGGCATGCAGCCAGTCAAGACGCTGCTTCCACAGCCCGGCCCCGGCCAGCATCGCACGGGCCTCCATCTGCTTCAGTTCAAGCGTCTGCTCCCGCCGCTCAATGGCATGCTGTCGGCTCAGCAGGCGCTGCGCAAGGATGGCTCCGCCGCACAAGGCGGCCAGCACGCCCAAAATCATGAGCAGCCTGCGTTCACTGGCCTTCATGCGCAGTTCCTCCCTCAAAGGTTCCTACAGCACGAAACTCGGCGCGGTTGTCCTCGCGAATCGAGGGCACGGGGAAATTCCAGGTGTAGTGCTGCAACGGTTCGCACGCGGCCAGCCGGTCCTTGAAACCCAGCGCGTGGCTCACCGTCGTCGCCTCGCCACTGACGATCAGCTTGCCATCCTCCATCTGAAATTCCTTCAGCCGAATGCCCTCGTTTGGCAGCAGCGACACGATTTGATGGAAAAGCTCCACCGGATACATGTCGGGATTGATCGCGCCCTCCATTTCCAGCCAGTGAGCCTGCGCCTCGCGCACGAGGTCGATCTCAGGCTGTGCCACAACGACTTCCCTGTCCGCTTGATTCAACCGCGACTCCCGCCATTGCAGCCGCAGCCACCAGGCAGCGAAGAAGCACAGGTACACCATCGCGGCGGCGGCCATCAGGGACATCTGCCTGCGCTTGCGCTGCTTTTGCAGTCTCATCGCTGCCACCTGCGCTGGCAGCAGACCGCTGGGCTCTGCAGGAGGCCGCGGATCAGGACGTGGCTCCTTGATGACGGCGGCAGCTTCAAACAAACAGGCAAGTTGCGGAACGAAATCCGTCTCACAACGCGTCCAGACATGAACGGCGGCCAGTTCATCCAGGAAGCCGTGTGTTTGCAGGGCGGCGAACAGATCACGCAGTTCAAAGGCCGCGTCAGCATCCAGTCTGCGGGAGGCCAGCAGGCAGACATGCAGCAGCATTGACCCACGCGTGAACGCCACCACGAAACGTCCCAGCTCCTTCCAGACCACAAGGCTGTTGTCAGGCAGGGGCAGCATGCAGGCGCTGGGTTCAAAACGCTCCGCCCGGAGATTGATCCAGCCTTGGGAGGCGGGTTCCGCCGAAAACGCCAGAGTCCCCACCAGCACCTGTCTGCCTTTTTGCGCGACCGGCCAGTGAGTCCACAACCGCGCCCCGTTCTCACTCGTCAGGCCAAATCCCTCCCAGCGCAATGCCACGGCCGCATCGGGCGCTTCTTCGTGGTTCAGAGACCAGAAGGGAGCGCTGTCAAAAACGGCGACACCGGCTCCCATCACGCCATCAACGGCATTTTCGACGCGCTTCCATGCACCATCGGCACCACACACCCATGACTCGCTGGCATCCTCACCGGGGAAGCTGAGCACTGAGGACGATGGACGCTGAAAAGGCATGAGAGTCAAAGCTGACGTGCTCCTTCCACGGCAAATTCACGCCACTCAGTGATGCGCGCTCCGCCGCCATTGGTGCGAACGAGCACCGCGATGCCGCAACGCGCATCCCCCGCCGTGCCGGTGCTCTCGATGCGCAGCGTCGTGCCACGCAACGTCAGCAAGGGCATGACATCCGCGGCCTGCTGCCCTGCCAGGCCCAGCAATGCCAGGGCCTCCTCCAGGCTCGCCAGCGGAACATCGTCGGTTGTTTGCGGCAGCTCATCCAGCCCGTGGCGTTTCCGCACAAGCTGCTGTGCATTTTCCAGCGAAGCCCCCGTCGCGGCGGCCAGCACCTCGGCGGAGGCCATGCTCACATCCAGCCGCCCGTCACCTCTCAAAGTGAAGAAAGAACGCCAGTCCGGCCTGGCTGCCTGGAGCTCCCCTGCCCTGGGCATGAGATCAACCTCATCAAGGCTGGCTAGTTTGCGATTCAAGGGCAGATCGGGAAACCCCAAGGTGGCGTAATCGAGTTTCTCCGCGCTGTCCGGCCGACGTTTGAGATCGTCCGCATCCGTCCAGTCCATCAGCAACGCCACGAGGCTCTGGGCATCCGCAGGGGAAATGCCCCACGAGGTAAAAATGCGCTCCAGCAGCGGCAGTCGCTCTTCAGTGAGCAGTGCATTCAGGTTTAGCCGGCTTTCCTCCGTGCTGCGGATCACCTCAAAGCGCTCAATCTCCGACACCTTGCGCCTCAGCAGCGGATCGCCCGGCTGGATCATCGGGTGCGCCGCCACCGCCACGCCCATCTCCGCCAGTTGGCGTGCGCGCATCACGCCCTGACGCGCCTGCTGCATGTCGCCATGCTGCTTCGAGACTGACACCGCCGAAATGATGAGAAAAGACAGCACTGCCACCAGGCAGAGCACCGCCAGCAGCACCGAGCCTGCGGTCGATGAAGTGCGGCAGAGATGGAGACGGTTATTCACCAACATGATAAGGCATGCTATGGGCCAGGTGCTCAAGTGACGGAATGCTCACACAATCCGGCGCTGTCTGTGAGGAACGGGTCTGGATTCGCACCAGCGGCGAATTTTTGAAGATCCTTCTCAGAACTGCCAGATGGTATCGCCACTAACAATATCCTGCAATCATGAAGTTGCCGGGGTGAACCGGCAGGGCGGATGGCAAAATCCCCCAGATTTCATGTAACGTTTTTCCACCCACGGGGTATAAGAAAGGAAGAACACCCGCTCGTTTTAGGCTGGACAACAAAATCCAGTCCTCATAGTCTCCCAAAGTAAACAAAATCCATGAACAAGCTCCGCTTTTCAATATTTGCCTTGTGTGCCTTGTGCACCATTGCCCAAGCTCAGATTTACAGCCCAATCGTCGGTTTCAACACCGTCACTGCCTTGGGCAATTCGGACACGCGGTTTAGCGTGCCCTTGCACCGCTCCCCTGTTTATCAGGGGCTTGTTCAGAGCGTCTCCGGCAATGTCATCACCGTGCAGGGACTGCCAGGCTGGACATCGAACCAATTCGTTTACTCCTCAGGCAGTCAGACCAACACCTACTACTTGTCAGTCGGTTCTGGCAACAAGGAGGGCATGTATTACACCGTCACCGCGAACTCCGCTGACTCGGGCACCACAAACACGAGCACACTCGCCGTGGACACAGCAGGTGACACAATTGATGGAGGGACGGGGATTGCGAACGGAGCCAGCATTTCAATCATACCATACTGGACTTTTGCCACCCTCTTTCCTTCTCAACAAGGAATCACAACCACATCGTCGATCAGCGGTGCAGGATTATGCACACGCATCTTCATTCCCGATCTTTCGTCAGCAGGTGTCAATCTCGCCGCTAGTGGCCAGTACTATTATTATTCAGGCACTGGCTTTGGCGGTGAGGGTTGGCGAAAGAGTAGTGGTGGATTTAGCACAATTCGCAATAATGATCCTGTCTCTCCAGATGTTTACCTCATCATCCGCCAAGATGGTGTTGCCACCTCCTCCGTCATTACTGCGACAGGTAACGTCCCATCAGGCGACCGCCGCTACATTGTTGGCACAATAAGCGCAAATACGGAACAGGACAACGCTGTTGCTGTTGATATTCCTGTTCCGCTCACACTCACCCAGTCAAATCTGTTCGAGTCGGGTGCCTTTACTGGGACAGCCAGCATCAGTGGAGTTGGTGGGGATAAACTTTTCGTGTTTGACGATGCCACTGCAGCCGTTAACAAAGCTGCCTTCAAACAATATTACTATTATACGGGCACAGGTTTCGGCGGTTCCGGCTGGCGACTGACCGGAGGTGGGTTCAGTACTATTAAGAATAATGAAATAGTGTTTCAGCCAGGATCAGGCTATGTTATACGTAAGGTAGCATCTCCCACCCCTTCTACAGTAGTGTGGACAATCCCAACTAGTTTTTAACCAATTCCAGCCTCATTGGAAAACATGAACCGTCGTCTAATCTTCACCATTTGCGTATTGGTCAGCACTACCTCGCTACGCGCTAGCATTCTGTTCGACCTTTCAGGCGAACTGTTAAAAAATAATTCTGGAGTAGCCATTCCTACCAATGCGCTAATTTTGCTGGTTGCCGACACAACCAACAATGGCTTCGCCACAATCACAGATGGTTCTTCTCTGGCACTCAATGCTGCTCTGAATTCAGGAGACGATCGGGTGCTGGCGAGATTTGACCTGTCCAATAGCGGCACCGCAGGCGTTTTCGCTGAGGGGCCAAGCCTGAACTTGGGAAGTGGGTGGGACACCGGCGATCCTCTTGCTCTTCTCTGGTTTCCAGCACTTACACTGGCTTCTTCGGCTGCTTCAGCAGGAGATAATTACGGTTTATTCTCCGGGCCTGCACTGAATGGCAG
Organism: Prosthecobacter sp.; assembly: GCF_044232965.1. Taxonomy (GTDB): domain Bacteria; phylum Verrucomicrobiota; class Verrucomicrobiia; order Verrucomicrobiales; family Verrucomicrobiaceae; genus Prosthecobacter. The sequence continues at coordinate 84,017 of NZ_JBIIKX010000022.1, forward strand.
CGACGCTTGGATCACTCCCAACGACGCCACTATTGGGCATAAACTTTGGTTTTTCACCAGCGATGCAACTCTCCTCCCATCCCCCCCCCCTGGATCCCATGCATCAGGTTTGGGCAACGCCTCGCTCAGTGTGACTGGTGTTCCCGAGCCCAGCCGTTCGTTGCTCGGTTTGATCGGTCTCGGCGTTCTGGCACTCCGCCGCCGCCGTTGATTCAGGGTTCTTCTCTCCATCTGATTTCATTAAAGCCTGCTCGGATTCGTTCGAGCAGGCTTTTTCCTTTTCGTCTATCTGTGATCTGAATCATGGAAAGGTGGCTAAGAAACCAACTATTTACCGGGCCAGCTCCAGAAACGCTTTTTCCCCCTGCAACAAGCCTTCGGGGCGGATCTTTTCAGCGATTTGGTACGCTTGGGAGACTTCGCCAGCAGCCACAGCCAGCAGACCGGCATAGACGGCTCTTTCACCTGTGGTGAGACCGTCCGTACCATGAATGCTGTGCAGAAAATAGGAGACAAGAAACAGGTCATCCAACCGGTAAGCCTTGAGCGCCTCCAGCAGAAAGACCGTGGCGGCTGGTACGCGGACATCTGCGTCTGACGACTTTGCCACAGTTAGCTCGAGTTTCTCCCCGCGCAGAAGACGCAGGTAATCGTAACGCAGCTCAAACCGGCGGTTTTCAGGCCATGACGTGGCGAGCCTTCTGGCAAGATCTTCAAGGATGCTGGAATCCTTCAAAGTGGCGGCGGCCTGCCAGCACTTTTCCAGCAGTTCAAGCTCTTGCCGGGAGCCTGGTTCTGCCAGCGTCAGATAGGCTTCGAGCGCCAGATCAGGCATGGCCCATTCCTCCGCCAGACGGGCGGCCCCCAGGATCGCGAGGGTGTTCTTTTCCGCCGCTCCGTGGCGGATGGCTTCCTGCACATGCTGGCGCGTCTCCTGCAGATTGTCAGGACTGAGGTTTTTGGAAGCCAGCGCCCTCCAGGTGGCCGCACGTGCGCTGGACACAGGCAGTTGGCGCCCCTTTTTCAGCATTTCCGACAATGTTGTCCAGCGCTTCTGCTCTGCCAGCCCTTGTGCCGTGAGGATGAACAGGTCCTCGGATCTCAGCGAGGCATGTTTGGACAACAATTTTTGCATCCTTTCGAACTCCTTTTCCCGTGCCAGCCATGCGGCAAAAGGCCTTATCTCGGCCGGCTTGCGGCTAGAGCGCTCCGTCTCTTCGTTCAGCAGGACTTCCCTCTTTTCCGGAGCCAGGCGCATGATGAGTGAGATGATCTCCAGCCTGTCGGCGGGCGCGGTGCCTGGATGTTTGTCCGCCAATTGCAGAAGATGCTCGGTCTCCTGCAGGGTGTGGCCGGTTCTTTTTGCCAGGAGGCGTATCGCAGCCAATCCATGCGCATCATCGCGCCGGGCCATCTCCCACAAACGGTCCTGTGCGGAGCGCTGAATCTCCGGGAATGTTCCATCAAGATCCCTGACCGCCTTGTTCAGGGCCACTCCCGGATCATCCGCGAACCTTTCGAACATTCCTCGTTCCATCTCAGCCACCTCGCGTTGCCTGCCTTCTTGCCTAAGGATCGCGAGTTCCATCTCCACAAGCGCCAGGGTGGAGCGCATGGCCGCCGGAATGAGTTCCAGTGTCTCGCGTGCTGCTTGTGTCCTGCCTTTTGAGAGATGGTCACGGCACAGCCAGATGAAATCCTCTGGATTGAGCGCTCCTTGTGCAGCAAGCCTGCCGATCACTTGGGAGAGCAACGCGGGGTCTGACCGCGTTCCTTTGAGGTAGTCAGCTAGAACACGAAGAAACTCCGGCTTGTGACGAAGGCCGTCTGGAATTTTTTGAATGGCCTTCAAGGCCGCAGGCCAGTCGTTTTGTTGCACCGCCTTTCTTGCATCCTCCAGCAGATGGCCGTCCCCCCCCAGCAGTTCGACGTCGAATTTCTTTTCAACCAGTCGGAGTCCAAAATACAGCACCACCAAAACCAACGCCCACACAAAACAGGCAAAGGGTGAAAACAGACGCTTCACTACTGAGACCAGAAGGCTGGGAGAGGACGGGGCAAGCATTGGCAAGAAAGTGTCCGAGTGCGGTTCCAAGGCCGGAGGCAACACTCTCTGCTTGCGCAGACAAAGGCATCGCGTTCGCGGGCTACAAATTCCTTCGCAGGAACATTTGTCACGGCTTTTTTCCCGTTTTAGCGGCTTGGCTGATCTTCAATGCCTGCGCTGAGAACAGGTCACTTTCTGGTTGCCTCGAAATTAAATGCATCTCAAGAGCACCTCAATTGGATTTCGGCGCTTGTGAAAGAGGATTGGAAGGACGGAAAACTGATCAAGCGGACGGTTGAGCGCAGTAACTCCGCCTCCGCTGACAATTTCCGTCCACATCCGGCATTTGCCCGCGCGGCATCGTCGCGTATCGCTCACGCCTCATGCTGCGTCGTTTTCTTCTCTCCGTCCTCGTTCTACCCTCGCTCTCCTCTGCCCTGGAGATTCAGGTTCTACCCACGATTTCGCTTCCTCAAGCCGTGCAGCAAGTCCGGGAGGCCCGCAAAGCCGGTGACGCGTCTCCTGCCACGATCGTTTTGCCCGAAGGCACCAGCGAACTCTTGCAGCCGATCACACTCGAAGCGCAGGACTCGAATCTCACGATCACGGGAACGAAAGCCACGCTGATCGGTGCGCCACTCGTCACGGGGTGGCAAAAGCACGAGGGTGAGATCATGAAGGCGGATGTGTCCATGTTGCTGCCGAAGGGCTTCATTCCAAAACAACTGCTCTGCGATGGCGAGCGGCAGATCTTGGCCCGTTACCCGAACTTCGACGCGAAGGATCCGCTCTATGGCGGCTGGGCTTTCGTCGCGCCGTTTCCGCCTGCGGGAGCGCCCGAGGGGCATCTTTGGAAACGCACGCTCTTCGTGAAGCCCGAGGACGTGCGGCAGTGGGTGCACCCCGAGGATGTGGAGCTCGACATCTTCGCGCAATACGGCTGGTGGAACTTCATCGAACCTGTCACAGCGCTCGATCCGCAGACACGCATGCTCACGCTGAAGAAAGATTGCGGCTACGACCTGCATCCGCACAACCGCTACCACTTCCAAAACGCCCTCGAAGAACTCGACACCC
>NZ_JBIIKX010000128.1:0-8038 GCF_044232965.1 Prosthecobacter sp.
CGTGAACACGAAGTCGATTTCAGGATGCTCCTTGGCACGCGGATCGATCTCGCTCGCTCGTTTGGAGATGGTTTCGGCGGCGTTCAGGCCGAGTGAAAGTGCCAACAGGCAGGGGATGATGTTCTTCATGGTGGGTTAGGATTCAAAACGACGACCGGCTGCATACGAACCCACGCTGCGAATCGTCGCGCCGTCGGCTTTCGTCTGCTCCAGCGCCTTCTGCACACGCGGATCGGCCTCGGAGCCTTCGATCTCGATGTAGAAGCGATACTTGTTCGGCTGGCCGCGAATCGGGCGTGATTCGAGACGCTTCATGTTGATATCGTTCTCGCTCAACGGCGTCAGGAAGCGGCACAGGCTGCCGGAGCGGTCTGGCAGCTCCACCACGAGCGCCGTGCGGTTGTGTTCGAGGGAAGGCGTGTTCGCCGCATGCCCGATGAGATAAAACTGCGTGATGTTCGGCACTTCGCCCGCAATCGGGAAATGCAGAATCTGCAAGCCGTGCCGTTCGGCGTTTTGACGCGGCCCAATCGCCGCCGCTCCGGGTGTGGCGACGGCTTTTTCCGCCGCTTTGGCCGTGCTCGGCTCCACGACGCGTTTCACGTCAGGGTAGTTCGTCTTCAACCACTCATCGCCGTGGTAAAACGGCATCGCATGCGAGTGGATCGAGGTGATCTGCTCCCCTTGCCGGCCCAGCAGCGCCAGTTTCACATCCAGCGTCAGTTCTTCGAGGACGCGCAGCTCACAGCTCGCATCCACGAGGCGGTCCACGGTGTCGATGATGAATCCGCCAGACGAATTTTCGATCGGCACGATGCCCAACGCTTCGGGATTCGAGGCCAGGAAGTCAAACACATCCCCCACATTGTCCCGCAGGCTCACCGCCGCGCCGGGAAACCGCATCTGCGTGATCAGATGCGAAAAACTGCCCTCAGGACCGAGGCAGGCGATGGTTGGCGGCGGGTTCATGCGAGCCGCGCATGCTCCGCCGCAGAAGCTCACGGTCAAGAACACCGCACTGGATTTCATTGCACCCTCGCGTTCCTTTCCGCATGCGTCGCCGTTGGAAAGCCAGCCTCATCACCCTGCTGCTTCTCACGGCAGTCGGCGGGTGGGGCGTGCCGTGGCTGGTGCCGCTGCCGGATGAACTGCTCAAGCCACCACCCAGCTCCACGCTCTACCTCGCCCGCGATGGCACACCGCTGCGCCATTTATTAAACGAAGACGGCACACGTTCCGCGCCACCGGTGTCATACGCCGAGATTCCCTCGACGCTCGTTCACGCCGTGCTCGCGGCTGAGGACAAACGCTTCTTCTCCCACGGCGGCATTGATCCCCTCGCGATCGCCCGTGCGGCCCGGGACAATGCGCAGGCGAAGCGTGTCGTTTCCGGTGCCTCGACGATTCACCAGCAACTCATCAAAAACACCACACCGCGCTCCGGCAAACGCACGCTTGGCATCAAAATCATTGAAGCGCTGCAAGCACGTCGTCTCGCCATGTCCTGGAGCCGCGAGGACGTGCTCACGGCTTACCTGAACCGCATTTCCTTCGGCAATCTCATGACCGGAGCCGCCACCGCCGCATCTGGCTACTTCCACAAGCCGCTGAGCGATCTGACGCCTGCCGAATGTGCCCTACTCGCCGCATTGCCGCAGTCGCCAAGCCGTTTGAACCCGTTTCGCAATCTGGAAGCCGTTTTGCCGAGCCAGCGCCGCATTCTTGATCACATGCACACGCTCGGCTGGCTCGATGCCAAGCCGCATCGTGTCGCTTTGAGTCAAACCATCGTGCTGCAACGCTTCAGCGGCGGATTCGAGGCTCCGCATGCTGTTGAAATGCTGCGCGGTGCTGCCGATGCCACAACGATCCGCACCACGCTCGATGCCACGCTTCAGCAGCAGGTCGAAACGATCATCGCGCAGCGTTTGGAGTCGCTCAAAGGCCGCCATGTCTCGCATGGGGCCGTCGTGGTCATCGAAAACGCCACCGGAGCCGTGCTCGCACTCGCTGGATCGCGCGATTTCTTCGCGAATGAAGGTGGCCAGATCAATGGGGCCTGGGCACCGCATTCCCCCGGCTCGGCGATGAAGCCGTTCACGTATCTCATGGCTTTTGAGCGCGGTGCCACGCCCGCGAGCATCGTCGCCGACCTGCCCATCGAGTTCGCCACCTCATCCGGCACTTACCGTCCCGAGAACTTCTCCCTGCGCAGCTTCGGGCCGATGACGTATCGCAACGCGCTCGGCAACTCGCTCAACATCTCCGCCGTGCGCGTGCTCGATTCCATCGGCGGAGCCGAAACGCTGCTGCCGAAGCTGCGCGAACTCGGCTTGACCACGCTGAACGAAGACGCCGCGCACTACGGCCTCGGCCTCACCATCGGCAATGCCTCTGTGCGTTTGATCGAACTCGCCAATGCCTACGCCTGTCTCGCTCGGCTTGGTCGATACAAGCCGTGGACTTTGCGCAGTGATGCTCCCGCAACGGAAGAGCGCCATCTGCTCGGCGAAAACGAAAGCTGGCTCATCGCCGACATCCTGAGCGACAATCAAGCGCGTGAGATGGCCTTCGGCCGTTACTCGGTGCTGCGTCTGCCGTTCAAGTGCGCCGTCAAAACCGGCACCAGCTCGACGTTTCGCGACAACTGGACACTCGGCTACACGCGCGAGTTCACCGTCGGCGTGTGGGTCGGCAATTTCGACAACACGCCGATGCAGGATGTCAGCGGCATCACCGGTGCAGGACCGATCTTCCGCGATGTGATGCTGCATCTGCATGAAAAACATGCCGCCACCTGGTTTGAGCGCCCTGCGGCCATCACGCATGCCCGCATCGATCCGCGCACCGGCAAACGCCTCACACCGCAGACCCCGCCGTCACGTTTGAGCCGCGAGGAGTTCTTTATCGCCGAGAAGATGCCGCCAGTGGCCCAGGCGGGCGATTACGACGCCCGTGGCCGCGCCATCCTGCCGCGTGAATACGCCGCGTGGATTCCGACGAGCGCCAATTGGCTCGGCGATCTCATCACCCTCGCCGAAACAGATGCGAAACCTAAGCTGCGCATCACGAATCCCATCCCCGGCACCGTTGTCATCCTCGATCCCGACATCCGCAACAAGGGCAACCGCCTGCTGCTGCAAGCCACCGGCGCGAATCAGCCGCGCTGGTGCTGTGCGACGCTCGAATTTCAAACGGAAGACACCCACACCTTCGCCATCCTCAAGCCGGGACGGCACGAGATTGAATTGCGCGATGAAACGAGTGGATTGAGCGTGAAGTCATTTGTGATCGTGCAGGAAGAATAAAAAATCCGGGACTTAAACTTTCCTGATTCACGCGGGTGCATAAACTGGGTGGATGGATGAAATCTCGACTCTCTTTGGCCGTGTGGGCGAAACGAAGCTGCGCGACATGGTGACGGCGTTTTACCGGCGGGTGCGGGTGGATGACCTGATCGGGCCGATGTATCCGGCGGATGATTGGGAGGGCGCGGAGAAGCGGCTGGCGGATTTCATCGTGTATCGCTTCGGCGGGCCGCAGACCTACATTGAGGAGCGGGGGCATCCGCGTTTGCGGGGGCGGCACCTGCCGTTTTCCATCGGTGAGGCGGAGCGGGACCGGTGGATGAAGCTGATGGGTGAGGCGTTGCAGGAGGTGGAGATCCCACCGACGGAGGCACCGGTGATCGCGGCGTTCTTTGGGCAGGTGGCGGACATGATGCGGAATCGTGAGTGATGAATCGCCGCTTGTCAGGCGGTTCGGCCACAGGATGGTGAAGGCATGAAACGAGTTTGGTTACTGGCGGCGCTGCTGCCCGCGTGTGTGATTTTGAAATTTGAGCGGCTGAAGAGCGAGCCGGTGGACTTTGTGAGTGCTGTGAAGCCGATCCTGGAGTCGCGCTGCCTGGAATGCCATCACAGCCGCTATGTGTTTGCCGGATTGAACCTGGAAACGAAGAAACTGGCGATGAAGGGTGGGCGCAGCGGCCCAGTGATCGTGGCGGGAGCGCCGCAGCAGAGCCTGCTGTACAAAGTGCTGCTGCTGGGGCATGAAAACCCCATCGCCATGCCGCCGACGCCGGAAAAGCTGGAGCGTGAGCACGAGCAGATCATCCACGACTGGATTCAGCAGGGAGCCGAATGGCCGGAGGGCACGCGCCTGGTGCCGCCGCAGGACTGGAACCGCAAACGCTCGTAAACGCTCATGGAAAAGCCCCCCGTGCTGGTGCTGGCCCCGCTGCCAGATTTTTTGATGGAGCCGCTGCGCGCGGCGCATGTCTGCCACGATTACTTCCATGCGGAGGACAAGAACGCGCTGCTGACCGAGGTCGGGGCGGAGATTCGTGGAATCGTGATGGCCGGAGGCAGCGTCTCGCCCGTGCCTTTGCTGGAGCGGCTGCCGGGGCTGGAAATCATCAGCGTGTTTGGCGTGGGTTATGACGGCGTGCCGGTGGACTGGTGCCAGGGCCATGGCATCCGCGTGACGAACACGCCGGACGTGCTCACGGAGGACGTGGCGGACACGGCGAGCGCCTTGGTGTTGATGACGAGCCGGCGCTTGATCGCGGCGAACCGCTTTCTGCATGCCGGAGCGTGGACGCGGGGGCCGTTTCCGCTGGCGCATGCGCTGCGTGGGAAGCGGGCGGGCATCGTGGGCCTGGGGCGGATCGGCAAGGCGATCGCGCATCGGCTTGAAGCACACGGGATGAGCGTGGCTTACCACGGGCGCGCACGGCAGGAGGTGGCGTGGGAGTATTTTGAATCGCTGATCGAACTGGCCGAGGCGGCGGACTTTTTGATCGTGGCCTGTCCGGGCGGCGCGGCGACAAAGCACCTGATCAATGCGGCGGTTCTGGCGGCGCTGGGTGCCAAGGGCACGCTGATCAACATCGCGCGCGGCTCGGTGGTGGATGAGGCGGCGCTGATCGCGGCGTTGCAAAGCGGCGTGATTCGCGGCGCTGGGCTGGATGTGTTTGAAAACGAGCCGCAGGTGCCGGAGGCGCTGATGCAGTGCGAGAACGCCATTTTGCTGCCGCATCTGAGTAGCGGCACGCATGAGACGCGGCGTGAGATGGCCCGGCTGGTGGTGGAGAATCTGGCGGCGCATTTCAGCGGCGAGCCGCTGCTGACGCCGGTGTGCTGAAGTGATGTCGTGGGTGCTTGGCGCAAAGGCTGCTTGCCCTTCGTCATGCAGACATTACTAGAATCGCATGTTCAAGATCATCCTCGGAGCTTTGCTTGCCGCCATCGCGGTTTTCGCCTGGGAGGCGCTGTCGTGGACGGTGCTGGGCTGGCATGAGAACGGATTCCGCTCGTTTCGTGATGAGGAGGCCGTGGCCGAGGTGATCAAGGCGAACGTGACCTCCGGGCACGGCATCTACCTGCTGCCCGCGATGGAGGAGGCGCCAAAAGTGGCCACGGTGGAGGAGAAAAAGGCGTTTTTGGAAAAACAGACAAAGGCGAAGGAAGACGGGCCTTACGTTTATGCGATCATCCGCCCGGGCAGCGGGGAGATCAGCATGGGCACGAACATGATCCTGAGCTTTGTCCGCAGTTTCCTCTGCGCGTTGCTGGTGGCAGCGCTACTGAGCCAGGTGGCGTTGTTTTATCCGGCACGCATCGCGTTTGTGGCGGCGGCGGGCCTGTTCGCCGGGCTGACGTGCGATCTGCCGATGTGGATCTGGTTTGAGAACCCGGCGCGGGACACCATCGTAAACATCGCGGATCATGTGATCGCATGGATCATCGGCGGCGCGGTGCTGGGGATTTTTGTGGGCAAGGACCCGGTGGCGGAGCGGTAGTGATGGAGCGCACGCGTCCTCGCGTGCTGCATTCAGCGTCCCGCTGAATGTCGTTTGAGGGCATGGCCGCTCCTTTGGCCGCCGGATGACGCATTCGCATGCTTGGGAACGGTTTTCCGCGAGGACGCGGAAAACGGCACGCGGGACGCGTGCGCTCCACAAAAAAGCGGCCCGGAATTGCTTCCGGGCCGCGTGGGGGTTTTGGGTTTTCGATCCGCGCCGAGGGTTGGGTCTCAGCGCGGTCAAAGGGGTGGAACGAGTTGGGAAACTCGTCCTACGGCATTACATCATGCCGCCGTGGTCGTGGGCGTGGCCAGCGTCAGCGGCTTCTTCCTTCGGAATGTCGGAGATCAGACATTCGGTGGTGAGGAGGAGGCCGGAGATGGAGGCGGCGTTCTGGAGAGCGCTGCGGGTCACCTTGGCAGGATCGACGACGCCGGCCTTGATGAGGTCTTCATACTTGGCGGTGGCGACGTTGTAGCCGTGGTTGCCTTTGCCTTTCTTGACTTCGGCAACGATGAGAGCGCCTTCGACACCTGCATTGGCCGCAAGCTGACGGAGAGGAGCTTCGATGGCGCGAGCGACGATTTCAGCGCCGGTCTTCTCGTCACCGACGAGGCCGAGGTCACCGATGGAGGCCTGAGCGCGGATGAGGGCGACACCGCCCCCAGGAACGATGCCTTCTTCGACGGCCGCACGGGTGGCGTGCAGGGCGTCTTCGACGCGGGCTTTCTTTTCCTTCATCTCCGTTTCGGTGGCAGCACCGACGTTGATGACGGCGACGCCGCCGGCGAGCTTGGCAAGACGCTCCTGGAGCTTCTCACGGTCGTAGTCGCTGGTGGTGTCGGCGATCTGGTTCTTGATCTGGGACACGCGGCCGGCGATGGCCTCGCTGCCGCCTTCGCCTTCGACGATGACGGTGGTTTCCTTGCCGATGGTGATGCGCTTGGCCTGGCCGAGGTCGGCGAGCTCGATGTTCTCAAGCTTGATGCCAAGGTCTTCCGTGATGCACTTGCCGCCGGTGAGGATGGCGATGTCTTCGAGCATGGCCTTGCGGCGGTCGCCGAAGCCAGGAGCCTTGACAGCCACGATGTTGAGGGTGCCGCGCAGCTTGTTCACCACGAGGGTGGCAAGGGCTTCACCTTCGACGTCTTCAGCGATGATGAGGAGGGGCTTGCCGGAGCGGGCGACCTTCTCAAGCAGAGGGAGCATGTCCTTCAGATTGCTGACCTTCTTCTCGTTGATGAGGATGTAGGCGTTCTCAAGGTTGCACTCCATCGTCTCTGGATTGGTGACGAAGTAAGGGGAGAGGTAGCCCTTGTCGAACTGCATGCCTTCCACGACTTCGAGGGTCGTTTCGATGGACTTGGCTTCTTCGACGGTGATGGTGCCTTCCTTGCCCACTTTGTCCATGGCTTCAGCAATGATGTTGCCGATGCTGGCGTCCCAGTTGGCGGACACGGTCGCGACCTGGGCCACTTCCTTGCTGTCCTTCACGGGGGTGCTGATTTCCTTGAGCTTGGCGACGATGGCCTCGGTGGCCTTCATGATGCCGCGCTGAAGCGAGATCGGGTTGGCGCCGGCGGTCACGTTGCGGAGACCTTCAGCGTAGATGGCTTCGGCGAGGACCGTGGCGGTCGTGGTGCCGTCACCAGCGATGTCGGAGGTCTTGGAGGAGACTTCCTTGATGAGCTGGGCGCCCATGTTTTCATAAGCGTCTGGCAGTTCGATTTCCTTGGCGACGGTGACGCCGTCCTTGGTGATCGTGGGGCTGCCGAATTTCTTTTCCAGGATGACGTTGCGACCTGCTGGGCCAAGAGTGGCCTTCACGGCGCGGGCCAGTTTGGTGACGCCACGGAGGAGTGCCTGACGGGCGGCTTCGTCGAAGTAGAGTTGTTTAGCCATAGTAGTTTAAGCGATGAGTTAGGGGTTAGGGGGTGATGAATTAAGCGATGATGCCGAGGATGTCGGTTTCGTTGATGATGAGGACGTCTTCGCCGTCGAGCTTCACTTCCGTGCCGCCGTATTTGGAGATGAGGACCTTGTTGCCGACCTTGACGGTGAAGAGCGTGGACACGTCCTTGCCTTCGTCGTCTTTGCCGGTGCCGAGTGCGAGCACTTCAGCTTCCTGCGGCTTTTCTTTGGCGGTGTCAGGAAGGAAGATGCCACCGGCGGTTTTTTCTTCGCTGGTGGAGCGCTTCACGAGGACGCGGCGTCCGAGGGGTGTGATGGAGG
>NZ_JBIIKX010000077.1:0-26343 GCF_044232965.1 Prosthecobacter sp.
CTTTTGCCTGCAGGACTTTTGGGCCACGGAAGCCTCCTTCCGCTTCATCATGGTGGCCTACAACCTGATGAGTCTGTTCCGACACTTTGGGCTCAACAGTCACAATCAGGCGACCTTGGCGACGCTAAGGTCCTATTGCTTTGCAATAGGCGGGTGGATCAGCCAGCACGCACGCAAACGGGTGCTCAAGCTCTCGCTACCCCGCACAAAGCGCCCCTGGATGGACGCCATCTTCCGCCAAATCGAAGCCCGACCACCACCCTTCGCTTACTCCATTGCATAATCCGGGTTTAATCCCGTGTATCGCAGGAGCAAAAAGCTCGACTCAAGGCTTCGATTTTTCGATAGTCTGTTTTTATGATTAAGCAAAGGCAGCTCGGCTCCGTGCTCGGCAAGGTGATCGCCTGGGTCGTGCTTCTTGGCGTTGTCGTGACGGCAACACTCTTTGTGTGGACGTGGTTCGGAGCCCGGAAAATTAAAGCCGAACGGACCTCATGGAAGGACACCACGCTGATTCGCCTAGGCAAACTGTCGATCCCAAGCCCAGAAACCGATCAGAAGCTGGAATCCCTCAGGGATCTTCTTCGTCCTGGAGAACGGCAATCGTGGATGAATCCCGAATACGTATGGACGACAAACGGTGAGTACCTCGTTTATGCCTTCTACCACGGAATCAACGTTGGATGGGTGGACCATCTCTTTCTCGCACGAGGATCGGATGGCCGTTGGTATTATAGCACCTACCACTTCTGCAATGGGATGGTTGGCATCCTCGGTGACGAGCAGCCCAAGTCGATCTCGGAGTTCGTGAAGAGGTATTCGCTACAAGAGTTCGATGGCAAGTCTGATGTGTGCCTGCAGCACACTTGGCCCTAGTGCCGCAGATGGTTCACAAAACGCTCTCCCCTACCCACCGCGCATACTCCTCCGCCACCTGCTCGGGCCTTAGCGCCACGATTTCCGGCACGTCGTAGGGATGCAGTTCGCTGAGGCGTGATTCGAAGCGGGGCCAGGCGGCGGGCGTGGTTTTGAAGAGGGCGAGCACCTCGGCGGCGGTTTCGACCTTGCCTTCCCAACGGTAGATGGATTCGACGGCGGGGATGAGATTCACGCAGGCGGCGAGTTGCGATTCCACCAGCGCCGTGCCAGTCTCGCGGGCTTTCCCGAGGTCCGGGAAGGTGCAAAGGACGATCAGGATGTCGTTCATGACCGCCAGTGTATGAGATCTGCCTTCATCGACAAGCTTATCAAACGCATGGACCGCCTCGAACCGGGCGAAGTCCAGGGTATCGTGATGGAGCTGCTGCGGGAGAAGAAATTCCAGGAGAAGGTTTTCGAGGCGTTGCAGGAGGGCGTGATCCTGCTCGATACCGAGGGCAAGGTGACCTATGTGAACCGAGCGGCTTGCACCTTCTTCGGCATGCATCCGGATCAGGTGCTAGGACAACGTCTGGCGCAGGGCGTGCGCGGGCTGGACTGGAACGAGATGCTCAAGCCCGGCACGGTGGTGAGCCGCGACCTGGAAATTTTTTACCCCGAGAACCGCTACCTCAATTTCTACATCACCAGCATCGACGATGACTCGCCGCTGGGCTTCGTGATGCTAATCCGCGATGTCACGGAGACCCGCAAGCGCACCGAAGAGCAGCTCGAAAGCGAGCGCTTGAACGCCTTCACGCTCCTCGCCGCCGGTGTGGCGCATGAACTGGGCAATCCGCTCAACTCGTTGACCATCCACCTCCAGCTTCTCGAACGTCGCCTCAAAAAGATGGGCGCGAAGGGCGAAAGCCTGCGCGAGCACCTGGACGTGGCCACGGGCGAGATCCGGCGGCTTGATTTCATCATCGGCCAGTTCCTGGCCGCGATCCGCCCCACGCAGCCTCAACTCCAGCGCGTGCAGTTGCGCGAACTGCTGGATGAATGCGTGCGCTTCCTCCAGCCGGAGATCGAGCAGTCGAAAGTGAAGCTCAAACTCGACCTGCGAGCCGATCTGCCCGCCATGCCGCTGGACGCGAACCAGATGAAGCAGGCGTTCTACAACCTGATCCGCAACGCCTGCCAGGCGATGCCGAATGGCGGCACACTGACGATCAGCGGCACCTTCACCGACTACGAAGTGCGCCTGAGCTTCGAGGACACCGGGAAAGGCATCAGCGCCGAGCAGATGGGCAAGCTCTTCCAGCCCTTTGCCACCACGCGCAGCACCGGCACCGGTTTGGGCCTGCTCATCGTGCGCCGCATCGTCCGCGAGCACGGCGGCGAGATCGACATCGAAAGCCGCGAGGGTCTGGGCACCCGCGTGAGCCTGTGGCTGCCGCTGGTGGAGAAAAAGGTGCGGCTGCTGGAGGCGGGCGGAGAGGAACTGACGAAATCAGAATGAGGAATGATGAATGAGTCACCGAGTTGAGAAGAATGCGGGGAAATCTTTCAGAATCAATCCTCTGCGTTCTCTGAACCCATGTGGCACCTCATTCACCAACGTCTTCCCAGGTGCAAACCGCCACATCAACGCTATTGACCCATTGCCCGTCTCACGCCAACATCCACCTCTTATGCCAACCAAATCCAGCACTGATCCAAAACCAGCCCGCAAACTGAACCCAGCCCTTTCGAAACCCGTCCAGCCGGATGAGGTTCTCGCGGCAGTGATTGGTTCCACTCCTGTGTCCCGTGGAGAAATGACCAAGAAGTTGTGGGAATACATCAAGAAGAACGGCCTGCAAGACCAGACCAAGAAGACCAACATCAACGCCGACGAGAAGCTGAAAGCCGTCTTTGGCGGCAAGAGCCAGGTGACGATGTTTGAGATGACCAAGCTCGTCTCCGCCCACGTCAAGTGACCGGCAGCCTCAGGTTCGCCTGACCTTTAAAAGATTGATTGCCTGAAAACGGCAGCCGCAGTCGGCGTCCCGAAGTGATTCGGGACGCCGATTGCAGTTTTGGGGAGCAGTGCTGGCCTCGCAGCCAATTCGCCCTTGCAACCCCCGCTCATCCGCTTCATCTCAAGCGAACCTGCTCGTACCACCTTGGCAACCACCGATTCCTCCCGCACCCTCGTCGCCATTCCTGCCCGCTGGGGTTCCACCCGCTTCCCAGGCAAGCCGCTCCACCTCATCGCCGGAAAACCGCTGGTGCAGCACGTCTGGGAGCGCTGCCAGGACTGCAAGCAGGTCGATGACGTGATCATCGCCACGGATGACCCCCGCATCGCCGAGGCGGCGGCCAGTTTCGGTGCCAAGGCCGTTTTGACCTCGCCCGATCATCCCAGTGGCACGGATCGCATCGCGGAGGCGGCCAAATCCTTCCCGGATCACCGCATCCTCATCAATGTACAGGGCGACGAGCCGCTGATCTCCCCTGCCCTCATCGACGAGCTGGCCTGCACCATGCGCGACGATGCCAGCATCAAAATGATCACGGCCGCAGCATCGATTCATGACGCGGCGCAGATCAGCGACCCAAACGTGGTGAAGGTCATCTTCGACACTCACGGCGACGCGCTCTACTTCTCGCGCTCCCCGCTGCCATTCGTGCGGAATCCGGCCGCCTGGCCACGCAGCTACCGCCATTTAGGCATCTACGGCTTTCAGCGCAGCTTCCTGTTCCAGTTCGTGGCCTGGCCGCCCTCGCGTTTGGAGCAAACGGAGTCGCTGGAGCAGCTCCGCGCCCTCGAAAACGGCTCCCGCATCCGCGTGGTGCTCACGGACGAGCTTTCCCCCGGTGTGGACACGCCGGAGCAGGCCGCCGCCATCGAACTGCATCTGCAAAAACATTCCTCTTGAACTGCGAACCGAGAACCGCGAACCGAGAACCATCATGAAATACATTTTCGTCACCGGCGGCGTCGTCAGCTCACTTGGCAAAGGTCTGGCCGCCTCCTCCCTCGGCACCTTGCTCGAACTGCGCGGCCTGCGGGTCATCATGCAGAAGTTTGACCCGTACCTGAACATCGACCCCGGCACCATGAACCCGTACGAGCACGGCGAGGTGTATGTGCTCGATGACGGTGCCGAAACCGACCTCGACCTCGGCCATTACGAGCGTTTCACGCACACGAACCTGTCCAAGCTCAACAACCTCACCTCCGGCCAGGTTTACCAGTCCGTTCTCGACAAAGAACGCGCCGGCAAATACCAGGGCCGCACCGTGCAGGTGATCCCGCACGTCACCAACGAGATCAAGGCCCGCATGCACGAGGTCGCCGAGAAAATGGGCGGCGATGTCATCATCACCGAAATTGGCGGAACCGTGGGCGACATCGAGGGCCTGCCCTTCCTCGAAGCCATCCGTCAGTTCGGCCACGAGGTCGGTGCTGGCAACGTGCTCTACATCCACGCGACGCTCGTGCCTTACATCAAGGCCGCGCAGGAGCTGAAGACCAAGCCCACGCAGCAGAGCATCGCCAAGTTGCGCGAGATCGGCATCGCCCCGCACATCATCCTTTGCCGCACCGAGCACCCGCTCGACCTTGACGTGCGCGAAAAAATCTCGCTCTTCGGCAACGTGCCCATCGAGTCCGTCGTCGAAGTGCGCGACGTCAAGCACACCATCTACGAGGTGCCGTTAAAGCTGCACGAGGAGCGTCTCGACGACAACGTCTGTCGCATCCTCAACCTCACCACGCCGCAGCCCGACCTCACCCGCTGGCGCAGCTTTGTGCAGCGCGTCATCCACCCCACGCATCACGTCCGCATCGGCGTCGTGGGGAAATACATCGAATTGCAGGACGCCTACAAGAGCATCTACGAATCCCTCACGCACGCCGGAGCTGCCAATGACTGCAAGGTGGACATCGTCCGCGTCGATGCCGAGAGCATCGAGAAAGCCGGCCCAGAGCTCTACCTCGCTGGTTTGCAGGGCATCCTCATCCCAGGGGGCTTCGGCGACCGTGGCACCGAGGGCAAAATCACCGCCGCACGTTACGCCCGTGAAAAGGGCATCCCCTACTTCGGCGTCTGCCTCGGCATGCAGATCGCCGTCATCGAGTTCGCCCGCAACGTCTGCGGCCTGAAGGACGCCACCAGCACCGAGTTCGACAAGGCCACGCCGAATCCCGTCATCAGCCTCATGGAGGAGCAGAAGAAAGTGAAGCAGCTCGGCGGCACCATGCGCCTCGGCTCCTGGGTCACCGATCTCGTACCCGGCAGCAAGGCCTACGAGCTCTACCACAGCGCCACCATCACCGAGCGCCACCGCCACCGCTACGAGTTCAATTCCGACTACAAGGAGCTCATGGAGGAGAAAGGCATGCTCATCTCCGGCACCTCGCCGAAGGGCGATCTCGCCGAGATCATCGAGCTGCCCTCGCACCCCTACTTCGTCGCCTGCCAGTTCCACCCTGAGTTCCTCAGCAAGCCGAACAACCCGCACCCGCTCTTCCACGGCTTCGTCAAGGCCGCCATGAAGCATCATGCGGTGGCCGATCCGGTGTGCTGAGGCAGGCCTGGTAGCAAGGAATTGAGACAAAGAGGTGGATTGACCGCACCTGCGGGCGTCTTGTAGTCTTTTCGCGAAATCAGTCCCCTCAAAATCATGCGCACCTCCAATCCCACCCTCAGCGACCACGTCTTTGAAAAATCACGCACCGGCAATCCTGCGGATGGAGTGATGACTCTCAATGGCACCGTGCTTAAAACGGCCATCCTCACCCTGCTGCTCGTCACCGCCGCCAGTTGGAGCTGGGGCCAGGTCTCGGTGGCAAATCCACCCTCCTGGTTCGGTGCCGCGCTGAAGTTCGGCTGGCTGGTTCCCTTCGCGCTCGCGCTGATCATCGGCTTCGTGCCGAAAACGGCCCCGTTGCTCGCTCCTGTTTACGCCGTGACCAATGGGGCTTTCGTCGGCGTCATCTCCGCCATCTTTGAGGCCAGCTTCCACGGCATCGTGCTCACCGCCGTGCTGCTCACCTGCGGCATTCTGTTTGCCCTGCTCGGCGCGTATGCGACGGGCATCATCAAGGCCACGGAGAACTTCAAGCTCGGCATCTTTGCCGCCACGGCTGGCATCGCGATCTTTTACCTCGCCACCTGGGTGCTGAGCATGTTTGGCATCCAGATTCCCGGCCTGTTTGGCAATGGCTGGATCGGCATCGCCTTCTCCGGCTTCGTCGTCGTCATCGCCGCGCTCAATCTCGTGCTCGACTTCGACTTCATCGAAAACGGCTGCGCCGCCGGTGCGCCGAAGTTCATGGAATGGTATGCCGCCTTCGGCCTGCTCGTCACCCTCGTCTGGCTCTACCTCGAAATCCTGCGCCTTCTCTCGAAACTCCGCAGCCGCGATTGAACCTTTGTCGAATCCCCCCATCCAACCCGCCCCATGATTATGAAATCATCCCTCCTTCTTCTCCTTGCCAGCGCCTCGTTGCTCCAGGCCAATCCTGAAATCGCCACCGTCATCGACCAGGAATACGGCGCGGCCACCGCCGAAGGCATCATCCTGCTGCAATCCGCCCCCAGCGCCGCCGATCCTGCCCAGTGGTCTGTCTATGCCCGTGATCCCTTCCGCGAAGGCGAACTGGTGCGCGCCGCGTTGACCATCCAAAACAACAGTTGGGCACCCAAAGCGAATGGTGCTGGCTCCAAAATCCTCAATCGCGTTCCGCCGCTGCCCATCGCCTTCAATCGCGTGCTCTATCGCACCTCCGACGCCCGCAAGATCGCCCAGCAGCAGGCCATGCTCGCCAAAACGAACTTCGTCAGCGTGCAGTACCAGCTCGCAGCCAACGCCAGCGGCGTGCCGGAATGGGGTCTCGCGCTGCAAGACACCGCAGGCGCGGAAATCGGCTTCATCGTCATCTCCGCTGAAACCGGCGCGGTCATTCATCAGCAGTGGAGCAACAGCCTGAGCAATGTGTCCCCCGGTTCAACCGCACCCGGCTCCAAAGGCGAACGCGCCGCCGAAGATGTCCGACGCGGTGCCCGCCGCGCCTGGGAATGGACCGGCGACACCGGCCTCGAAGTCGGCCGGTTCTTCAAGCGTCTGTTCAAGAGCGAGTAAGGCGGCAACAGACTGGTCAAGCGATGGTCAAGCAGTCAAGTGTCGTGCTATTTGACCACCTTGACCAATCCTTGACGATTTGACTGCCTTTACTCCCTCCGCAGCGCCTCCGTAAGCTTCCCGCGCACGGCGACCGAAACAGCAATCACACACACCAGAAGGCCGAAAAAGAGAACACCTGCGATGAGCTTGACCAGGAAGGCCACTGGCAGCGATCCGCTGCTGCCAATCAACTGCGGAATCACCGCCAGCGCAGCGGTGGCCACACCAAGCAGCAAACCGAGCACCAGCAGCACGCTGTGTTCCCCCAGAATCATCAGGCGCAGCGATCCCGGCTGGAACCCAAGCGCCTGCATGAGTCCGAGTTCTCCACGGCGTTCGAGCACATGCCGTGCGATGAGCACGCCGATGCCTGCCGTGCCGAGCAAGACTCCCAGGCCTCCCAGCACGGTGAAGATGCCGATGTAGGTGTTTTGCACGCTCATGAACAATTCCAGGCGTTGCTTTGCCGGTTCGAGCGCCAGGCCGCGCTGCTCAAGCTGGCGCGTCAGATGCGCGGCGATCTCGGCGGCTTGCTCACGCGGCGCGTCAATCAGGAAGAAGCGATAGCCCGCCGCGTCAGGATACTTCGACAGAAATGCCTGCTCGCTGATGATCATCTTGCCCTGGAGCACCGATCCGGCCAGCAGGCCTACGATCTTCACCTGAAACGTGTTCCCGCTCGCGTCCTGATAGTCCAGCGTATCGCCCACTCCTTTGCCCAGGCCCCACATCGCCGTCGCTTGATCGGCGATGGCGGGCACAAACGACGTGTCGGCCATTTTTTCCCATGAGCCCGAGGCAAAGGCGAACGAGCCCGCCAGCTTCGCGGCATCGACACCGACCAGCAGCGGCTTCTGCGCACGGTTGAGGTTCAAGCAGCTCGCATCATCGCCTTCACGAACACGAAACGGCACCACACGCGCCTGCGGCATGAGTTTTTCATCCAGGCCAAAGGCTTCCCAGCCCGTCTTCACATTCAGATCCTCATACACCGGCAGCGACGACTCGCCGATGAGCGCAAAGCCGCCTGTGCCGGAGTTGCGCAACGTGTCATCTCCCGCGCTCATGCGGAAGGCGTTCACCGCCACCACGAGGAAGATGCCGCCCGCCATCATGCCGATCACCGCCAGACTGCGGGAAGGACGACGCGAGATGTTGCGCGAGCCGATCTGCCACAGCGATCTGGCCAGACCAGCACTGTCACGCCGCATCCAGCCGCGCAGCCAGAGCAGTCCGGCAATCATGAGCAGCATGCCGGAGCCAAAGAACATGCCGGCCACGGCCTCGGGGTTTTTCATGAAGAAACCCGCGCCCAGCAGCACCAGTGCGAGAACTGCGAGGACGAGCATCATCTTCGAGCTCTTGCGGACGGCCAGCGGTGTTAAATCATCACTCCAAGAGCCTGCCAGCAGGTCACGCGTCTCCACTTTGAACAGCTTCCGGCTGGCCCAGAACAACGTGAGCAGCACCACGACGAGCGTGGCGAGCGCGGCATTGAACAAGGTGCCAAAACTCGCGCTGAACACGAGTTCCAAGCCCTGCGTGGCTCCGCTCCACACGGCGGAGAGGCCATGCAGCGCCGTCTGTGTGTAGGCAATGCCGCCCAGCACTCCGAGCAGAATGCCCGCGAGCGCAATGACGCCCGCTTCCATGAGCCAGGCACGCCGCACCATGCCGCGCGTCCAACCCACAGCGAGGAGAAGGCCGATCTGCGAAGCGCGACGCTCCAGCGTGAACAAAAACAGCAATGCCGCGAACACCAGCGCCGCCGCGATGAGGAACATGCTCAGACCGATAAACAACCCGCCAAAATCCACACTGCCCTTCGCCGCCGCACCGGCCTCGGTTTTGAAATCACGTGGCACGAGACCGATGTCAGAGAGATTTAGCCGCAACGCCAGCATGTTGGCCTTTGCCTCCGCAGTCTGGCCTTCGTCCGACATGCGGATGGCCGTGAGATTGCCAAAACGATTGGCCCAGAGCTTCTGCCCGGCTGCGAGTGAAATGAAACCCTTCGGAGTGCCTTTGAACTCGTCCCAGTAGTCCTCGTCCTTGTCACGGATGGCCTTCATGTCCATCGGGATGCCCGGCTCCCAGTCACGGCAGTTGTCCACGTCGGACACACCCGGAAACTCCGGCGTCCACGCCTTCGTGACCATCGGATGATCCATCGGCAAGATGCCCGCCACCTTGAACTTCGCCGACTGCTGCTTCAATTCGCGCCCCAGTCCGACGACGAAGTATTTCACCTCCAGTTCATTGCCAATCGCGAGTTTCTGGTCGTCCGCAAGCCACTGCGTGATGGTGATCTCGTCATCCTTGCCGGTTCCGACGGAAGTCACCATGGAGTAAGGCGTGCCTCCCTGTGCGGAGGTGATGCCGTTCACCAGGTAGGTCAGCACGCCACGCGTGCCTTTGAACTCGAAAATCTTCTCCGCCACGTTGCGGTCCAGAAACACGCGGCTGGTGCTGAGTTCCCACTCCTTCGTCTCGCCGGGGATGCGTTTGAGCTTGAGCGCAAAGTCTTCAAGCGTGCGCTGCTGCTCAAATTGAGCGCGTAGCGCGGTGAACTGCGGATTGAGCAGCGCGTTCACTCGCCCGTCCATCTCCAGTTGGGTTTGCAGATCGGCCAGGTTCACAAACACCGAGTCTGGGGCCACCTGCGAAGCCGTGAGTTGAAATGCGCCAAAATCCTCCGCGCTCACAATCGCCCCGATCGTGCGGCGCAGGGAAATGTCCTCGTTCGTGCTGCCGGAGAGCGGCGCGTCACGCGAAATGGCGCTGGGACGCTCCAGACGCACCAGAATCGTGTCGCCGGGCTTCGCGTTGAGCTTGCGGGCCAGCGGCTCGTTGATCACCACGAACGACTTGTCTAATTCAATGGTCTTACCGCTCCTGCTAAGCTTCCAAAAAGCCTCGTCCACACCCAGCACCTGCGCTCCGTTCACACGCACCTTGCCGTTCGCCGCGCTGGCGGAGCCGGTGGCGACGATCAACGGCGCGGACTTCGTTTTGCGGGCCAGATTTTCAGTGAACCAGCGGTCTCCGCCGAGCACACCGCCTTCTACCTTGCCCAGGCGCAGTTCTGCCACACGCCGCAGGCTCGCGCGTACCGAATCACCGACCAGCAACGACCCAGTGAGGATCGTCCCGGCCAAAAAAGTGCCCAGCAGCAGGCCCAGATGCCCGCGCCAGTAGTGCCGGGCGGACTGAATGACGTAATCCTTCAGCTTCATGACAGGACACCTTCGTGAATCGTCATCATCCGCCCCATGCACTCCGCCTGTTCGCGATGGTGTGTGACCATCACCAGCGTGATTCCATGGCTTTTTTGCAAGGCCAGCAGCAGTTCCGTCAAAACGACGGCGTTGGCCTCATCAAGCGCTCCGGTCGGCTCGTCGGCCAGGATCAGACGCGGCTGATTGATCAGAGCGCGCACAAAGGCCACCCGCTGGCGCTCGCCACCGGAAAGCTGCGCAGGCTTCCACCGCATGCGGTCTTTGAGCCCGACCTGCGCCAGCAGCGCTTCCGCGCGCTGGGCGGCATCGGCAGGCGGTGCTTTCAGCGCCAGTGTGGGCAGCAGCACGTTTTCCAGCACGGAGCACTGCGGCATCAGGTGGTGCAGTTGGAAAATGAAACCGATCTTCTGGCTGCGCACAGCGGCGAGCTGTTTCGGCGTGCCTTTTGCCAGCGACTCGCCATCGAACACGAACTCGCCCTCGTCTGGTGTGTCGAGCGTGCCAAGGATGTTGAGCAGCGTGCTCTTGCCGCAGCCGGACGGGCCGACGATGGCGAGCGATTCACCCGCCTCGATCTTCAAGTTGATGCCGCGTAGCACCGGCACACGCGCCCCGCTGCCTGGATCAGTGTAGGATTTTGACAGGTTGGTGAGTTCGAGGAGGGCCATGGTTGGAAAGATCAGTCCGGGGTCGGGGTGACGAGCCGCCAGCGCTTCGCCTTGAATTCGTGGCGCGGCAGGCTGTCCGGCTCGGCCAATCTGACAGGAATACGCAGAGAGAACGTGTCACGCAGCTTGGATTCGATTTTTTTGAGCAACGGCTTCGCGACATTGCCATCCACCTCGACCAGCAGTTCGATCTCGTCCATCGCATCGACCTTGCGCTGCTCCACCATGAACTCGATGACCTCCGGGAACTGCCGCACCACAGCCTCGACCGCGCTGGGATAGATGTTCACACCGCGCACCACGACCATGTCGTCCAACCGGCTCAAAATACCGCCGTCGAGGATCAAGCGGCCGCGATGCAGTTTCTTCTTCACCCAGTCGCCTGTGCGATAACGCAGCAGCGGGCAGGCGGTGCGGTCCAGCGTGGACAAGATCAGCTCGCCACATTCACCATCTTCCACCTCCTTGCCGGTCTGTGGATCGACCACCTCGGCCAGATAGGCGTCCTCCAGCACGATGAGCTGCCGTGGCATGTCCTCGGCCTCATAACTGACCGGCCCGACCTCGGTCATGCCGTGATGGTCAAAGACCCGCGCGTCCCAGAGCTTTTCGAGGCGGCTGCGCACTTCCGGCACACTGCCGCCCGTCTCACCTGCGACGATGATCTTGTTGATGCGCAGGCTCATCCGCTCCACGCCGGACGTTTCGCCGATCAATTCGCCCAGACGCAGCGCATACGTCGGCGTGCAGCACAGCACCGTGGCCCCGTAACGTGCCATCGCCTCCAGCCTGGCCTGGCTCGACAAGCCGCCGGCTGGAATCACGAGATAATCCTTCGCCGCCGCCTCATACGCTGTCCAAAAGCCGAGAAACGGCCCGAATGAAAACGCGAAGAAGATGCGGTCACGTCCTTTGACCAACCCGGCGGCCTCAAACACACGCTGCCAGCATTTCAGCATCGCGTCCCAGCTCTCCGGCGTGTCCACCCAGGCCATCGGCTGCCCGGTGCTGGTGCCGCTGGTCTGGCAGAAGCGTGTGTACTGATGAATCGCTCGTGTCAGGTTCGTGCCGAAGGGTGGGTTCTCCGCACGATCCGCCTGGATGTCCGCCTTTGTCGTGAAGGGCACCTGCGCGATGAAATCCTCGATGCGGCTCAGCCGGCTGACCTTCAGCTCCCACTCGCGGATTTTTTTGCCGTAGAAGCTGTCTGTCGTGGCCAGATTGAGCACAATCGACCTCAGCTTGCGCCACTGGTTGGAGCGCAAACGAACTCGGTCGATCAATGGAGGGCCGTCCGACACGGTCGCAAGTGATGGCGAGGCATGACGCGGGGTCAAGCAACGCGCACATCCGCATGCCATGTGGCGGCCAACACCTCACAAAACCAGTGCGTTACGTTTAATCTCGCTGAACTCTCAGGCGCTGCGAGAGCACATGCTCCTTGCCCGGAGTCATCGCGATGACATCCGGCACGGCATTGGCGGCCTCGATGCAGACGAAATGCGGATACGCGTCGTCCGGCAGGTCGCTCAGACGCTTGGACTTCTCGATCCACGGATTCCACACGATGGTGGCGCGGCTGCCGGATTTCTCGACCACGATGGTCCGACGGCCCTTTCTATCGAGCAGGCGCACCGTGTCCTTGGATTCGTAATTCCTGTCCACTTCGCGATCAAAATACACGGGACCGCTTTGTTCGATGCGCTCCGGCGAAAGCCGGCTCTCCACATAAAAGGCATCGTCCAGGCCGATCACGGCGGCTTCGGTCACATCATCGACGCACAGGTAGGTGTGCAGCGCCCCGGTCATCGACCAAGCGGCTTCGTCCGTGTTCTTGATGTGCAGCGCGATGCTGAGCTGCGCGCCCAGCTTCACTTCGAGACGCAAATCGAAGCGATGCGGCCAGAAGGCGCGTGAATCATCGCTGTCGCTCAACAGGAACTCCAGAGTCACTCCCGCGATGTTTTCCGTCACCTCGCCCACATTCCACATCAGGTTGCGCACAAAGCCATGCGCCGGTTTGTCGGACTCCGTCGGATGACCGCCAAACCACGGCCAGCAGACCGGAATGCCGCCACGAATGGGCTTCCCAGGCTCAAACACAGCCTGCGCGCTCATGAACAGCACCGGCTTCTCGCCTGCGGGCGTCCATTCCATCACATGCGCCCCGTTCAGCGCGATCCGGCCCGTGGCAGCGGCGTGATGGATGACGAGGATCGGATAACCGGCGGGTTCTTCGATGAGTGAAACGGAAGGAGGAAGAGTCATGCGGCGGGATTCATATCCTGAACCCCGCTGGCAGCAACTCCGCCATCGTCATCGCGAACGGTTTTCCATCCCGCAGAAACCACACCTCCGTCTCCGGCCCCGCAAACTCGGCGATCACCTGCCTGCACGCCCCGCACGGCGGGAACTCATGTCCCAGCGCGATGACCGCCAGCGTGGCGATCTTCATCCCCGGCCCTTCTTCAGCCACGGCATGGAAAATCGTGTTCCGCTCGGCACAGATCGTCAGCCCATAGCTGGCGTTCTCCACGTTGCAGCCGGTGAAGACATTTCCCTGCGCCGTCAGCAACGCGCAACCGACTTGGAAATGCGAATACGGCGCGTAGGCTTTTGTTGCGGCTGCTTTGGCGCGATCAAACAGTTCATCCGTGTTCATGACGCAGCCATACCCACGCTCTTTTGGAAGGCAATCATCTCCTTCACCCCTCACCCCAGTCCTCTCCCCGAAGGAAAGCGCAGAGCCATGTTGCCAATGGCGGGAAGAGGGAGAGCGCTTTCGAGTCTTCCAACGTGAATCCTCTCTCCCCGCGATTGGTTATCCTGAACTGACATCGCTTGATGCGGGGAGAGGTCGGGTGAGGGGTTCAGTCTTCCTGCGTGTGCGATCCCAGATCACACTCAATACGCTGTCAGTGTCCCCGAGCATGGCTTGGTTGGTGAATCTCAGCGTCTCAATACCTTTGGAGCGCAAATAAGCCGCCCTCTGCTCATCATGCGCCCGGCCTTCGTCACTGTTGTGCTGGCCGCCATCCAGCTCAATCGCCAGGCTCAGTTCCGCGCAGTAAAAATCGAGAACATAGGGTTCCAAGGGATGCTGGCGGCGGAACTTCCGACGATTCACCCGACGATCTCGAAGACAGGACCACAGCAGAGCCTCGGCATCCGTGGCGTCACGCCGCAGCTTGCGGGCGAACTCTATGAGTTCGAGCCGCTCGCCCGTGATTTCGTGACGAATTTCCTCCAGGCGAGTGAGCATGGCTTTTTCACGGCTTTGCCGCCGCAGGCTTCGGCTCCTCCTGCATCAAGCCCGCCTTCACAAGCTGCGCCTTCGCTTTGTCCGCTGTCTGACGTCCCGCAGGAATGTCAAAGCCCAGGGTGTCGTAGTTGGGTTTGAAACCGTTGCCGTCGGCATCGACGTAGATGGGGTTGTTGTAGGCGCAGGGGCGCATTTTGGCGTAGTCGCTGGTGCCGAAGCCGATGGCCTCGTTGCCATCCTCGTCGATGGCGACGACGATGAGATGCGCGTCGCTTTGCAGCGGGACGTGAATCTTTTCGGCAAACTTCACCACACCGTCCTTGAACATCTGCGGATGCGACGCGCGGGTGAAATTCAGCGTTGGGTCGGGCCTGGAATTCACCAGCACCTGCACGCGGTCGATGTCCATCCAATCGGTGCATTGCACGCGAACGTTGAGGTCGATGCCACCGGTGCTGCGATCATCGTCACCGGCAATCTTGGCGTTCTGCGTCGTCACTTCGAGGAAAGGTCCGGTACTGAGCACGATATGGCCCGCCTTGGCATGCGGGGCGAGTTCCGCCCAGTCGATCTTGGAAGGTTCATCCGTGCTGGAGGGCAAATAGATGCGCCAGCAACCGACGCCGTTGCCATAAACGCTGTGCGCGTCCGCCACACCCACGGCGACGAGGCGATGACCTTGGTTCAGGAGCTGCCGCCAGAGGAACTCGCGGCACATCGAGACCTTCATCGCCAGCGAACCGGCCGGGCGGCTGAGCTTGAAGGGGGAATCTGCCAAAATATCGGTGCCGGGGCCGTTCTCGGCTTCAGACCCATCGATCATGCTTCCCACGCCGACGAAGCCGCCATCGGCGATGCCATCGCTGTCGCGGTCCACAAACATGTTCGAGAGGTCAGGGTGGTTGAACTGAATCCAGCGGTCCGCACGCTCCCCCTGCCAGCGGCGCAACGTCAGCGCCGTGATGCGCGGGTCATCGTTCCAAACCGGTGCGCCGCCATCCTGCTTGAGCGGTTCAGGCTCAAACGGGAAGGCATTGAAGTGCTGACGACTGCCGGTGAGTTCCATGCCTTTGACCGTCTTGATGTGATTTTCGAGTCCCAGCGCCTTGATCGTCGGCTCCCAATCGTAAAGGCGGTTGTGTTCGGTCGTCGGCGCAAATTCGAGATGCTCGACGGCGATGTTAATGATTCGCCCATCGGTATCGCAGACGTTGTCACCGCTCGGCGTGCTGTGGTTGTGGAAGTCCGAGCTGATCCAGCCCTTGGTATCGACGAGGCGCTTGAGCGTGCCTTTGAACTCGACCGTCTTGCCTTCCTCAACGGTGACTTCCTTCGAGAGATGACCGCATTCAGGTCCACGCACGACAATGACACGATATTTGCCCGGCGGGAGCTGCTGCGTGAAGTGGCCGTTCTCGCTGTGATACTGGTCCACACAGCCATGCGCACGCCATTTCGGGCCGAGGTTGAGTTTCGGCACGTTTTCCTCCAGCGGCGCGAAGTGCGCTTTGCAAGGCATGGGCTTGCCAGATTCGTCGGTGATGGCGAATTGAATGGCGGCGGCATTGGACATCGTGACCTTCGGTGAGGTCGTGGTTCCATCGGCAACAACGAGGCTGATCTTCGCCGTCGAGCGGCCCAAGTCGTCAATTTGCAGTTCCGCAGAGCCTTGCGGGAGTTTGAGGCTGAACTTGCCATCTGCATCGGGATAACCAGGAATCGTCTTTTGACCATCGGGCACAAGAATCGTCGCGGTGGAGACTCCTTTTCCCTTGGAGTCGGCGATCTGCCCATTCACGGTGCCGATCTTGCTGCCATTCACCGTCATGACCTCTCCCACCGCCTGCGCTGGTGACGTTCCGACGGCAAAGAAGCGCGAGATGACGACTTCCTGCTTGGGCTGCATCTCAATCGTGTCCGTGAGCTTGTCGATGCCGGTGACATTGAGCGTGCCGAGCGCATAGCCGCACTTGTGGGCCGGATTGATGGCATCCACCCAGAAAACGCCATCGCTGGTCATGCCGGTGGAGTCGAAGCGGGTGAAATCAGACTTGGTGTTCACCTTCTGCGGCTTGTCGGTCTCGTTGCGCAGCACGGTGGTGATGAAGATGCCCTGCACGCCGTCTTTGACGCGGTATTCGTGACGTTTGAACACGCCGCCGTTCTTCGCGGCGGTGGTGACGGACTCGACGGCGGCGGCGCCGTCCTCCTTGACGTTGGCGATCTTCACATAGCTCACAGGACCGTGTCCGCAGGGGCCATAGGCGACAAGCTGGTCGTTGTTCGCGCCACGCAGGGTCAAATCGTAGAGACAACCGGGCGAGACGCCGTCCTCACCGTAAAACGTGCTCATGTTCGCGCGGCGGTTCGGCGCGTTGTGCGAGATGACGGCCTCCACCTTGTCGCTGCGCAAAACGAAATCGCCCAGGATGCCATCGGCCTCCTTGCCTTGGGGAAGTTCGGCCTCGCGACCCAGCGCGGCTTCAAAGACTTCAGCCGCAGACATCGGCGCGGCGAGCAGGAAAGGGAGCAGGAGAACGGATTTCATGGTTGGAAATGAGGGCATACCAAACGAGTGCCGGGGAGTCATCTTTTGAATGCAGACGAGTTTGTGCCAAGATCGCCGCGTGTCCGCCCCGTCCCAACGTCTTGACTGGCTTGATCTCTTTCGGGGTCTCGCGGTGCTGGGCATGGTCTGGACGCATTCGGCGCACACCTTTCTCGACCTGAGTTTGCGACAATCAACTTGGTTCCACGAGCTGGATTACTATCACGGCCTGATCGCTCCCGCGTTTTTCTGGATCGCCGGATTCGTGCGCGCGCATGTGACCACGAGAACATCCAGGCCTGCGTGGCCTGCGCTCAAACGCCTGCTTCTGGTGCTGCTCATCGGCTACTTGATGCATGTTCCCTGGCTAAACCTCTTCGATGCAAAGGCCTGGCGTGCCGCCTGCACGGTGAACGTGCTGCATTGTCTCGCCATCAGCGGCATGCTCATGCTGGTGGCCGAGCGCTTTGGCCGCTGGCGCAACGGGGTGGCCGCCTTGCTCCTCGTGTTCTTTGTCGGCCTGCAAACTTCTGCCGAGAGCTGGCGCACGGGCGTGCTGCTCATCGACCAGTATTTCAATCAAAGCCAAGGCTCGTGGTTCGCGCTGTTTCCGTGGGTGGGTTTTGGTCTGGCGGGATTTTTGTCACGTCGGCTTTGGGATGGCACAGTGAATCGTGGTGCGACACTGATCTTCGTGCTGGGAGCATTGCTGGCCTTCGCGCAGCCGTATTCACCGTGGCCGGGCGGTGCGCCAGAGTTCTTCCTCGAACGTCTCGGCTGGGTGATGATGGCCGCCGTGCTCGTGGCCTGCGTGGCAGGCCAAGTCAACGCCGTCTCCGGCTGGCTGCGTCTCGCAGGCCGTGAGTCGCTGCTGCTCTACGTCGTGCATTTGCTGCTGATTCATGCCGTGCCGCTTCCGCGGCAGGCATTGCAGCATCTCATCGGCATGACGCAGCCGCTTTGGGTGGTGTTTGGAATCTTTGTGGCTCTTTTCGCCGCTTCCCTGGTGTTGGGATGGCTGAATGAGCGACGCAAACGCATTTCCAGAGCTTAACAAAATGCGCCTGAGTCGAAGCCTTGTGCCGCTGACTTGACGGATGAAAAGCCGTTGCTAGAAAAGCGGTCCGATGAAAATCAAAACCCTCTCACTTCTGTCACTCGCCGCCCTCACCCTCACACTCA
Source organism: Prosthecobacter sp. (assembly GCF_044232965.1). GTDB lineage: Bacteria > Verrucomicrobiota > Verrucomicrobiia > Verrucomicrobiales > Verrucomicrobiaceae > Prosthecobacter. The sequence goes on from NZ_JBIIKX010000077.1 coordinate 17,935, forward strand.
GCCAGTGCGCGGCTCCCTCTGGCACGGATGCCAGCAAGTCCGCACCCGCAGGCTCAACCTCCAGCGATGGAGCCATCAAGCCCGGCATGACCAAGGCCGAGGTGGTCGCCGTCTGGGGAGAGCCGGACGAAAAGAAAACGACCGGCGCGGGCGAGGTCTGGCGCTGGGCCGGCCAGGGCTGGAAGCGCCATGTGCCGGTCTATGGCACTTGGGCCAAGGTGGAAGAGCATGTGGTGCGCTTCGGCGCTGATGGCAAGGTGATCGGCACCGGCACCGAGGACTATGGCAATGCCTTCCAGGAAGGCTGGCGCCGGGCCTATGGCACGAACTGATCGCGCACTGATTTGTCTCAAGCCGGACGCCTCACAGCGTCCGGCTTTTTTGTTCTGCTCAATCCTTCACGATCTTCAGCACGCGGTTATTGTAGCTGTCGGTGATGAACAACTCACCGGTTTGCGGATGCACCGTGACGCCGTGTGGGCGAGCGAGTTGGCACTGCTTGGGATCACCACCCACACCGGCGCTGCCTTGCTTACCCGTGCCGGCGATGCGTTCGATCTTGCCAGTGGTGGAAACGTAACGACGCACGAGATGCGCTTCCGCGTCGGCGATGAGCACGCTGTTTTCCTTGTCCACGCAGAGATGTTTCGGGCCATTCATCGTGGCTTCCAAAGCGGGGCCACCGTCCCCTTCCCCGCCTTTTTTGCCACTGGCGTTCACCACAGTGCGGATGCGGCCTTCCTTATCGACCACGCGCAGGGCGTTGCCGCCGCGTTCGAGGATGTACACGTTTCCGAGGCGGTCCGGGGCCACCGCACGCGGATCGACCAGCGGCGCATCGACCGCGACAGCTCCGTCCTCCGGCTTGCCTTTCTTGCCGTTGCCCGCGACGACTTTGGTCTCACCGCTGGCGAGATCGACGACGTAAACGCGGCTCAGATTGGCGACGTAGAGCTTCGTGCCGGTGAAGTCGAGCGTGATGCAGTAAGGTCCATTGCCACGCTCTTTGCCCTCGGGGGCCTTGAAGCCAGGAAGCAAGGACACGATGCCGGTTTTGACGGCCACCTTGCGCACGCAGCCGTTCCAGGTGTCGCCGATGAGAATGTCGCCGTCCGGCAGCACGGCGAGGTTGTGCGGACCATTGAACTGCGCCTGCAAAGCCGGGCCGCCATCGCCGCTGAAGCCGGGCTGGGGCTGTCCGGCAACATGGGTGAGCACACCGCTCGCATCCACTTTGAGCAGGCGGTTGCCGGAGACCATCTCGACGATCCACAAGTTGCCCGCCGCGTCGAACTCGGTGCCGAAGGGCTCCTTAAGCTTCGCCTGCACGGCGGGAATGCCGACCGCGTCCTGATCACCACCGGCAACGAGGACGATTTTATCAGCGTGAGCGAGGATGGGGAGAAGCAGGGAGGCGCAGAGGAGGCGGAGCATGGTATGGCAGGGGTGAGGGCACAGAGAACGCTGCTTTTTAGCCAAATGATTCGCCTTTGAACACCAGAAACCACGGCTTGCCAGGAATACATGTCCACCCGGCACGGTGCTTGCTTACTCGCATTAAATGATCTCTCCCATCCAAGAGTATGTCGAACAACTGTACTCTCGTTATGCGTCCGTGATAGAGGGCCAGGTCGCGGACTACATCCCGGAACTCGCCAAGGCCGATCCGCGCCACTTTGGCATCTGCATCGCCACGCGCGACGGTCATGTCTATGAGGTTGGCGACACCCGCCAGGCGTTCACCATTCAGTCCATCTCCAAAGCGCTGACTTATGGTCTGGCCCTGGAGGACCGGGGAGAGGAGCATGTTTTGTCCCGCATCGGGGTGGAGCCGTCGGGGGAAGCCTTCAACGCCATCAGCCTGAAGGAAGGGACCGGTGCTCCCTTCAATCCGATGATCAACGCGGGGGCCATCGCCACCAGCGGGCAGATCTTGAAGAAGGACGGCCAGAGCCGCATCGACCGTGTGGTCGAATACCTCAGCGGCTTTGCCGGCAGGCCGTTGCCAATCAACCACGCCATCTATCAAAGCGAGAGCGGGACCGGCCACCGCAATCGCGCCATCGGCTGGCTGCTGCGCAACTTCGGCATCATTGACGAGGACCCGGATGAAATTCTGGAGACGTATTTCCAGCAATGTTCCGTGGAGGTCACCTGTCGCGATCTGGCGCTGATGGGCGCGACGCTGGCAAACCAGGGCGTGAATCCGATCACCAAAAAGCGCGCCATCGCTGCCGACTATGTGGACAACGTGCTAGGCGTCATGGCCACCTGCGGCATGTACGACTGGTCCGGCGAATGGATTTACCGCGTGGGATTGCCAGCCAAGAGCGGCGTCGGTGGCGGCATCCTCGCAGTGCTGCCCGGACAGTTGGGCATCGGTGTGTTTTCACCGCCGCTGGACTCCCAGGGCAACAGCTTTCGCGGCATCAAAGTCTGCATGGACCTTTCGCGAGAACTCGCCCTGCACATGCTCAACCCCACCGCCACCCCGCGCTCGGCAGTGCGCTTGGCCTACCACGGCGGCGAAGTCGTGGCACGGCGCAGGCTCCCGCCCTCCACCCGCGAGCTGCTGCGCACGCATGGCTCCAGCATCCAGGTCATGGAACTCCAGGGCGGCCTCACTTTCACCACGATCGAGCCCGTGGTGCGGCAGGCCACCTCGCTCGCCGCTGGCAGTTGCAAGCACATCATCTTCGACCTGCGCTCGGTCGTCAGCGCCAACTCCGTGAGCTTCATCCTGCTGGCCAATCTCAGCACGCAACTGGCAGAGCACGGAGTACAAATCACCTTCTGCCAGCCGGGCCGGATGCAGGCGACTCTGCGTGGCATCGGCATCCCGGCTGAGCAGATTTTCGCCACGCTCGACGCCGCGCTGGAAGCCTGTGAGGACTCGCTGTTGCTGGAGGTCTCCGGCATTTCCTGGCGTCCCTCCGGCGCGTTGGAGCTCAAGGCATGCTCCCTCTTCAACCGCTGCCCGGATGATGATCTGGCCTTCCTGGCACAGGAGCTTCAACACCGCCACTACTCGGAGAACGAGACACTCATCACCGCGGGTGAAAGCGCGGACGAGATGCTCGTGCTCCTGCAAGGCACGGTGGAGGTGCAGATCCTCAACGAAGACAAGTCCCACAAACGCATCGATGTCCTCACCGCCGGCATGACCGTGGGTGAGATGGCTTTCCTCGATGGCTCACCCCGTTCCGCCAGCGTGATGGCCATGGAGCCCGTCGAATGCGTCGTCATTCCGAAAACCTGGTTCGACACACTCAATGAGCGGAGGCCCGGTTTGAAGATCACCCTGCTGCAGGAGATCACACGCGAGATCGCCACTCGCCTGCGGCAGGCCAACCTGGAAATCTCCGCCTTGCAGCGTTCTTAACAGCTCATTTCTTCTTCAGCAGGCGCACGCGATGCGATTCGCTGTCGCCGATGAACACCGTGCCATCGGCGTCGCAGAAGACACCGTGGGGACGGGCCATCTTGCAGCCGAGCGGGTCGCCATCCGGGCCGTCGCCCTTTTGATTCAGACCGGCGATCAGTTCGAGGTTGCCCGTTTTCATGTTCACCATGCGGATCGAATGGCTTTCGCAGTCAGCCAGCCACACATTGCCATCGGCATCGACGGAAATACCCTTCGGACCACTCAGCGTGGCCTCCTTCGCGGGGCCACCGTTGCCGGTGAAGCCGCTTTTGCCCGTTCCAGCGATGTGATGAATCTTCCCAGCCTTGAGGTCGAATTTGAAGACCTGGTTTCCTTCACGCGTGGCGAGCCAGAGATTGCCCTGCTTGTCGAAATCGAGCGAACGCGGCCCTTTGAGCGGTGTTCCCGCGATGGTAGCGCCATCCGGTGTCACACCGGCTTTGCCGACTCCGGCGAAGGTGCTGATCGTGCCGGTCTTCATGTCGATCTTGCGGATGACGTGGTTGCCAATGTCGCAGACATAAAGGTCGCCCTCAGGGCCGAACTGGATGCTGTGCGGTTGCTTGAACTGCGCCTTCACCGCCGGGCCGCCATCGCCGCTGTAGCCCGCCACGCCTGTTCCGGCGATGGTGGTGATGATGTTCGTCTGCGTGTCGATCTTGCGCACGGCATGATTGGTCATGTCCACGATGTAGAGGTTCTTGCCAGTGGCGTCGAAACGCAGCTCATGCGGCAGATTGAAGGTCGCCTGCAAAGCCGGGCCGCCATCGCCGCTGTAACCCTTTGCGCCCGTGCCCGCGATGGTGCTGATGGTGCCATCCGGTGCCACGCGGCGGATGCGCTGGCCGGTGTATTCGCAGAACCAGATCGCGCCATCCGGGCCACGCACGACGCCGAAGGGATTGTCGATCTGCGCTGCCGTGGCCGGGCCGCCATCACCGCTGCCGCCTTTGACGCCGGTGCCGGCGAAGGTTGAGATGGTCCATTCGGCGGCGGTGGCGGATTGGGCGAGGAAAGCGAGGAGAAGAAGCGTGCGCATGGTGATTGGTAGGCCGCGACGATGAAGGGACCGGCCCCAGATGCCAAGAAAGAAATGCAGGCCGCTGGATTTCATGTCCAATCCCGCAAACATCCGCCTGCCACCATGAAACCGATCCTGCTCGCCCTTCTCGTTTCGTCATTCGTCATTCCACATTCGTCCTTCGCGGCCGTGAAGCTCCCCTCTATCTTCACGGATCACATGGTGCTCCAGCGGGACAAAGCGGTGCCCGTTTGGGGCAAGGCCGCGCCGGGTGAGGAGGTCGTCGTTGAGTTCGCGGGGCAAAAGAAGACCGCGAAGGCCGATGCGGGCGGTCGGTGGATGGTGAAGTTCGATCCCATGCCCGCGAATGCGGAGCCGCAGGTGCTGAAGGCGGGCAACGTGAGCGTGCAGGACGTGCTCATTGGCGAAGTGTGGCTCGCCTCCGGCCAGTCGAACATGGAGTGGGAAATGCAGATGAAGTCCGACTCGAAGGCCGACATCCCCAACACGACGCATCCGAATCTGCGCCTCATCGAGGTGCCCAAGACCACCGCGCTCACGCCGCAGGACGATGTGCCCGCGAAATGGGAATGCAGCGCACCGGAGAGCGCGGCCACGTTTTCCGCCGTCGGTTATTACTTCGGACTGCGACTGCACGAGGAGCTCAAAGTGCCTGTCGGCGTCATCCAGAGCGCCTGGGGCGGCACACGCATCGAGCCGTGGACGAGCATCGAGGGCTTTGATGCCGTGCCGGAGCTGAAAAGCTTCGTCGCCGATGTGCGCTCGAAGCTGCCCGGCAGTGATGCGTATCGCACCACGCATGAAAAACATCTCGCCGCCGTCACGCAGTGGCAGCAGGCCGTGAAGACCGCATTGGAGAAAAAACAGCCCGTGCCCGCCATGCCCGGCCAGCCGCAGTCACTCACCGCCGGTGCCGGCACGCCCACCGCGCTCTACAATGCCATGATCCACCCGCTCGTGCCCTTCGCCATGCGTGGGACGATCTGGTATCAGGGCGAGTCAAACCACACCGAGGGCTTCGTTTACACCGACAAAACGAAAGCGCTGCTCGCCTCCTGGCGCAGTGTGTTTCAGCAGCCCGAGCTGCCGTTCTACTTCGTGCAGATCGCCCCCTGGCAATACGGCACGGAAGAAGCCGACATCCTGCCGCAGTTCTGGCAAGCGCAGCGCGAGTGCCTGAAAATCCCGCACACCGGCATGGCTGCCATCAGCGACATCGGCGAGGTCGGAGATATCCATCCCGCGAAGAAAAAAGAAGTCGCCCGCCGCCTCTCACTCTGGGCCTTGAGCCAAACCTACGGCCGGAGCGAAATCGACCCGAACGGCCCGCTTTACGCCAGCCATGCTGTCGAAGGCGCGGCCATCCGCGTGAAATTCGACCACGCCGCCAGCGGCCTCGCCGCGCGCGATGGCAAACCGCTCACGCATTTCGAGATCGCCGGACGCGACGGCCTCTTCCAACCCGCCGACGCGAAGATCGACGGCGACAGCGTCGTGCTCACCTCCGCCAAGGTGCCAGAGCCGCGTCGTGCTCGCTTCGCCTGGAGCAAGCTCGCCATTCCGAACCTCATGGACAAGGACGGCCTGCCCGCCACCGCCTTCCACACGCACTGGCCCGTCGATCCCGACCTCGGCGACAACTTCGCCAAAGGTTGCACCTGGACCAGCAGCGACAAAAACACCTACGGCTGGGACACCGGCCTCACCGACGGCTCCTGGGCTAGCTTCAATCCCAACAGCTACGCCACCGGCAACTCCGAGACGTTTCCCAAACACGTCACCATCGACCTCAAGCAGCCGCGCACGCTGAATCTGATCGTCCTCGGCACCCCCGAGATCGGCTCCACGAAAACCGTCGCCGTCTCCGTCAGCACCGATGGCAAAACGTTCCGCGAAGTCGGCAAACACGTCTTCCCCCTCGCCAAAGCCACCCGCGCCTCGATCACCTTCCCCGACACCGAGGCCCAACACATCCGCCTCACCTACCTCGACCACCACGCGCAGCAGGCGGGTGGTTTTCCGAATACGTTTGGCTTCACGACGGAGGTGGAGGCGTATCGGGTGAGGTGAGCGTCGCTCGCTTCAGACTTTGCGGTCATAATCGACACCCATGAAGCCGAAACTCCGTTGGCACTCGACAAATCCGTGGCCCATAACGTTGTTGATGTACTCGACAGAATTGTTTCTCATCAAGTAGTTCGCCCAACCAACAGCGCCATGCGTCATCTAGTTGCAGTTCTAGCCTTGCTGATAGGCACCGCATTATCTGCGGAGTTTGATCCACACAAAGGCCCCGCACCTGTCGTTGTGCTGATGACGAATGATCCGTGGGCACAGGTGATTGGCTCTGATACCCCACGACTGGTGGCCTATGACGATGGCACAGTTATTTACCAACGAGAACAGAACAAGATTCCAGGACTTTGGGCCGCCCATCTCACACCTGATGGGCTCTCCAAGTTGGTCGATATTGCCCGACCACTTCTCCGGCTTCCAGGTCTCCAAAGACATTACGATCTTGCTCCCGGTGTAACCGATCAGCCGACGACGACACTTTTCATTTCCGAGAAGGAGGTCACCAAAGTTGTTGGCGTCTATGGATTGACCGCCCAAGGGCGGTCATTTCGAGAGCACATTGAGGGTGAGGAGCCGCCACCGCCTGAGTTCATGAAGGCGTTCAAGGCTCTTTGCGAGTATCTAGTCGCCGACGCCAAGCCCTGGGTGCCGCCATACATTGAGGTGATGTTGTGGGGCTACGAATATGCGCCCGATGCATCCATCGTGTGGCCAAGCAATTGGCCGAAGTTGGACTCTCCCCGAACTCGCAAGAGAGGAGACTCGCTTTACATCTTCCTTGATGGCACGGAGCTTCAGACGTTACGAGACTTCATCGCCACTCGGAAGGAGAAGGGGGCCGTCGAGGTAGCGGGAAGGAAGTTTGCCATTGATTATCGATACACATTTCCATCCGAGCCGATTTGGATGGCAGCATTCCGTAAACGATGACTGACCACCAGCCACCAAGGAATACTTTCAACTTTGAAGTGCGACAACTGGACGTGAGTAATGGACCTCGTTTGGAGCACCACTTCTGACATCTGACTTTGAACGTCTTACTCGTTCCTTCATGAGTCTTTCAACAGGCTGTTAAGCGATCTTGGGCATCCCCCCCGTTTGGATGAACGAGCCGGAGGCTCGAAAGAACTCAGCCGGTGGTGCAGAGGGCGTCGCCAGGCGGGAACTCGCGGAAGCGCTGGGCGGCGCACTGCTTCTTCACCTCGCCAATGCCAAACTCTCCGCTGAACGCGGTGATGACGCTGCGCGCCGCCACTTTCACATCGGTGACCAGACGGTTCGGGTGCGGCGGTGCCGGGGCCGGGGCCGGTGATGCGGCCGCTGGAACAGGCGCGGGAGAAGCCGCCGCCACGGCAGCCACCGGTGGCGGCTGACCACGGCCCAGGCGTGCCTTCATCTGCCGCACCAGCTCCACATCCGCCAGCAGGCGCGCCTCCAGCTCATCGAGCCATGCCAAGGATTGTTCGTCAGCATTCATGCGCGCAGTGTTTCAGATTCGCGCAGGACTGACAAGATCGAAGACGCGCCTTCCCTGCCCCGGCGGATCATTTCTCCCTGCCCCTGCGTCTTCGTTCACGCCGGGGTCGAAGCATCTCGTGTGAAGCAAACCGGTTGCTCTGAAAGGTGTCCGAACCACCACTGCCGCAGCCACCGGGCCATCTTCTCCTACCACCATGAGCATCTCATCGAGGTCAACGGCCAGCGCCATCCTGCTCGACTGCGGCTCCTTCGAGCTTCCGTTGATGCGCGTTGGCAAGCTGGTGCGGTGGGAGGTCTTCGCTCCGCTTATTCAGGGGGGCTTACCCGCTAAGCTAAAGGAAAAGGCGACTGGGGAAGCCAGCCGCCTTTAAAGTGGTCCGCACAGTCC
>NZ_JBIIKX010000129.1:0-7967 GCF_044232965.1 Prosthecobacter sp.
CACAGGTAACGTCCTCCCAGGAAGACGACCGGGCTGTCGCCACAGTCGTCCTACTTTATCGGCGCTCGAGCCTCACCGGCCATGCCTCAGAAACTTCGCCGCGCAGCAGCTTGACGAGCGTGCCGGTGAGCCAGAGATAATGACCGTTCGGCAGATCAGGCTCTGCGAGAAATCGACTTTCACCCAAGGGAGGTTGATTCGTCGTTTTGAAAATCGCCGTGCCTTCGTCCAGCTCATCAAACATGGCGACATAGAGCATCTGCGAGCCAGCCTGCTTGGCCGCGAGCGCCTGTGACCAGAGGAATTGGCCGCCAAGACGTGGAATGGCATCGAACTTGGCCTCCTGGCCGCGTGACTTGGAGAGGTTCTGCCAGCTAAAGCCGGGGAAGATCACGGGCAGGTAGTCGAGCTTGCGCTCCGCACACCATGCCACGTCCGGCTTCAAGGTTTTCTCGACTCGATTGGCCGCGTCCTGCGGCGTGCCGAGTCTTCCCACGGCCCACGGGCTGACGATGTCGGCGCGGGCGATGAGTTCATGCAGTTTGGGATCTTTGATGCAGTCGTGATCGAGCGTGCGCCAGTAGTAGGGCACGCCAAGCATGATCGCGCAGCCGTCATCGTGCAGGAAGGTGATCAAACGTGACCATTCATCGAGCAACGGCTCACGATCATTGAAGCCGAGGCCCCAGAGCGCGACGAGCGGCTTGCCGTGGTGATGAAAATACGCGGCACCATCGCGGTCGAGGCGCTTTTCCGTGATGAGGCGCTTCCAGTCGTTGATGACGAGTTGGATGCCGTCTTTTTTGATGCCGCTGAGGTCATACATGAGCGTCCAGCCGCGTCCGTTGGCTTTGGCGGCGTCTTGGCAGTGCGCGAGCACCTGATCCATCGGCTCGCGGAAGCGTTTGTCACGCGTGGTGGTGGCGAAGCGTTGCAGGAAGGCACCGTCGATGCCGTAGTCGCGCATCCATTTGAAATGAAGCTGCACGACGGACTCGCGCACGGAGCTGAAGACCTCAGCGGTGCGGCCATCGGCGTGCTTGAAGGGCGTGGCGAAGCGGTCCTGTTGAGGTATTTCGCTCACATCCGGCCACATCTCGATGTGCGCGTGTCCGGGTTCGAATTTTCCACCTGCGGCGTAGTGATGCCAGCCATTGCTGCTGCCGTCACCCTCGCAGCGGAACCAGCCCTGATAGCCGCAGACGACTTTGCCGGTGAGCGTGCTGGTATCGACGACCTGGGCGCTCAGGCTAATGACAACAAAGGTGCAGAGAAGAGGCAGAGCGCGTCTCATGGGCAGATGATGGCAGATGATTGCGGCTCTTTGCCAGTTTTCGTTTTCCAATTCGTATTCTGCATCCACTTCTCACTCCTAACCATGACTCCTCAGCAAAAAGCAGAATCCCTCGGCCTCACCTTCGCAAAACAAGCTCGCGGCTACCTGAACCTCTGCGTCCGCAGCGGCAACCAGCTCATCACCTCCGGCCACGTCAGTGACCTCAAGGGCAAGCTGGGCGCGGGCGTCTCGACCGAGGACGGCTACAAGGCGGCGAAGAACTGCGCGGAAAAGGTGCTGCGCTCGGTGTGGGACACGCATGGCACGCTGGATGGCCTGAAGGTCATCAAAGTGCTCGGCTGCGTGAATTCGACACTGGAATACAGCGACCAGCATCTGGTGATCAACGGATGCTCCGACCTGCTGCATGAGATTTTCGGCAAAGAAGGCGACGGCTACCATGCACGCAGCGCCCTGGGCTTTGCGCAGCTTCCAACGGGCGCCGCTGTCGAGGTCGAGGCGATCTTTGAGATCAAGGCGTAGGCGGTTGTCTTTGGGGCGGGCGCGGGTATTCTCCGCGCCCCTCCAGACATGCCACGCGTCCACATCAAAACCTACGGCTGCCAGATGAACGAGCGCGACACCGAGCAGGTGTCACAAATGTTCGTCGAGCGTGGTTATACCATGACGGGGACGGATCTTGATGCGGATGTGGTGCTGATCAACACCTGCTCGGTGCGCGACCAGGCGGAGCAGAAGGCGCTAGGAAAGATGGGCATGGTTCGGCGGCGCAAGGTGCCGCTGGTGACCGGCTTCATGGGCTGCATGGCGCAGAGCCGTGGCGGCGAGCTGGTGGACAGGGCGAAGGTGGATCTCGTCGTCGGCACGCAGAAATATCATCGCGTGGTGGATTATGTGGATGAGATCATTCGGGCCAAGGAAGTGCGGCAGATGGATGATGAGCGTTTTTCCATCGTCGATGTGGATGAAGAGGAAGCTTCGCAGAACACCATCCGCGACCACACGCTGAAGGAAAAGCAGGCCAGCGCCTTCGTGAGCATCATGCAGGGCTGCAACATGAAGTGTACCTTTTGCATCGTGCCCTACACACGCGGTGAGGAGCGCGGACGGCCTATCGCGGACATCGTGGAGGAGGTGAAACGCCTTGCTGACCGTGGTGTGAAGGAAGTGACGCTGCTGGGGCAGATCGTGAATCTCTACGGCAGGCATGAGTTTCCGGCGGTGGATGGCAAGAGTCCCTTCGTGCAGCTTTTGGAGGCCGTTCATGAAGTTTCAGGCATCCAGCGCATCCGTTTCACGAGTCCGCACCCGATTGGCTACAAGAAGGATCTCATCGAAGCCTTCACTTACCTGCCCAAACTGGCCGAGCATGTGCATTTGCCGGTGCAAAGCGGCAGCAATGCCATTTTGAAGCGCATGCACCGGCCCTATACGACGGCGAAATTCACGGAGCTTGTGCAGCGCATCCGCGCGGCACGGCCAGACATCGCGGTGACGACGGATGTCATCGTCGGTTTCCCCGGCGAGACCGAGGAGCACTATTTGGAGACGCGAGAGCTCTTTGAAGACATCCGCTTCGACAACGCCTTTGTGTTTCGTTACTCCAAACGTCGTGGCACACCGGCGGCAGAGATGGAAGAGGCCACACAAGTGCCGGAGCGCGTCAAAGAGGAGCGAAACCAGGATTTGCTCGCGCTCGTGAACAGCATTGCGCTGCCGATGTATGACGCGCTCGTCGGCAAAGAGGTCGAAATTCTCTGCGAAGGTCCGAGCAAGACGAATGAGGCGCGTTTGACAGGGCGCACCGGCTCCAACCGCATTGTGGTCTTTGAAGGCCATCGTGATCGCCACGTCGGCGAGATTTTCAACGTGCGCATCACCGAGGCGGCCAATTTCACTTTGTTTGGTGATCCAGTGCTATTGGCATGAGTGCGAGGCTGCCCATCGAGCTGCGACCTCTTTCACGAGAGCATGTGGCGTCGTTTTGTCGGCTGGTGGTGGCGTTGGCGGAGTTTGAGAAGCTCCCGCCACCGGATGAAGTGGCGCAGATGAGATTGGTCAAAGATGCGCTGGGGCCGAGGCCGCGCATTGAAGTCTGGCTGGCCTTTGCGGGCGATGATCCGACTCCGTGCGGCTACATGATCCTCGTGGAGACGTATTCGAGCTTCCTGGCGCTGCCGACCTTGTATCTCGAAGACCTGTTTGTGCTGCCGGAGCGGCGCAAAGCCGGTGTGGGTGGCGCTTTGCTGAAGAAAGCCGTGGGCCTGGCGCATGAGCGTGGTTGCGGACGCATGGAATGGACAGCCCTGAACTGGAATGTGAACGCGCAGCAGGTCTATGAGCAGCGCCTGGGCGCGAAACGCATGAGCGAATGGCTGCTCTACCGCATGACCCGCGATGACATGGCCGCGTATCTGTCCGCCTAGGCCGCCGGGATCGACACGGTGGGGAAATCGATGAGCGAATAAACCTCGACCGGTTCCGGCTGGCCTTTCACCGGGTGGATGCCGGCGTTTTGATAAAGCTGCAGACCCTCAGGCCAGCCCGTCAAGAACGGGGCTCCAGCCAAAACGGGCACCTGCAGTTTTCGGGTGAGACTCTCAATGCGGAAAGTCACGTTCACGGCCTCACCGACGGCGGTGTTGTTGCCACGGCCCATGGCACCGAGCGCGACATCGCCGACGTTCAAGCCGACGTGGCAATAGACTTCGAGATTCATGTTTTCACGCAGCCGTTTGCGCTTCGGCGAGTCCCCGGCTTCCGGGCCGGTAAGCAGTTTCGCGGCTTCGGTGGCCTTGACGCGGGAGATGATGTCGTCACCAGGCCAGTAGGCGAACACGCCGTCGCCGATGAACTTGTCGATGATGCCGTCCCGTGTCTTGATGATCTTCTCGCAGTCCGCGTACCACTCACGCAGCATGGCAGCGACCTCCTCGGCGCTGAGCTGGGCGGAAATGGTGGTGAAATTGCGCAGATCGCCGACGAGCAGCGTGGCCTTCACCGTTTTCACCGGCAGGGCAATGGTGTGCAGTGATTGAGTGCTGACGTTGCCGGACTCGCTCGGCGGGCGCTCCTCCTCCTGGCTGTCGAAAATGAAGACACTGGTGCCAAACTGCACGCGGTCGCCATGCCGCAGGGCGCGGGCGGTGGTCACGGCCACGTCGTTGACGAAGCTGCCGTTCGCGCTGCCGAGGTCCGAAACCCAAAACAGGGAATCGTCACGCCGGATCGTGGCGTGCTGGCGCGATACTCCTCCGTCTAGCAAGCGGATGGAGGCATCCGGACTGCGTCCGATGAGGTTGAAGTCATCAAGAGTAATCTCGTGACCTTTATCGACTGATTTGAGGGTGGCACCCATGTGGGTTGGTAATTGATCTGCTCTTTTGAAGCAAGTTGCGCACCCATAGTCAAGCGCGCTGACAATCTAGCTACAAAGATTTTCGTCTGTTTTTTCCAGCCGGTGGCAGCGCCTAAGAGAAACAAGTCCTCCAACCTCTTTGAATCAGGACACCCGCAGACGTTGGATTTGCCATCCCTGCCCGCATCTCCACCATGTGTTGGATGACTTTTTCGCTCCCACGCACTGCGCTCGCCATGCTCGCCCTTGCCATGCCAGGAGCCGCGTGGGCGCATGTGGTCCCCAACATGACAGTGGAGGCGGATTTCGCTGCTGATGGCGGTTACACGTTGAGTATCAATGTCGATCCGCGCACTTTTCTGGCCGCCGACCCCACCACCCTGCCGCCGGTGCCTGGCTCGTGGTATCGGGAACAGACGCCCGAGCAACTCGCCGCCACGCACGAAAAGGCGGGCGAATACCTCACCCGGGCGCTGGGGCTGTTGTTTGGTGGTCAAAAAACACCGCTCCCAAACTGTGCCATCCAGGCCATCGACGGCGAGAGCAACACCCCGCTGACCGCCGAAACCCAGGAAGTACACCTCCTGGCTTCGGCTCAAGGCCGCGTTCCTGCCGGAGCGGCGTCTTTCCAGATCGACTTTGCCAAGGACGCCAACACCACCCTGATCCTGCTCCCAAGCCACGGTGGCAAGGCCGCTCCCCGCCCCCAGGTCATCTTCCCTGGTGAAACCAGCCGTGCCTACCCTCTGGAAACGAGCACACCTGCTCCGACCACGACGACGGCACCCGCCCCGGCACCTCAGCCACCGGCGCCATTGTTCAGTCTCGGACTGGTCATCACGTTGAGCGTTGTGGTGATGCTTCTCATTGTGGGATGGCGGCTGCTGAATCATTACCGGCACCACCACCGCGCCCACCGCAGGCCCCGGCCCGACGATGTGAACAACTAGCCCTTGTTCCAGCCTCCCAAACAGGGTTAATCCTGCCCTCCGCCGAATGCCCGACTCCTTCGTCCATCTCCACCTCCACACCGAATACTCACTCCTCGATGGAGCGGTGCGCATCGACACGCTCATGAAGCGCGTGAAGGAGCTGGAAATGCCCGCCGTGGCGATGACTGACCACGGCAATCTCTACGGGGCCATCGACTTCTACATGGCCGCAAAAAAGGCCAAAGTGAAGTCCATCCTCGGCTGCGAGGCCTACCTGGCCCCCGGCTCCATGATGGACAAAAATGAGGTCCCGGGCCGCAAACGCTCCTCCCACCTCACGCTGCTGGCCGCCAGCAACGAGGGCTTCGACAATCTCTCCAAACTCATCACCAAAGGTCATCTCGAAGGCCAGTGGTACAAGCCGCGTGTCGATAAAGACGCGCTGCGCGAGCATGCCAAGGGCCTCATCTGCCTCAGCGGCTGCATCAACGGCGAGATCAACGAATTCCTCCTCTCCGACCGCAAGGACGAGGCTGAAAAGAGCCTCCAGGAGTTCCGCGACATCTTTGGCCCCGAGAATTTCTACCTCGAAATCCAGGACCACAATTCGGAGGCCCAGCGCAAGAGCGCCCGGCAGATGATCGAGTGGGGCAAACAATACGGACTCAAAACCGTCGCCACCAACGACGTGCATTTCCTCAACCGTGACGATCACGAGTCCCACGACATCATGATCTGCATCGGCACTGGCGCGAGCATCTACGACCAGAATCGCATGACCTACTCCCCGGAGGTCCATTTCAAGACCGCCGAGGAGATGCGCGCACTGTTTTCCGAAGTGCCCGAGGCATGCGATGCCACGCTGGAGATCGCCGAGCGCTGCGATGTCAAAATCCATCTCGATTCGACCTCCATCGACCGCTACCCGCAGTATCCGATGCCCGACGGTGGCGATCGAAACGAGTATCTCCGTAAGCTCACGCAGGAAGGCCTCGAACGCCGCTACGGCCGCGACCGTGCGCTCAATGACGAGGCGCTGCACGAGCGCATGGAGGTCGAGCTCGCCCTGCTGAAGGAGAAAAACTTCACCAGCTACTTCCTCATCGTCTGGGACTTCATCAACTGGGCGCGTGAGCACGACATCCCCGTCGGTCCCGGTCGTGGTTCCGCCGCCGGTTCGCTCGTCGCCTTCTGCCTCGGCATCACGAACATTGATCCGCTGCGCTTCGAGCTCGTGTTCGAGCGCTTCCTCAATCCTGAGCGTGTCAGCCCTCCCGACATCGACATCGACTTCTGCCAGACGCGCCGTCCAGAGGTCATCCAATACGTCCGTGAAAAATACGGCGACCTCAGCGTCTGCCACATCATCACCTTCGGCACCATGGGGGCCAAATCGGTCATCCGCGATGTTGGTCGCGTGCTCGGCTGGAGCTATGGCGACAGCGACGCGCTGTCGAAGATGATTCCGAACGAGTTAAACATCGACCTGGAGGAGTCGGTGAAGAAAAATCCCGATCTCGCCGCGAAACTCGAGTCTGACACCAACGCGCAGGAGCTTTGGCGGCACGCCACCTTCCTCGAAGGCCTCACACGCGGCGTCGGCGTGCATGCCGCCGGCGTTGTCATCGGAGATCGGCGGCTGGACAACTTCATCGCCCTCACACGGGACAAGGAAGACGCCATCCTCTCGCAATACGCGATGAAGCCGCTCACCGAGCTGGGCATGCTCAAGATGGACTTCCTCGGCCTCAAAACGCTGACGGTCATCCACGAAGCCGAGTATTGGATCAACAAACGCGTTCCCGGCTTCAGGGTGGCCGACATGCCGCTGGAAGACCTCAAAACCTTCGAGCTCATCAAGCGCGGTGAAACGGTCGCCGTCTTCCAGATGGAATCCGGCGGCATGGTCAACACCTGCAAGCAGCTTGGCCCGGACACCATCGAGGAAATCATCGCTATCCTCGCACTGTATCGACCCGGCCCGATGCAGTTCATCCCGGACTACATCAAACGCAAAAAGGGCGAGGAGCAGGTCGAGTATCCGCATCCGCTCCTCGAAAAGATCGCCAAGGAGACCTACGGCATCCTGGTTTATCAGGAACAGGTCATGCAGGCCGCGAACGTGCTCGCGGGCTTCTCACTCGGCCAGGCCGACTTGCTCCGCCGCGCCATGGGCAAGAAGGACGCCGCCGAAATGGCCCGCCAGCGCCTCATCTTCGTCGAAGGCTGCCTCAAGACGAACGACATCCAGCAAAAGCAGGCCAACGCCGTCTTCGACTTGCTCGAAAAGTTCGCGCAATACGGCTTCAACAAGTCGCACTCCGCCGCCTACGGGATCGTGACGTATCACACCGCCTACTTGAAGGCGAACTACCCCGTC
>NZ_JBIIKX010000023.1:0-84719 GCF_044232965.1 Prosthecobacter sp.
GGTGGCTGCGGGAAGTTCTCCGGCGACTATCCAGAGTTCCTGCTGGCGTTGCTTGGTTTGGCGTTGCTCAAACATGCAGGGTTGTTCTCATCACCCAGGAGGAGAGGTTTTTCAACAGGCTGCTAAGCCCGCGCATCCCCAACTACAACCTGGAGCGCTGCCACAAGGCCGACCCGATGTTTCACGAGGTCAGGCCGATTACGCTCTTCTCCAGCTTGAAGTCTCTTCCACTTCGCCTTTGGGATGAAAAGCTCGGCCGGCTGGTCGGCTACCGCCACATGCGAAAGGTGCGAAAAGAGCAGGCGGCGACGGCACCTGACGGCAAGCACTCCTGAGCGTGCTGTCTCAGAGAAAACTCGCACGCTGTCTCAGCCGTTGGCTGACATGCAAAGTGCCCCTCCCGTGTTGTGAGGAGCTGGCGCGTGGTTAGCATGGCGGCGTGAGTTTGAGTTTTAAATGTGCATCTCCATGGCATGAAATGATTCCACGCTATTCATTGGCTTTTGCAAAAGCACCCCTTTCTCGTAGCGATTCATGGAGATCATGAAAAAAAGCCCCCCCCCAGCCCAAGCGGTCCAAACCGGCTGCTGTCAAAGCCCGACATGGGCGGAAGGAATCATTTCCCGTCGTCGGCATCGGCGCCTCGGCGGGCGGGCTGGAGGCGGTGACGCAACTGCTCAAGCATCTGCCGCCTGACACAGGCATGGGTTTCGTGCTGGTGCAGCACCTGGACCCCACGCATGAGAGCGCGCTGACCGCCCTGCTGTCACGCACGACCGCGATGACGGTCAGCGAAGCACGGGATGGATCGGTGGTGAGGCCGGACCAGGTGTATGTGATCCCGCCGAACAAGAAGATGGGGATCGAGCAGGGCACGCTGCGGCTGCTCCCGCGCGGGAATGGCGGGGATCTGCACGCGCCAGTGGATTATTTCTTCAGCACGCTGGCGGCTGACCAGGGCGGGCAGGCCGTCGGGATCGTGCTTTCCGGCACGGGCTCGGACGGGACGCTGGGGCTGGAGGAGATCAAGGCGGCGGGCGGCATCACCTTTGTGCAGAATGAGGACTCGGCCAAATATGCGGGCATGCCGTCGAGCGCAGGCGCTAGCGGCTGTGCGGATTACATTCTGCCACCGGACGAGATGGCCGCGGAATTGGTCAGGGTCGGTCATCATCCGCATCTTCTCCCGGAGCAGAGGGTGGAGAAAAGCGGCCTGCTGCCGATCGACGGTGACGAATTCAAACAAATCTGCACGCTGCTGCGCACGCACAGCGGGGTGGATTTTTCCCACTACAAACCCGCCACGCTGCGGCGGCGCATCAGCCGCCGCATGGTGCTGCAGAAGCTCGACACACTGAAGGAATACGCGGCCTGCCTGCGCGGCAATCCGACGGAGGTGGAGGCGCTGTTTCAGGACATCCTCATCTGTGTCACCGGCTTCTTCCGCGATGCGAAGATGTTCGACCTGCTCAAGAAGAAGATCTTTCCCAAGATCCTCAAGAGCCGGCAGGACGACGCCCCCATCCGGCTCTGGGTGGCAGGCTGCTCCACGGGCGAGGAGGCTTACTCGCTGGTCATCACGCTGGTGGAGTTTTTGGAAAAGGCGGGCGTGCGCTGCCCGGTCCAGTTGTTTGGCACGGACATCAATGAGAGTGTCATCAGCCGCGCACGCACCGGTCTTTATCCTGAGCGCATCAAAGACGAGGTTTCGCCCGAGCGGCTGCGGAAATTCTTCACCAAAGCGGACGGAGGCTACCGCATCAACAAAGCCATCCGCGACCAGTGCATGTTTGCACGGCAGAATGTGATCGAGGACCCGCCCTTCTCGCATGTGGACCTCATCACCTGCCGGAACGTGCTCATCTACTTCGATGCCGCGCTGCAAAAAAAGGTGATGCCGGTCTTCCACTACGCCCTCAAACCGCACGGTTACCTGGTGCTGGGCACGGCGGAGTCCATCGGTGGATTTGCCGACCTGTTCGCCGTCGCCGACGCCAAGTTCCGCATCTACGAAAAGAAATTCTCCCACACGCGTCACAGCCGCGTGCTCGCCCGCTTCACCGCCGTCCATGCGAAAGGCGGCGGCCTGCCGCAGGGGAACGTCCGCATGGCGGTGGAGCCCATGCTCGGGGAAATCCGCAAGCAGGCGGACGCCGTCGTGCTCAGCCAGTTCGCGCCCGCGGGCGTGGTGGTGAATGCCAGCATGGAGATCCTGCAATTTCGCGGACGCACCGGCCCCTTCTTGGAAAACACTCCAGGAGAGGCCAGCCTGAACCTGCTCAAGATGGCGCGACAGGGCCTCGCCGTGGAGCTGCGCCCGCTTGTCGCCAAAGCCGGCAAGCAGAGGCGGCACGCTGAAAAGAACGGCATTCAGATCCGTCACGACGGCCGCATGCTCACGGTGAACGTGCGCGTGATCCCGCTGCTGATGCCGAACTTCAACGAGCTGTTCTTCCTCGTGCTCTTCGAGGAGACCGCCGCCGTCAACCTGCCCGCCTCCAGGCAGAGCCAGACCTCGCGCACCACCGCCGCCCAGCGCGAGCTGGAGCAACTGCGCGACGAGCTGGACGCCACCAAGCTCTCGCTGCAAAACATCATCGAGGAGCAGGACGCCGCCAACGAGGAGCTGCGTGCCGCCAACGAGGAGATCCTCTCCAGCAACGAGGAGCTGCAAAGCACCAACGAGGAGATGGAGACGGCCACCGAGGAACTGCAATCCACCAATGAAGAACTCATCACGCTCAATGACGAGCTGCAGAACCGGAACGTCGAGCTGCAGGAGCTGACCGATGACATGGGTAACCTCTTCAGCAGCGTGGACATCCCCATCCTCATGCTCAGCAACGACCTCCGCATCCGCCGCTACACGCCACGGGCCGTGAAGGTGCTGAACCTGATCGCCGCCGACATCGGCCGCCCGATTTCGGACTTCAAAATCAAGCTCAACCTCCCGAATCTTCAGGAGCTGATCACCGAGGTGATCGAAACCCTCAACGTCAAGGAGCTGGACGTGCAGGACCTCGACGGCCGCTGGTATGCGCTGCGCATCCGCCCCTACAAGACGGCGGACAGCCGCATCAACGGCGTCGTGCTCACCTTGCAGGACATCGACGCCGTGAAGCGCACCCTCGCAGAAGCGGAAGCCGCGCGCGGCTTTGCCGAAGCCATTGTGGCCACCGTGCGCGAGCCGCTGCTCATTCTGAGCGCTGACCTGCGGGTGAAGAGCGCGAACCAGAGCTACTACAGCTTGTTCCGCACCACGCCGGCCAGCTGCCAGGGCAGGTTCATCTACGATGTGATCGATCGCGCCTGGGACCTTCCGCCACTGCGGGAGCTGCTGGAAAAAATCCTGCCCAAGAAATCCACCTTCCAGGATTTTCGCATCGAGCACGACTTCCCCGGCATCGGCCGGAAGACGCTGCTGCTCAATGCGCGGCGTCTCGCGCCTGAGGCCGGCCAACCGCCGCTCATCCTGCTGGCGCTGGAGGATGTGACTGCCAGACCGGAGCAACCATGAAACGTGCCGCCAGCAAGACCGCCAAGCCGCGTGCGTCCGCCAAAAAACGGGCGGCCCCGGCGGGCGTGAAAAGCGCTGTCGGCCTGATGGATCAAATGCAGGAGCAGCAAAACCTGCTGGAACTGCAAAACGCGCAGCTCTGCGAGGCCCGTGTCGAGCTGGAGCAGACCCAGCATCGCTACTTCGATCTCTATGACCAAGCCCCGGTGGGCTACCTCACCCTGGATGCCAGGGGCTGCATCCGCGAGATCAACCAGACCGCCAGCCAGATGCTCGGCTGGTCAACGGCGCACATGCTGGGCCTGCCCCTCCTGCCGCACCTTGCCGCGCCGGATCGCAAGGCCTGGTTGAAGCACCTGTGGGAGAGCCGTTTAAGCCCCGGCCAAGTCATCACCATGCTGCGGCTGCAGCCCAGGGATGGCGCTGAGCGGAAGGTGCAGTTCGCCACCCGCCGCCAGCACGCGGCCGGGCGGCAGGCCACCTGGTTCCAGACGGCGATGCTCGACATCACGGAGAAGAGTGATGCCGAGACGGCGCTCAGCGCCAGCGAGGCCAAGTTCCGCATGCTGGCGGAAAGCATCGGCGAGGTGTTCTGGTTCATGGAGCTCGATCCGCCGCGCGTGACCTATGTCAGCCCTGCCTTCGAGAAGATCTGGGGGGTCCCGGCCGCTGACGTCTATGCCGACAACGAAGCATGGATGAAGGCGATTCATCCTGATGATCTGGAGGCTGTCCACACTGCATTTCATCGCTGGATCAGCGATGAGTCGGACACCTTCCGCGTGGAGTATCGGGTGCTTAACCGTGAGGGGCAGATTCGCTGGATCACGGATCGCGGCAGTGTCCTCGGGCGCAAGGATGGCCGCCCCCACCAGATCAGCGGCATCGCCAGGGACATCACGGACCGCAAATGCGCGGAGGAGGAGCTGCGTCTTCGCAACACCGAACTGAGCGCCAAGTATGACGAACTGGAGCGCTTCAACCGCGCCATGGTGGACCGTGAGCTGCGCATGATCGAATTGAAGAAGGAAATCAACGATCTCCTCGCCCAAGCCGGCCAGCCCCCGCGTTATCGCGTGGAGTTTGCGGCTTCAGCAGTTGCTTCCATGAAATCAAACCCCTCGCTGACCGCAGACACCCCCACCAAGCCATGAATATGACGCAAGAAGTCGTGATCATCATCGCGGACGACGACCTGGGCCATGCACGGCTCATTGAAAAAAGTCTCAAGCGCGCCGGGCTGCACAATACCATCCAGCGCTGTGAGAACGGCCAGGAGGTGCTGGACTTCCTCTTCCGCCGCGGTCCCGGCCCGCATCGCCTGGTCAACAAGGCGTATCTTCTCATGCTGGACATCCGCATGCCGAAGGTGGACGGCGTGGAGACGTTGCGGCAGATCAAAGAAGACGCCACCCTGCGCAAGCTGCCGGTGATCATGCTCACCACCACGGATGACCCGCGTGAGATCGAGCGCTGCCATCTGCTGGGCTGCAACAGCTACATCGTCAAACCGGTGGACTATGACAAGTTCGCCGAGGCCATCGCCCAGCTCGGCATGTTCGTCTCTCTTGTGAAAGTTCCCGAGATCAACGGCAAGCCATGACCGCCCCTCACACGCCAGCGACCATCCTTGTGGTGGATGATGATCCGGGAGTTGCCCGGCTCATCGCGTGTGAACTGCACCGGGACGGTCATCACGCCGTCACCACCCGTTCCGGCGAGGAGGCCAGCGCCTGGATGCAGGATCACAAGGCCGACTTGGTGCTGCTGGACCTGAAGCTGCCGGGCCTGCGGGGAAATGAGCTGATCGACCGCTTGGACGGCTTTCACGACCACCTGCCGTTCATCATCATCACCGGCCAGGGGGACGAGCGCGTGGCGGTGGAGATGATGAAGCGCGGGGCGCTCGATTATCTGGTCAAGGACGTGAACTTCATCACGATGGTGCCGACGGTGGTGCGGCGCGCGCTGGCACGGATCGAAGAGCAGGCCCGGCTCACCGCCGCCGAGGAGGCGCTGGCCCGCTCCCACGCGGAACTCGAGCGCCGCGTGAACGAGCGCACGGTGGAACTCACCCAGGCCAATGAGGCGCTGCGCGAGTCCCACATGGCGGCGCTCAACCTGATGGAAGACGCCATCGCTGCCCGGCAGAAGGCGGAACAGGCCCAGGCGGCACTGCGGGAGAGCGAGGCACGGTTCCGTGGCTTCTTTGAGAACGTCGGCGTCGGAACGGTCGAACTGGGGGTCGATGGGCGCTTCACCCGGGTCAATGACCGCTTCTGCGCCATCACCGGCTACAGCCGTGAGGAACTCCTGGGCGGCATGTCGCCCGTCAGTCTCGCGCATCCGGAGGATGTGGTGATCAGCCGGGAGAGGGTGGCCAGCATACTGCAAGGTGAGGCCCCCTCCTACGAGTCGGAGCGGCGCTGCGTCCGCAAGGATGGCTGTGTGATCTGGGTGAGCGCCACGGCCACCACCAGCTACCATGAAAACGGTACGGTTCGCAGCATCGTGGGCATCGCGGAGGACATCACCGACCGCAAACAAACCGAGCAGGCCCTGCTAGCGAGCGAGGAGAGACTGCGCCTGTTCATCAAACACACGCCGGCCCCCGTGGTGATGTTTGACCGGGAGATGCGCTACCTCGTGGTCAGCGACCGCTGGGCGAAGGATTTCCGCCTCGATGCGGGCGATCTCACCGGCAGATCGCACTATGAGGTCTTCCCGGAGCTCCCTGAGCGCTGGAGGCAGATTCACCAGCGCTGTCTCGCCGGTGCGACCGAGAGCTGCGAGCGCGACCAGTTTCTCCGCGCCGATGGCACCCTCGACTGGGTGAAGTGGGAAATCCGACCCTGGTATGATGCGAAGGGCGAGATCGGCGGCATCATCATCTTCGCCGAGGTCATCAACGACCGGGTGCGGATCGAGGATGAGATTCTCGCGGCGCGCCGGTTTGCCGAGTCCACGCTGGAAGCCGTGCCCGCAAGCCTGGCGGTGCTTGATTCCGACGGCAAAATTCTCAGCACCAACCAGGCATGGACGCGCTTCACCGAGATCAATGGCGCGCTCGGCAACACCTGCGGAGTCGGTGCCAACTATCTTGATGTGTGTGATGCCGCCGCGGGTGACGGTGTCGAAGAGTCAGCACGTTTCGCCGAGGGCATTCGTGAGGTGATGAGCGGGGCGCTGCCGCGCTTCAGCATGGAATACGCCTGCCATTCGCCCGAGCTGCAGCGCTGGTTCGTCGGCTACGTCACGCCCTTCACCGGCAACGGCCCGCGTTCCGTCGTCGTCGCGCATGTGGACGTCAGCGAGCGCAAACGGGCCGAGCAGGTGATCCGACGGCTGAATGATGAGCTGGAGAGGCGTGTGGAGGAGCGCACCAGGGAGGTACAACTGGCCAATGCCCGGCTGCGCCAGGAGGTGGTCATGCGCCGCAGGCTGGAAGAAGAGATCCTGCACATCAGCGAGCACGAGAAGCAGCGCATCGGCCAGGATTTGCATGATGATCTGGGCCAGCAGCTTGCGGGCATCTGGCTGCTGAGCGACCTGCTGAAAACGAGCCTGATCAAGCAGAAGTCGTCCGAGGCGGAAAGCGCCGAAAAGATCACCAGCCTGCTCAAAAATGCCCTGGGGCTGACGCGCTCGCTCGCGCGCGGGCTGCATCCCGTGGCGATGCAGTCGGGCGGACTCATCGCCGCACTGGAAGAGCTGGCCACGCGCACGAGTGACATGTTCCGGATCAACTGTCGCTGCAAATGCCCGCCCGCGATCGAAACGGACAACACCACGGCCACGCATCTCTACCGCATCGCGCAGGAAGCGGTGACCAACGCCGTCAAGCATGGGCTGGCGAAGGAGATCGACATTGAACTCTCCGCCAACCCTCACCACACCGTGCTTTCCGTGAAGGACCAGGGCAAGGGCAAGGGCAAGGGCAAGGGCAAGGGCAAGGGCAAGGGCAAGGGCAAGGGCAAGGGCAAGGGCAAGGGCATCGCCGAGCCGGACCCCAAGCAGCGTGGGATGGGCCTGCGCATCATGAATTACCGCGCTGACATCATTGGCGGCATGCTTGACATCCAACGCAATCAATCCGGCATCGGCACCACCGTTATCTGCACCATTCCAACTCCGCCATCGCAACCCTCAACCCATCCAACCCATGGCTAAAAAAGCATCCGGCCATCCGGCCAAAAAAGTATTCATCGTCGATGATCATCCCGTGTTCCGCGACGGGCTCGTGCGCATCGCATCAGCCGTCCCCGGCCTCGTCGTCTGCGGCGAGGCGGACAACGCCCGCGACGCCTTTGATGCGATTTCAAAGCTGCATCCCGATCTCGTGCTGATGGACATCAACCTGCCCGGCAAGAGCGGGCTGGAACTGCTGCAGGACGTGCACGCCATGCAGCCGACACTGCCCGTGCTGGTGATCTCCATGCATGACGAGCAGCTTTATGCCGAGCGGGTGCTGCGTGCCGGCGGGCGTGGTTACATCATGAAGCAGGAAGGCCCGGACAAGATGCGGGATGCCATCACCAAGGTGTTAAACGGGCAGGTGTATGCCAGCGAACGCACGGCGGCGGCCATCCTCGACGCGCTCTCCCGCCCGCGCTCCTCAGAGAGCACCTCGACGGTGGGGAAACTCACGGACCGCGAACTCGAAGTGCTGCGCCTCACCGGCCAGGGCAAGGACAACCGTGCGATCGCGCAGGAACTGCACATCAGCCTCAAGACGGTGGACACGCATCGCGGTCACATCAAAGAGAAGCTCGGGCTGAAGAACGGCACGGAACTAATCCACTACGCCGTGCGCTGGGTCGGGGAGCAGGTGTGAAGTGTTTCGGTTGAGGTGGCAGCCGGCACCATGCGGATCTGCCAAGACTGTCTCAGCCATTTCCTGACATCTATCGGGATCGTCTGCGCATTGCCCGTGCTTCTGAGGCTTCTAGCATCGGGCGCATGAAAACAAACGAACCACAGCCGGGGGAAGGGGAGCCATGAGCGGTTCCCGTCTCCGGCAGCAGCTCATGGGGGAAGCCGCCGGGTCCTGCCCTGTCAAACACCACGCCCGCATGACGACGGCCCGGGCCAACTGTTATCCATTCCGTGCGTATAACCTGGGCGACTATGCCCGGCGCCTGGACTCGCTCTTCAACGGCCGTTGGCTGAAGGGTCTCGTCAATGACGGGAACGCACCTGCGGATCCGGTGGGTCAGTCCGCCGAAAGTCTTTCGGAGATCCAAGGCGCGGAGCAGGGCATGGACCCCTTGCCCCCGAACCCAACATCCCGGCCCCCATGCTGCCTGCACTGACACTGCCAGCCTCCATGAAAACGAAACGACACCACCCGCTGCGCAAGCGCAGGCATCACCTTCTCAAGCGCCGGCATGTGCCGGCACATCGCAGCAAGACCAGGATGCTGCTGAGAAGGGTTCCGTCTCCGATCAAACGGCAGGCGGAAGCCTCTGAGATGGCGCCTCCGCCGCCCATCAAGCACGAGGGGCCGGCCGCCCATCTCAACGGGGCGAATCTCGTCCGCAGCACGGTCAGCGACGAAGATGGATCTTATCTGATCATGTCCATCGAGGTGCCGGTGCCTTTCACTGTGGCCTACGATGCCTGGACCAGGTTTGATGAGGTGCCGCATTTCATGCGGGGCACGCATCTGCCTGAGCTTGGTGATGGCAGCCGCATGACCTGGCGCGTTCAAACCTTGTTCGATCAATTTGCGTGGCAGGCGCAGGTCTGTGACCAGGTTCCCTTTGAGTTCATCACCTGGAAGAGCGTTCAGGGAACACCCCATCCTGGTTTCGGCTCGGTGAGGTTTGAGCCCATCAGCCACCAGCAGAGCTGGATCATGGTGCAGGTGGGTTTCGACATGAGCGGCGTGTACCGCTGGCTTGGCGATCCAATGCCATCGCTCAGCCAGTCGCTGGAGCAAAGCTTGAGGCGTTTTCATGACACCCTGGTCGTCCAAACGCTGGACGAGGTGGCAAGTTCTCCCGGTTCGCCCTGCTGAGTCGTGTTCGTTTCCTCCCCACAGATGAAGCAGGCCCCTCAGGCGTTTGCCAACCACACCGCCACTCTTGATGAAGACCGGCCCCCGCCGTACCGAAACTTCCTGATCATCGTCCCGGAGCCGACAGGAGGTGATGCGGACGCGGTCCGGCCAGATGAACGAGTGACGGCGCTGGCGCAGCAGTTCAACCACGATGGCTATGCCTATGTGGCGCGTTCCAACCAAAAGGAAATGGAGGATGACCCGTCTGGCGTCCGCTATCTGCCGCTTGGCGAAACTCTGCCATCGTTTGGCGTCATGACCGCCGTGATCGTGATTCGTGACCCTGCCTGGGCAGCACGTGCCGCCGCCACTTATCCTGAGGCAGAGATCTTTCTGCTGAGGCTGCCCTGAGGCGCATTGCGGCGCGACTGCTCAGGTCATGGGGAAGGCGGTCATGCCAGTGGTGGCGATGAGGTCGGGATAGCGCTTTTGCAGGTGTTTCCAGAGCGCGTTGAGATCACGGTAGTCCTGCAGCCAGCGCAGCAGCAGCAGGTCCATCACCGCGCCCTCCGTCCAGTCCAGTTGTTGGGTGAAGCCCGTCACCAGCGCGACCTGGGTTTCGGCGACGAAACGCGCCAGCCGTTTTGGGTCGGTCTGCACGGTGTTGCAACTGGCAAAGTGAACCACCCAGCCGGCGAATTTCCGGCCCATCATCGTGGACAAGCTTTCGAGTGAGATGGTCACATGCTCCGCGAGTTCGATCTTTCCAGGGTCACCGTGGAAGGCCAGCATGAGAATGCCATAAGTGCGCTTCCTGCCGAGGAGACTGAGGTTGTAGCGAAGCTCCGCCTTGGTGTTGCAAGTGAGATAGACGTATTTGACGTCGGTGACGCGCACCGTTAATTCCAGGATGGGCAGCACGCTCAGACGGCTCTCCAAGTCCTCGTTCCACAGGGACTCGAGGCAGGCGATGTTTTTGAGGTAGCGCGGAACGCGTGGCATGATGGCAGCCGGTAACAACCGGGAGGTGAAGGCAGTCTATCACACAGATGATTCCCTGCCGATGTTCTTAGACAATGTCAGCCGTTTACTGAGAAACGCAGGGGGGCTCTGCCCATTGTCAGTTTTTGCGTGTCTCGGCATCATCGCCGTCATGCAACACACCGCGACTTTACCCACGCTGAGCAGGCATACCATCAAGGCATCCAAGCCCGCCTTGTCTATCGTCGCCATCCATGACGATTTCATCGCAGGCATCCGCGCACAGGAGGCCTTGGAATGGCTGAAGTTCTCCCTGGGTTCTGAGCTGCGGGTCTGCCCGATCACATGGAGCTTTGAGCACCTGAAAAGGCTGGATTTACGCTCCATGTCCATCCGTGCGGCCGCGGCGGCGGATGTGATCATCGTCTCCGCCTCGGACGTGAAACCGCTGCCGGATCACATCAAGCATTGGCTGAACTCAAGTCTGGGGGAGCAGGGGGAGATACGCCCGATCCTGGTCGCCCTGCATGGTGAGAAAATGGAGTTTGAAAGCACCCCTGGGCCGCTCTGCTCCCATCTGAAGCGGGTGGCGGAATCCTGGCAGACTGAGTTCATGTGCAATGAGGACTTTGACCGGCGTCTGGACCTCGATTTTGCCTTGCAGCTCATCCGCCACAAAACCCCGGACACGTGCCATCGGGAGGAGCCCTTCGGGCGGGAGTTCTATTCCGCTCCACGCTACTGGGGCATCAACGGCTGATTTCTCCTCACCCAAACACCAAACTCCCATGAACTCCATACCCCCTCATCGAACTGAACATCGCTTCGAAGAAACCAGCATGCTGGCTTATCACCTCTGGCAGCAGGCGAACTGCCCTCCAGGCGAGGATCTCAAATTCTGGCTGCAAGCCGAGGAACAGCTTTTTGGCAAACGTGGCCAGCAACCTGTCGCCAATACCAAATCTGCCGGCGCAGCCAAAGCGGCTGGTGCTGCCAAAGCCGTGGTCAAGCGTGCCAGCGCGCCCACGGGCAATGGCTCGGCCAAAAGCCAGCCGGCGAACACCAAAAAAACAGCACGGGCGCGGTGAACTCAGTCCCCGCCATTTCATTCCTGCATTTCCGGTGCCGTTGCCAAGGCGGGCAGCTTTCACCGGCCCAAATCAAAATCCGCCACCAAACCATAAAAAAACAAACATCATGAGTGCATTAACAACCTGGAATCCCATCCGCGAACTTGGCAACTTCGAGAACCGTCTTGAACGTCTCTTCGGCCTGACTTGGCCGTCGAGGAACGGCGAGAAGGAAGCCATGACCGTCGCCCAGTGGACCCCGCTGGTGGACATCAGCGAGGACGCCAACGAGTACCTCGTCAAAGCCGAGCTGCCGGAACTGAAGAAGGAAGATGTGAAAGTCAGCGTGGAGAACGGGGAGCTCACCATCTCCGGCGAGCGCAAAAGCGAGAAGGAAGAGAAAGGAAAGAAGTTCCATCGCATCGAACGCTCGTATGGCAGTTTCCTCCGCAGTTTCACTCTGCCTGAAGCGGTCAGCGGTGAGAAAGTCTCGGCCGAGTTCAAGGATGGCATGCTGACCGTGCATCTGCCCAAGGATGAAAAGGCCAAGCTGAAGACCATCGAGGTCAAGGTGCAGTAAGCTGCGAGACCAATTAATGATGGGGCCATGGGGCGGAGGCGGCCGGGTTCGAGGTCGCCTGCTGATTTCCCTCCGTGAATTCCATGCCCCATCATTTCCCCATCCGTCTTCGTGCCGGCTCAACGCCCGGACACACCATTAACAAAAGTCTGACCCATGGCACATAAACAAGTGATGTTTCGAGCCGCCGCCCGCGAGAAAATTCTGCGTGGTGCGGAGGCTCTGGCAGATGCCGTGCGCGTCACGCTCGGACCTAAATCCAAGAGCGTGCTCATCGAGCGCAAGTGGGGCAAACCGCTCGTCTGCAACGATGGTGTGACCATTGCCAAGGAGTTCGACTTGAAGGATCCCGAGGAAAATCTCGGCGCGCAGATGATCCGCCAGGCCGCCGAGCGCACCGGCGAAGCCGTGGGTGACGGCACCAGCACCTCGACCGTGCTGGCTCATGCCATCTTTGCAGAAGGCGTGCGCAATGTCACCGCCGGAGCTTCGGCGGTGGATCTCAAGCGCGGACTGGACCGTGGACTGAGGGTGGCGGTCGAAGCGTTGCGTGCTTTGTCGCGTCCGGTCGAAAGCAAAAAAGAAAAGGCCCAGGTGGCGACGATCTCAGCCCACAATGATCCGGCCATGGGAGAACTCGTTGCCGATGCGATGGAGAAGGTCGGCCCCGAGGGGGCGATCACCGTGGAGGAGGCGAAGACCACCGAGACCTCGGTCGAGGTGGTCGAGGGCATGCAGTTTGACCACGGGTACATCTCGCCCTACTTCGTCACCAACCCGGAAAAAATGGAGGCCGTGCTCGATGAGCCGTTCATTCTGCTCACCGAACGCAAGATCACTCACATGCAGGATCTGCTGCCGCTGCTGGAGCAGATCGCCAAGAGCGGGCGTTCGCTGCTGCTGGTGGTGGAGGATTTGGAAGGCGAGGCGCTGGCCACGCTGGTGGTCAACCGGCTGCGCGGCGTGCTGGCCTGCGTGGCGGTGAAGGCCCCGGGCTTTGGAGACCGCCGCAAAGCGATGCTGCAGGACATGTCCATCCTCACCGGAGGCAAGGTGGTCTCCGAGGAGTTGGGCATGACACTGGAAAAAGTCACGCTGCACGATCTTGGCCGTGCGAAACGCGTCGTTGTCACCAAGGACACCACCACCATCGTCGGCGGCGAAGGGAGCAAAGCCTCGATCAAGGGACGCTGCAATGAACTGCGCTCGCAGATCAAAGACACGACCTCCGACTACGACCGCGAGAAACTGGAGGAACGCCTGGCCAAGCTCAGCGGCGGCGTCGCGGTGGTGCGTGTCGGTGCGCCGTCGGAGTCCGAGATGAAGGCGCGCAAGGATGCCTTTGATGATGCTATCAGCTCAACGAAGGCCGCCATCGCCGAGGGCATCGTGCCGGGCGGCGGGCTCGCGCTGCTGCGCACCATCGACGCCGTGGAGCGCGAAGCCGCCGCTGCCGAAGGTGATGAACGCACCGGCCTGCTCATTCTCAAGCGCGCCCTTGAGGCCCCGGCGCGGCAGATCGCCGAAAACTCCGCCGCAGACGATGGGGTGGTGGTCAGCAAGATGCGCGAGGGCACGGGCAACCAGGGCTTTGACGCCGCACATAATGTTTATGTCGATCTCATTGAGGCTGGCATCATCGATCCCACCAAGGTCGTGCGCATCGCCTTGGAGAACGCCGTCTCCGTGGCCAGCGTGCTGCTTCTCACCGAGGCAACCATGACCGAGGTGCCGGAACCGAAAGAAACTCATGGGGCGGCCATGGAACCCGGCATGGAGTAGCATCATGAAAACAACAGCAGCCGTTTCCTCCGCAATGAGCGTGCCCGTTCGTTGGTCGTGGCACTACCAACGACTTCAATCACTCCGCGACCGCCTGCTGGCTGACCGGGACATTCACATCGCCGAAGCGTCGGAGACTATTGAGCCGCACAGCATGGACATGGCCGACAGCGCGACGGACGAGTTTGATCATGACCTGGCCCTCGGCATTTTGAGCCATGAGCAGGATGCTCTTTTCGAGCTGGATGCCGCCATGCGCCGCATCTTGGAAGGATGCTATGGCATCTGCGAGGAGACAGGCAAAGTGATTCCAGCGGCCAGGTTGCGAGCTGTGCCATGGACACGCTACAGCCGCCAAGTGGAGGAGCGTCTGGAGCAGGAGGGGCTCGTCAACGGCCCGCATCTGGGGAAAGTCGCGTCCATTCGGAATTCCTCACCGATGTCTCTGTCTGAAGAAGGGGAGTCGGCGGACGAAGAACTGCGGACTCAGGAAGTGGTCCGCCAGAAGCGTCTGGCTGACCTTGAGACAACCGAATGTGGCGGCGGATTGGCCGCCGACGAGTCATCACAACTATGAGCGCCGCACCCGCCACTTTTACAAAATCACGGCGCACAGCGGTGCGGATTTCCACCGGTTACGCAGAACTGGAGGGATATCTTGATCTGCCGCCTGATGCGCCCGGCGTGGTGCTCTTTGCCCACGGCAGTGGCAGCAGTCGGCATAGCCCACGCAATCAGTATGTCGCTGAAGTCATTCAGGCAGCGGGTCTCGGCACCCTGTTGTTTGATCTGCTTACACAGACCGAAGAGCAGGAGGATGCCATCACTGGTGCTCTGCGCTTTGACATTGATCTGTTGGCCCAGCGGCTGATCGGGGCCACGCGCTGGCTGGAACTCCAACCCGTAACGCGTGGCCTGAAAGTCGGCTACTTTGGTGCAAGCACTGGTGCTGCCGCCGCGCTCATGGCGGCGGCGGAACTTGGTGGCCGAATCGCTGCTGTGGTCTCGCGTGGCGGACGCCCCGACCTCGCGGGCAATGCTCTGCGCCAAGTTTGGGCGCCTACGCTCCTCATCGTCGGTGGTTATGATGAGATGGTCATCTGTTTGAACAATGAAGCTTATGAAAAACTGCACTGTGAGAAAGATATCCGCATCGTGCCCTGTGCCACACATCTGTTCGAGGAACCTGGCAAGCTCGAACAGGTGGCGCAGATCAGCGCGAACTGGTTCAGCAAACACATGGGCATTTCAGCCCAAAGGGAGGAGGCCGCATGAATAGCCCGGTTTTTAGAAATCGCGCGCATGCTGGGAAACAGCTGGCTGAGGCCCTCGTGAAGTACGCGGATCGTGATGACGTGATCGTGCTCGGGCTGCCGCGTGGCGGTGTGCCAGTGGCCTATGAGGTGGCGAAGAAACTGCATGTGCCACTGGATGTGCTTGTGGTGCGCAAACTCGGCGTGCCGGGCTATGAGGAACTCGCCATGGGTGCGATCGCCAGCGGTGGCGTGCAGGTGATACATCATGCGGTGATGCGCGCCATGGGCATCCCGAGCGCTGCTCTCGAGGCCGAGGCCACCGTGCAGTTGAAGGAGTTGCACCGGCGTGAGTTGGCCTATCGTGGGCACACCGGCGCTCCGGAGATCAAGGGAAGAACCGTCATTTTGGTTGATGACGGCATCGCCACCGGCTCCACCATCCGCGCCGCGGTTCAGGCGCTCCGACAACAGCACCCGAAACAAATCATCATTGCCGTGCCAACCGCGGCTCCAGACTCCTGCGCTGATTTGGCCCCCATCGTCGATGATCTGGTCGCCCTCATCAAGCCGGAGGATTTTCGCGGTGTCGGTCGGTGGTATGAAGACTTCTCGCAGACCACGGATGCCGAGGTCACGCAGTTGCTCGCCAAGGCGTCTCTCCTTGAGACGGAACCAGTGTCCTCGCCGTGAATGAAGTACTTGTCGCCTACTTCACCATGGAAATCGCGCTCGACTCCGCCATGCCGACCTATGCTGGCGGGCTGGGTGTGCTGGCGGGCGACACGGTGCGTTCTGCAGCGGAGTTGAAGGTGCCGATGGTGGCAGTCACGCTTCTGCATCGGAAAGGCTACTTTTGTCAAAAGATCGATGCCAGCGGCTGGCAGCGCGAGGAGCCGTGCGACTGGGACATTGACAAGCATCTGGAGGAACAAACGCCGCGCGTCACCGTCGCCATCGAAGGCCGAGTCGTCTGCCTGCGTGCCTGGAAATATGAAGCCAAGGCGCCGGGCGGCTTTAACGTGTCGGTGTTCTTCCTCGACACCGACCTTCCCGAAAACTCCGACTGGGATCGTGCGCTCACACATTTTCTATACGGTGGAGACGCGTGTTACCGCATCTGCCAGGAGGTCGTGCTCGGCATCGGCGGCGTACGCATGTTGCGTGCGCTGGGCTTCAACGCGCTCATCCGTTATCATATGAACGAAGGCCATGCCGCGCTGCTCGGGTTGGAATTGCTCGACGAATCGGCCCGCAAGGCCGGCCGCCGCACCTTCAATCACGACGACGTGGAGTCCGTGCGCCGTCAGTGCGTCTTCACCACGCACACGCCCGTTACCTCCGGTCACGATCAGTTCCCGCTCGATCTCGCCATGCGCGTGCTGAGTCGCGAAGAAGTGGCCAACATGAAGGAGGTTTTCTGCTGCGAAGGCACGCTGAACATGACCTTTCTCGCCCTCAATCTCAGCCATTACATCAACGGAGTTGCCAAAAAGCATGCCGAGACCTCGCAGTTGATGTTTGGCCACTACAAGATCGACTCCATCACCAATGGCGTGCATGCCGCGACGTGGACATCACCATCGTTTCAAGCGCTGTTTGACCGCCACATCCCCGGCTGGCGCGCGGACAATTTCAGCCTGCGCTTTGCCCACAGCCTCCCATTGACGGAAATCTGGGAGGCGCATGTCGCCGCCAAGCAGCGACTGCTTGAGCGCGTGCGCCAGGATGCCGGCGTGACTCTTGATCCGAAAGTGCTCACGCTTGGTTTTGCACGCCGCGCCACTGCTTACAAACGCAGTGATCTAATGGTGAGCGACGTGAGCCGCCTCAAGCACATCGCCGCCAAAATCGGGCCGTTGCAAATCATCTACGGCGGCAAGGCCCACCCCAACGACTACCAAGGCAAAGAGGCGATCCAGCGGATCATTCGCGTGAAAGAATGTCTCGGGCATGACATCCGGTTGGTGTATCTGCCCAACTACGATCTGGAACTCGGCAAGCTCGTGACTGCAGGTGTCGATGTCTGGCTGAACACGCCGCAGCCGCCCCTCGAAGCCTCCGGCACCAGCGGAATGAAGGCCGCGCTCAACGGCGTGCCCAGTCTCAGCATTCTGGATGGCTGGTGGATCGAAGGCTGGATCGAAGGCGAGACCGGCTGGGCCATCGGGGAGGATTGCAAAATGGGTCGAGGCCATCCCGATCGCACCGCGTGTGATGCCGCCGCGCTCTATGACAAGCTGGAGCATGTCGTGGTTCCGCTGTTCTACCGCGATCGCGACCGTTTCACCGACGTGATGCGCCACTGCATCTCGCTCAACGGCTCCTTCTTCAATACCCAGCGCATGGTATCGCAATACGTCATCAAGGCCTACTTCGAGTGACACTCAGCCTCAATGCCTCCCCCACCATGAACTCAAAATCTCCCGCCAACACACGTCCGGTCGAGCCACAGCTTGCGGTTCGTTATCAACAACTGCTGCTGCGGTATCCGCCGCCGGCGGACCTGCCGTTCACCGTGGAGTGTGCCATCGCGCTCGCAACTGACGCCGCGCATTGGAAGGCCTCGGATTTACACATCGAACCAGGTGCCGTGGAGACGCGGATTCGCATGCCCGTTGACGGCTTGCTGCATGAGTGGCCGTGGTGCCAAATAGTTCGGGTCATCATCTGGTTTCGTATTTCAAAGTGCTCGCACAAATGGACACTGCGGCCCTGGCACATGCAGAACATGGCCATGGCCGCATCGAGGCCAATGGCATGCTGCTGGAATTGCGCGTCACGGGGGTTCCCACGCCGAACGGCGAGATGATCGGCATCCGTCTGCTCGACCGCTTGCGTCCGGTATTGCGTCTGGATGAGATCGGAATGGTGGAGGGCGATCAGGCCCACCTGCGCAACTGGCTGGCCGAAATTCAGGGCATGTTGCTGGTGTGCGGACCTGTCGGCGCCGGAAAAACTGCGACGCTCTATGCCATGCTGCATGAACTGCAACGTCTGCCACGCAGCATAGTGACCTTGGAAGACCCGGTGGAAAGCAGTCTTGACGGCATTACGCAAATCGAAGTGAATGCGAAACGCGGTCTGCCATTTCCGAAAGCCGTCCGGGCCATGCTGAGGCTTGATCCTGATTTTTTGCTGGTTGGTGAAATACGCGATCCTGAAAGCGCCCATGTCGCGATCACTGCGGTCAGGCGCTCCTCTCCACCATTCACGCACGCGATGTCGTGGGTGGGGTGACGGCGCTGAGAAACTATGGCGTAAAAAACTAGGAAATCAGTGCGGCGTTGGAAATCAGCGTCGGGCAGCGGCTTGCACGTCGGCTATGTTCGCGCTGTCGTGTTCTTGCAGACATCACGGAAGCAGAGGCGGAAT
Organism: Prosthecobacter sp.; assembly: GCF_044232965.1. GTDB lineage: Bacteria > Verrucomicrobiota > Verrucomicrobiia > Verrucomicrobiales > Verrucomicrobiaceae > Prosthecobacter. Next base: position 18,560 of record NZ_JBIIKX010000023.1, read on the forward strand.
GGTTCCGTGGCGCTGGCGTGGCAGCGCCAGCGTCCTTGTGGAAACCATCTGGGTGCGACATCTGTGCCGGCACTGGTTTCGTTGGCCGGGTGGGCATTTTTGAAGTCTGGCGGCTGACTACGGAGGGGAGAACGCTCATTCTGCACGGAGCAGATGAACCCACGCTCAATCGGCATGTCTTGGTGACTGGCACGCGGACGTTGTTGCTTGATGCTCTCGACAAGGTTGCCTCCGGCCTGACCGCCTTATCCGAAATACGACCTCTGTGCCGGCAGGGCGTGATGGCGGCACAGGCTCCTTGATGTGCTCGCACATTTCAAGTGTGGCGCGCCACTGCATGGTGCTGGGAGGCATGGTATTACGCCCGTCACGGATCAAATGCGCAATAGGCTGAGGACTCCTCAGCCGCTGCCTGAGGGTCAGCGGGAAGTCCTGCCCATTGCTAGCACGCAGCCGTCTTCCAGTCTTGCCGCCGGACACCGGTTTGTTTTGGGGTCCATCGGAACAGGCCTCATGTCCCGTCATTCATGAACACTCCTCTCAAACTCTTGCTCGTCGGCGATGTCATGCTCGGTCGTCTGGTCAATGAACGATTGCGCAAGGAGCCGCCCGAGTATCCGTGGGGAGATACGCTGCCGCTTTTTCACGGAGCTGATTGGCGTGCCTGCAATCTGGAGTGCGTCATCACCGATCATGGCTCGCCATGGGCGCGTTCACCGAAGATCTTTCACTTCCAGTCCGACGCGAAAAATCTCGCGGTGCTGAAGGCGGCGCGGATTAATGCGGTCTCTTTGGCGAACAATCACACGCTCGACTTCAACCATCGCGGCATGGTGGAGATGCTGAAGCTGCTCGATGGTGCCCACATCGGCCATAGCGGCGCGGGATTGAACCGGGAGGAGGCAATGCAACTGGCGGTTAGTGAAGTGCGGGGTGTTCGCATTGGCTTTCTCTCCTTCACTGACAACGAGCCGGCTTGGGATGCTGGAGAGGATCATCCCGGTATTTTTTATGCGCCCGTGGAGACACACGACGAGCGCACGGCTGAACTGCTCAACAAGGTGCATCGGGCACGGAGTCAAGTGGACGTGCTCATTGTGGCCGCCCACTGGGGAGGAAACTGGGGTGCGCATCCGCCTGCGCAACACACAACACTGGCACATGGTCTCATCCGAGCCGGTGCGGATGTGATCTTTGGTCACTCGGCGCATGTGTGCCGTGGCATTGAGGTCTTTGAAGGCGGACTGATCCTGTATTCAACGGGTGATTTTGTGGACGACTACGCCGTCGATCCGATCGAGCGGAATGACCGGTCCTGGGCCTTTGAGATTCATGTCGAAGGAAGGCAGGTCACCCATCTGCATCTTCATCCCACTGTGATCCGTGATTGCCAGGCAAGTCTTGCAGGGGCAGACGAGGCGGGCGCTATGATCGCGGCCATGCAGGAGTTGTGTGCTTCATTCGGAACTGTTTCAACTGCCTCTGCGGGGCGGGACCACCTGGTCATTGATGTGCGTGAGCACGCAGGCATCAACCTCGAGCCGGTGGGGGCCGCCACGTCAAATCCATGAAGCTGGAACTCCCTGTCATGGCGGTCATCGCCCCCTTGAATCTGGCAGTGGCCGCAGTGGGTGTTTTCATCTTCGCAGTTGGGTTGCTGGGGGTCGTGCGGCCGTCATCGTTCACAGCTTTGATTCAACGGGTCTGGGCATCCCCGCCGGGATTCGGCCTCGTTATCGTCATGCGCGCAGCCTTTGGGTTTCTTCTCATCGCCGCCGCATCGGGCACTCGCTTTCCGAAGGTCAGCCTCGCACTCGGGGCGCTGTCACTGATCAAGGCGGCGTCCATTCCGCTGCTTGGTCGCGTACGGCAGCAAAATCTCATCAAGTGGTGGTGCCACCATCCCGCCCGGTACATTCGCCACTGGTCGCTGCTCGCCTGTGCTTTTGGCGCATTTTTGATCTACACCACACTGTCCGTAGGCAATCCAGAGACATTTGCCATGCCAAAATCGCAGCGTCTGCAGTCCGTTCACGGCGGACACCGTGATGCTGGTTGCACGCTTGTTTATGTTTCAGCACTCCTGCTCAGATCTTCCAGGTGAAACCCAGCCAGCAGACTCAACCATGAAAACATACAGATACTTCAAATTGATCGTGACAAGTGCCGGGCTGGCCGCCGCATCAGTCATCTGGGCCGAAATGACAAGGCCACAGATGAGCGCTGCTGAGTTTGACAAGAAGCTCCTGCGTGACACCTCGGAAGCACATGCGTCTGGCCGTGCGACTGGCGGCTACGCGGATGTGGTGCAGCGCATTCTTCCCAGCGTGGTGAGCATTGGGACGTACTCCAAGAAGCCCGGACAGGGCTTCAGCTTTGGTTTTGACTCAGACGATTGGGAGCATCTGCCGCCGATGTTTCGTGATTTTTTTGGTGACTGGCTGGACCGTCGTGAGCCCGGGGCACCACGTGAAAAACAACGCCCGCAGCCAAGAAAACCCGTGCAGACGGGCCTCGGTTCCGGCGTGATCATCACCGCCGACGGCTACAATCTCACCAACAACCATGTGGTGGACAACGCGGATGAACTGAAGGTGGAGATTGCCGGGAAGGGCAGGGAATACATCGCCAAGGTTGTCGGCACGGATCCGCAAACGGATGTCGCTTTGATCAAGGTGGGCGCCGAAGGACTGACCCCTGCAACCATCGGCGACAGTTCCAAAGTGCGGGTGGGTGATGTGGTGCTCGCGATTGGATCACCGATGGGTCTGGAGCAGTCTGTCACACATGGAATCATCAGCGGCCTGGGCCGCAGTGAGCTGGGCATCATCGGCGATGCTCAACGGGGACAAGCAGGCTATGAAAACTTTATCCAAACCGACGCCGCGATCAATCCGGGCAACTCTGGCGGACCGCTTCTGGATGAACAAGGACGTGTCGTCGGCTTGAACGCGGCCATTGAAACTCGCAGCGGCATGTTCGCAGGCATCGGTCTGGCAATTCCCATCAACATGGCCGTCTCCGTGGCGCGTGATCTGCTGGAGGGCGGAAAAGTTCAACGAGGTTTTCTTGGCATCGAGATGGATTACCTGGACGCCAGCATGGCGGAGTATCTGGGTTTGGAATTCGGCAGCGGTGTGATCGTCAATGCCGTTGTGGCAGATTCACCTGCCGCCAAGGCGGGCTTTCATGAAGGCGATGCCATCATCAGCATCAATGATCAGAAGGTCACCGGTCCTGCTCAGCTCCGACTCATCGTCAGCGCCAATCATCCTGGCACGGAGGTGAAGTTTCGCGTGGTGCGCTACAACGACACGCTGAAACATCCAGAACAGATGGAACTGACGGCCAAGCTGCGGGCGATTCCAGACAAGCCCGGCACCAAGACGGAGAAGCAACCCGCCCATGAAGGCTCTCCAAAGTCTGGTGGCCATTTCATCAAGGGCGTGGCCATTGAAAACCTCAGTGATGAAATCCGCCAGGACTACAACATCGCGAGCGAAGTCGAAGGCGTTGTCGTGGCTTCGGTGGAGAAGAATTCCGCAGCTGCCGCAGTGCTGGAGGAGGGCGATGTCATCATGCAGGTCAACCGTAAGCCCGTGAAGAACGTGGCTGAGGCCATTGCCAGCAAAGGCGGGGCAGGCGATGCCGCGCATCTCAAAATCCTCCGTAATGGCCGGGCGAAATTCGTCATCGTGAGAAGTTGAACACGCCGCACAAAAAACCAGGCAAATCACCACTCGTTGTCACTCTTGTATGGACCATCCCGCCCAGATCACCTTCCGACACATGGATGTCTCACCCGCCGTCGAAGCGCGCATTCGCGAGGAGGCGGCGGCTTTGGAACACTATTTCAACCGCATCACCAGCTGCCGAGTGGTCGTTGAGGCCCCGCATCAGCATCACCAGCGGGGCAGGGGATTTCATATCAACATTGACCTCCGCGTGCCGGGTTCCGAGATCGTGGTGAATCACGAACCCTCTCTACACAGCACCGCCGCAAACAGTGAATCCGGCGAGTGGGAGAAGCACCTTGAGACGCAGCCCGACCACAAAGATGTCTATGTTTCCATTCGTGATGCCTTCGCCGCCGCACGCCGACGGCTGGAGGACTATGCGCGCGTCCTGCGCGGCGACACCAAGCACCACACTGAAACTACGGAGGATTGACCATGCCTGTTGTTGCCCATATGTCCTCCAAGACGCTGGTGCGTGCCGCCGCACACCCGCTGCGTGAAGGCGAGATCTCCGACTATGATCCCTTGCTCGAACTCATCGGCGATGCGCAGTTTGTGCTGCTCGGCGAGGCCTCTCACGGCACGCATGAGTTCTATCGCGAACGCGCCCAGATCACCAAGCGGCTGATCACCGAAAAAGGCTTCACCGCCGTGGCGGTCGAGGCCGACTTCCCTGACGCCAGCCGCGTGAACCGCTATGTTCGCGGGATGGGCGATGACCTGGATGCCATTGACTCCCTCGGCGGCTTCAAGCGCTTCCCTGCGTGGATGTGGCGCAATGCCGACGTGCTCGACTTTGTCGGCTGGTTGCGCGCGCATAACGATCACCAGCCCAAAGAACAGTCCAAAACAGGCTTCTACGGCCTGGATCTTTACAGCATGAATTCCTCCATGGCTGCCGTGCTGGGCTATCTTGAAAAAGTCGATCCTGAAGCCGCCGCACGCGCTCGGGAGCGCTATGCATGTTTTGACAGTTTTGGTGGTGACACGCAGCGATATGGTTTTGAAGCCGCCGTTGGTCATGGGTACTCCTGTGAGGACGCCGTCGTGAGTCAGTTTGTCGAGATCTATTCACGCTCGGCAGAGCTGGCACGGCTTGATGGGCGTGTCGCCGCCGACGACTTCTTCATGGCTGAGCAGAACGCACGTCTCGTCAAAAATGCCGAGCAGTACTACCGCACCATGTATCGCAGCGATGTCTCATCATGGAATCTGCGTGACAGCCATATGGTGGAGACGCTCGTCGAACTGGAGCATCATCTTGCCCATCGCGGCAGGCCGCCAAAAATCGTGGTGTGGGCGCACAACTCCCACCTGGGTGATGCACGCGCCACTGCCATGGGACACCGGGGTGAATGGAATGTCGGTCAGCTCATGCGTCAGCGCTACGGTGCGAAGGTTGTTCTGGTGGGGTTCACGACGCATCACGGCACCGTCACCGCAAGTTCAGACTGGGGTGGTCAGGCAGAACGGAAGCGCGTGCGGCCGGCCCTGCGCAGCAGTTTCGAAACGCTGTTCCATGAGGTCGGATTGAACCGCTTTCTGCTGCTGTTACAGGAGAACAGCGACCTCAAAGACGCCCTGAGCCAGTTGCAGTTGGAGCGCGCGATCGGCGTCATCTACCGGCCGGACACCGAGCGGCAAAGCCACTACTTCCACGCCCGCTTGTCGGATCAGTTCGATGCCGTGATTCATTTCGACGAAACCCGCGCCGTCGAGCCTCTGGAGCGAACTGCGGCCTGGGAAGCCGGTGAAGTGCCGGAAACTTTCCCTTCAGGCATATGAACGCAGCATCCTGATCCCACCTTCATCAGCCATAACCTCAATCCACCACCACCATGCAAATCCTCTGTGCCACTGACTTCTCCACAGCCGCCATGGCGGCCGCCGACATCGCTTCGGCGCTTGCAAAAAAACTACAGCTTCCCCTGCGGCTGGTGCATTGCGCGCAGGATTACATTGTCATGGGCGATCTGCCGGTCGTGGTGCCGGATGACAAGCATCTGCGCGAACAACTCAAGCGGGAGGCGGATCGGTTGCGTGCCACCGGCCTGGAAGTCGTTGAAGAGTTTCGTCACGGCAATGCCAGCCCGGAGATTATTGACGCAGCGGCCGGCCAGCCAACAAAGATGATCGTCCTTGGATCGGTCGGCAAAGGCATGGCCGAGCGCTGGTTGCTCGGCAGTGTGGCGGAACGTGTCGCCGAGGGCGCGGCTGTGCCTACACTGGTCGTCCGGCAGCCGGAACTGCTGCTGGACTGGCTGAGCGGTGCAGACGCTCTGCGTCTGCTCTGCGGCGTGGATTTGACGGCTTCGGCGGATGCGGCCGTCGCGGCGCTGCAGACCTTCGTCGTTCTGGGCCGGGTGGAGATCGAGGCGGCTTATGTTCCCCCTCCCGAAGACCCCATCGCGGCCAAAGATCAGCAGGTCATCCGTCAGCGCGATGTTTGGGAGCGCTTGCATGCCATTCTCGGCGATGTGCCGGTGAAGGTGCACGTTCGAGATGTGGGCGGCCAGCCTGCGGTCGAGTTTCTGCGCACGGCGGATGAACAACAATCCGGCTTGATCGTGGTAGGCACGCATCAGCGGCATGGCTGGCAGCGGCTGAAGGCTCCTTCCTTCTCCCGCAGTACGCTCGCCCATGCCACGACCAACGTCCTCTGCGTTCCCTCTGCCGCAAGCTTGCCTGAAACGCGCATCCCATCCATCCAGCGCGTGCTCCTGGCGACGAATTTTACCGACGTTTGCACCGAAGCCCTCCGCCATGCCCACAGCCTGCTGCCTGCGGGGGGTTCCATTCACCTCATGCACGTCTGTTTTGAGCCATCGAGCGGCATCAATCCGGTCATTGCCTCCGAAGTGTATTTCGATCACAGCATCGCCACAGCCAAGGCCAGGAAAGAGGCCGAGGAGAAAATCAAAGCACTGCCCCTGTCACTGCTGACGGTTCCAGGCGTCGCCATCACTTCCGAGGTGCTGGCTCACCACGACATCGCCGCAGCCATCTGCGATGCAGCGGAACGCAAGGGAGCCGATGTCATCTGCATGGGCACCAAAGGGCGCTCACGCACGGGAGCGGCGCTGCTGGGTTCCACGGTGCAGGCCGTGCTCGCTCGTGCGCACAAGCCCGTTTTCGTCATCACGCCTCCACTCGCATGATCCTGCCTGAACAGATTCGGCGCATTAGCTGACAAATCAGGCAGAGAGCATTGTGGCAGTCGGGATGATGATAATAAGTCATGAACACTCCTTCGCCCCGCTTCATCAAATGGTTCGCCGACATCTCCATCGGCGACATCCCGCTCGTCGGCGGCAAGAACGCCTCGCTTGGGGAGATGTTCCATGCGCTGAGCTCACAGGGCGTCAAAGTGCCAGACGGCTTTGCCGTCACGGCTGAAGGTTATCGTCATTTCATGCGCTCGACCGGACTCGACGTGCGCATCAAAGAGATTCTCAGCTCGCTCGACACCTCCAACATGGACAACCTCCAGCAGCGTGGCAGCGAGGTGCGTCACGCCATTCTGGCCACCGCATTGCCCGATGATCTGGAGGACGAAATCCTCGAAGGCTATCTCAATCTCAATGGCACCCACAGTGCGCCGCTTGATGTGGCCGTGCGCAGCAGCGCCACGGCGGAGGATTTGCCCGATGCGAGCTTCGCCGGGCAGCAGGAGACTTATCTCAATGTGCAGGGCAACGCCGCGCTGCTGGAGCACTGCCGCCGCTCGTTTGCCTCGCTCTTCACCGACCGCGCGATCTCGTATCGTGTCGATAAGGGCTTCGATCACTCGCTCATCGCGCTTTCCATTGGTGTGCAGCGCATGGTGCGCTCCGATCTCGGCACGGCGGGCGTCATGTTCACCATCGACACCGAGACGGGCTTCCGCGACGCGGTTCTGATCAACGCCGCCTACGGCCTCGGTGAAAACGTCGTGCTCGGCTCGGTGAACCCGGACGAGTATTACGTCTTCAAGCCCACGCTGAAGCAGGGCTTCCGGCCCGTGCTGCAAAAGCGCGTCGGGTCGAAGGAGTTCAAGCTCATCTACGACACCGGCGGCAGCCGAATGGTGAAAAACGTGCCCGTCTCACCGGGTGATCGTGCGCGCTTCGCTCTGAGCGACGACGACATCCTGCAGCTCGCCCGCTGGGCCTGTGTCATTGAAGATCACTACTCCACCAAGCGCGGCCAGCCGACGCCGATGGACATCGAATGGGCCAAGGATGGTCGCACTGGCGAGTTGTTCATTGTTCAAGCCCGGCCCGAGACCGTGCAGTCGCGAAAGGACCCTGAGGTCATGCAAACCTTCAAGCTCAAGGAACACAGCCAGGTGCTCATCACCGGCCGCAGTGTGGGGGAGAAGATCGCCAGCGGCCCGGTGCGCGTGGTGAAGAGCGTCAAATTCCTGCGCGAGTTCTGCGAAGGCGATGTCCTCGTCGCGGACAAGACGGACCCGGATTGGGAGCCGGTGATGAAAAAAGCCGCCGCCATCATCACCAATCGCGGCGGGCGCACCTGCCACGCCGCCATCGTCAGCCGTGAGCTCGGCGTTCCAGCCATCGTTGGCACCGAGCATGGCACCGAAGCGCTCCAGGAAGGCCAGAGCGTCACGGTTTCCTGCGCGGAGGGCGACACCGGCTTTGTCTATGACGGCAAACTCGCCTTTGACGTGAAGCAGACGAGCCTCAAGGCACTTCAGCGGCCACGCACGAAGGTCATGCTGAACCTCGCCAATCCGGAGGAGGCCTTCGCGCTCTCCTTTTTGCCGAACGACGGCGTTGGGCTCGCGCGCATGGAGTTCATCATCAACACCTACATCAAGGTGCATCCGCTGGCGTTGCTCGACTTCGACAAGCTCGCCGATCCAGCGGCCAAGGCCGAGATCGAGAAGCTCACCCGCGGCTACACGGACAAGCCGCAGTTCTTCGTGGACCGGCTCTCCCAAGGCGTGGCCATGCTCGCGGCGGCGTTTTATCCGAAGGATGTCATCCTGCGGCTCAGCGACTTTAAATCCAACGAGTATGCCAATCTCATCGGCGGCAAGGCCTACGAGCCCGTCGAAGAGAACCCGATGATCGGCTTCCGTGGAGCCTCGCGCTACTATCACCCGCGTTATCAGGCCGGCTTCGCGCTCGAATGCCAGGCCGTGCGCCGTGTGCGCGAGGACATGGGCCTCACGAACTTGAAGGTGATGATCCCGTTCTGCCGCACCATCGAGGAAGGACTGCGCGTGCAGGCCGAGATGGAGAAGCACGGCCTCAAGCGCGGCGTCAACGGCCTGGAGATCTACGTCATGTGCGAGATTCCGAGCAATGTCATCCTCGCCGCCGAGTTTGCCGAGATCTTCGACGGCTTCAGCATCGGCTCGAACGACCTCACGCAGCTCATTCTCGGCGTCGATCGCGACAGTGAGATCGTCGCGCCCATCTTTAACGAACGAAACGCCGCCGTGAAGACCATGATCGCACAAGTCATCCAGGTCTGCCGTGAGAAGCACCGGAAGATCGGCATCTGCGGCCAGGCCCCGAGCGATTACCCCGAGTTTGCGCAGTTCCTCGTCGAACAAGGCATCGACAGCATCTCGCTGAACCCTGACACGGTCATGAAGACCACGCTGGCGATTGTGGAGAAGGAGCGGGGTGGTGTGACGGCGTGATCACCGCCGCGCCCGCAGCTCCTCGCGGAGCTGTTCCACCTCATTGAGCAGGCCGGTGAGCAGCTTCAGACCGGCGAGGTTCATCTCGCAGCTTTCGCGCAGGTGCTCGATGCGGCGCAGCGCACGGATGGTTTCATCGTCGAATTCGGGACGAATGAGCCCGTGCTCCTGATACTGCACGATCGTTTGAGTCGTGACGCCGGTGATCTCCGCGAGTACTTCCAGGGTGTAGGTTTCGTTCATGGCTCAGGCGCGTGGGTTGAAGGTGGAGGTGGCGCGAAGCTGCTCCCAGAGCTTGCGTTCGTCGTCGCTGACCTGGGCGGGCAGCACCACGTTGACGGTGACGAAGAAATCGCCGCGCTCGCCGGTCTTGCCCTTCGGCAGGCCTTTGCCGCGCACGCGCAGTTGCTGGCGGTCTTCGGTGCCGGCCGGGAGGCGCAGCTTGATGGAACCGTCGAGCGTGGGCACGATCACTTCCGCGCCGAGCACCGCCTCCCACGGGGCCACATCGAGTTCGTGGTGCAGGTCGGCTTCGCGCGTGGTGAAGTCGGGGTGCGAGGCATGGCGCACGCGCAGGTACAGATCGCCTGCCGCGCCACCGTTGCGGCCCGGTTCGCCCTGGCCGGGCACGCGGATGCGGCGCCCGTCCGTGGCACCCGGCGGGATGCGCACCTGAAACTCGTGGGTTTCCACCGCACCGGTCTGACGGTTCACGGTTTGCAGTGAAATGGGCCGCTGCGTACCATGCATGGCCTCCTCAAGAGTGACGAGGATGTCACCCTCGATGTCGTGACCTCGACGCGCACCTCCCTGGCGCGTCGTACCGGTTGGAATCTCCTCCTCAAAGCCCTGTGGGAAGCCATAGCGGCTGCCACCGCTGAAATACTGTTCGAAGAAGTCGCTGAACCCGGTTCCACCAAAGTGGAACTCCTGGTCTTGGCCGCCCGCGCCAGCGTCCGCCTGCTGCCAGCCCGGCGGTGGCTCGAAGCCTCCCGCGTCATTCCAGCGCGCTCCGAGGGTGTCATACTTTTTGCGCTTCTCGGGATCACCTAGTACCTCGTTGGCCTCGTTGATCTCCTTGAACTTCTCCTCGGCGGTCTTCTTATCCTTGGCGGTGTCAGGATGGTACTGGCGGGCGAGTTTACGAAAGGCCTTTTTGATGTCGTCCGGTGTCGCGTCGCGGGAGACGCCGAGGGTGGTGTAGTAATCCTTGAACTGGGCGGGCATGGTAGGGTTGGAAGATGAACGTGGGCAGAGATGCTGTCACTGCGATTCTCATCCCAGGCGGCAGATGGCGCAACATCTGCCCCATGACGCGCAAGAGCGGACAAGACATGCCGAGCTGCCGTCGGGTTTAATGGGTTTAGCAGGAGGCTAACCAACCATGCCCTTTGATCCCATCCACAAAGAACTGAAGGCGATGCGCGTCACACCGCATCTCGTGGACTATGAACGCGAACGCGCCGCACATTCGTGGCAAGCGGTGCGTGCGGAGTTGCAGGGGCTTCCGGGAGGCGGATTGAACCTTGCCCAAGAAGCCGTGGATCGTCATGCGACAGGCCCGCGTGCCAACCATCTCGCGCTGCGCTGGCTTGGCAAAGATGGAGCTGTGCGCGATCTGACCTATGCCGACATGGCGCGTGGATCGGCGCGGTTTGCGAATGTGCTGCGCACTCTCGGCGTAGTGAAAGGCGACCGCGTGTTCGCGCTCATGGGGCGCGTGCCGGAGCTGTATTTCGCCGCGCTTGGCGCGCTGAAGAATGTGAGCGTGTTTTGCCCGTTGTTCTCGCAGTTTGGTCCGGAGCCGGTGTGGCAGCGGCTGAGCCGTGGCGACGCTAAGGTGCTCGTGACGACCAAGGCTCTATATGAAAAGAAGGTCGTTGCTTTGCGCGAGCGGCTGCCCGCGTTGCAGTTCATCCTGCTCGCTGATGCGGAGGACGATCTCGATGCCACCGTGCGCTCGCTGCCGAAACTGATGGCCGCCGCGAGCGGTGAGTTTGTGATTCCACCGACCAGCCCCGAGGACATGGCGCTGCTGCATTTCACCAGCGGCACCACCGGGATGCCCAAAGGCGCGGTGCATGTGCATCAGGCGGCGCTCACACACTTCGCCACGGGACGTTATGTGCTCGATCTGCATCCCGAAGACATTTTTTGGTGCACGGCCGATCCAGGCTGGGTCACTGGCACTTCGTATGGCATCTTCGCGCCGTTTTTGCATGGCGTGACGAATCTGGTCGATGAGGCGGACTTCGATGCCGAACGCTGGTATCGCATCCTGGAGGAGCAGAAGGTCACCGTCTGGTACACCGCGCCTACAGCCATCCGCCGGCTCATGCGCATCCCGGGCGAGCCGCGCACGCAGCATGATCTGAGTGCGCTGCGCCTCATTCACAGCGTGGGCGAGCCATTGAACCCCGAGGCCGTTGTGTGGGGCCAGCGAGCGCTCGGTTTGCCGATCCACGACAACTGGTGGCAGACGGAAACCGGCGGGATCATGATCGCGAACTACGCCGCCATGGACATTCGTCCCGGTTCGATGGGCAAGCCACTGCCGGGCATTGATGCCGCCATCGTGAAGCGCGGCGAGCATGGCATCGAGGTCATCACCGAACCTGATGTGGAAGGCGAACTCGCGCTGAAGCCGGGCTGGCCGTCGATGTTCCGTGCCTACCTGCACGATGAAGCACGTTATGCGAAGTGCTTTGTGGATGGCTGGTATCTCAGCGGCGATCTGGCGAAGCGTGACGCCGATGGCTACTTCTGGTTCGTCGGTCGAGCGGACGATATCATCAAGACCTCCGGACACATGGTCGGGCCGTTCGAGGTCGAAAGCGCGCTCATGGAACATGCCGCGGTCGCCGAAGCCGGTGTCATCGGCAAACCAGACCCGTTGATCGGCGAACTGGTGAAAGCCTTCGTCGTGATGAAACCCGGACACACCGCCAGCGACGCGCTGCGCATGGAATTGATCGGTTTTGCACGCAAGCGCCTTGGCCCGGCCGTCGCGCCGAAGGAGATCGCCTTTGTTGAAAGCCTGCCGAAGACGCGCAGCGGCAAAATCATGCGCCGTCTGCTCAAAGCCCGCGAGTTGGGCCTGCCTGAGGGCGATTTATCCACCTTGGAAAACGACTGACATGAGCACCGCCCAGCCAGATCACGATCAAGCCCGCCGCCTTCTCTGGCAGATGGTGCGCATCCGGCGTTTTGAGGAGAAATGCGTCGAGATGTACAGCGCGCAGAAGATACGCGGCTTCATGCATCTCTACATTGGCGAGGAAGCCGTGGCGACGGGCATTATCGACCAGCTACGGCCCGAGGACGCCATCGTGGCGACGTATCGTGAGCACGGTCAGGCACTCGTGCGCGGCATGAGCGCCGGGTCGATCATGGCGGAGATGTATGGCAAGCAGGAAGGCTGTGCTCGTGGTCGCGGCGGCTCGATGCATCTGTTTGATGCAAAGACGCGCTTCTGCGGCGGCAACGCGATTGTCGGCGGTGGCCTGCCGCTGGCCATCGGACTGGCGCTGGCGGACAAGATGCAGAATCGCAAAGCCGTTACCGCCTGCTTCTTCGGCGAAGGCGCGGTGGCAGAGGGTGAATTTCACGAGTCGCTGAATCTCGCCGCGCTGTGGAAGCTGCCAGTGTTGTTTATCTGCGAGAACAACCTCTACGCGATGGGCACCGCGCTGCGCTACACCGAATCAAAAACCGAGATCGCCAAGAAGGGCGATGCCTACAATGTGGCGAACGCCGTGGTCGATGGCATGGACGTGCTTGCGGTCCATGAAGCCGCTGCCAAGGCCATCGCGACGACTCGTGAAGGCCAACCCTTCCTGCTCGAATGCCGCACCTACCGCTTCCGCGCGCATTCGATGTTTGATGCTGAGCTGTATCGCTCGAAAGACGAAGTCGTCGAATGGAAGAAGCGCGATCCGATCATGCTGTTCTTCGATTCGATGAAGGCGACGAACGTGCTCAGCGATGCCGATTACGCCGCCGTGGAAGCTGATGTGGCCAAGGAAGTCGAGGATTCGGTCGCCTTTGCCGAAGCTGGCACTTGGGAGCCGGTGAGCGATCTCACACGCTTTGTCTATTCGGAGGTGTCACCATCATGAGCGCGACCGATCAGCCGAAAAAGATGACGTATCGCGACGCGGTGCGTGAAGGCATCCGCAGCGCCCTGCAAAACGATCCGCGTGTGTTCTTGATGGGCGAGGACGTGGGTCACTATGGCGGCTGTTTCGCCGTGAGCCGTGGTTTGCTGGCTGAATTTGGCGAGGAGCGAATTCGCGACACACCACTGGCGGAGTCAGCCTTCGTCGGCGCGGGCATCGGCGCGGCGCTCGGCGGCATGAGACCGATTGTCGAGATCATGACCTGCAATTTCAGCCTGCTGGCGCTGGATCAGATCATGAACACCGCCGCATCGCTGCTGCACATGTCCGGCGGCCAGTTCAACGTGCCCCTCGTCATCCGCATGGCCACCGGTGGTGGCAAGCAGCTCGCGGCGCAGCACTCGCACAGCCTGGAGGGCTGGTATGCGCACATCCCTGGCCTCAAGGTGCTCACACCGGCCACACTCGAAGATGGCTACGGCATGCTGGCCTCCGCGCTGGCCGATCCTGATCCGGTGCTCATCTTTGAAAACCAGACGCTCTACATCATGGAGGGCGAGTTGCCTGCGAATGCCGGTCCGGTGGACATTGCCAGCGCCAAAGTGCGGCTCGAGGGCAAGGACGTTTCCATCCTGACCTATGGCGCGAGTTTGCCGAAGTCCCTCGAAGCCGCCGCGAAACTCGCGGAGCAAGGCGTGCATGCCGAAGTCGTCGATCTGCGTGTGTTGAGGCCGCTTGATGATGCGACCATCATGCGCAGCGTGGCCAAGACGCACCGTGTGCTCATCGTGGATGAGGGCTGGCGCAGTGGCGGCATCTCTGCCGAGATCAGCTCGCGCATCCAGGAGCAGGCCTTTTATGAACTCGACCGCCCGGTGCAGCGTCTGTGCTCCGCCGAGGTGCCAATGCCTTATGCGAAGCACCTGGAGCAGACCGCGCTGCCGCAGGTGGAGTCGATCATCGCAGCCGTGCAAAACCTCGTCCGCTCCCATGGCTGATTTCGTCATGCCCAGCCTCGGCGCGGACATGGAGTCCGCCACGCTCGTGAAATGGCACGTCAAACCCGGCGATGCCGTGAAACGCGGCCAGATCATTGCCGAGGTCGATACCGACAAGGGCATCATCGACGTCGAATGTTTCCAGTCCGGCATCATCGAAAGACTCGAGATCGAACCTGGCGCAAAGATCCCCGTTGGTGCGCTGCTGGCAGTGATTCAAGGCGGTGAAGCTCCTGTGGCGGCTCCGGTGCCCGCTCCTGTAACTGCGGTGATGCCTGAACCACCGCACATTCATGCCTCGCCACTCGCGAAGAAGATCGCAGCAGAACTGCATGTCGATTTGAACAAGCTCATCGGCCATGGCACCGGCCCTGGAGGCTTGATTGATCGCGAAGATGTCGAGCAAGCCGCCAATCCTGCTTCTGCTCCGCCAACTCGTGTGCGCATCTCGCCTCTGGCACGCCGAAAAGCCGAGGAACTGCATATCGATGTCACGCACATCCAAGGCAGCGGTCCTGACGGTGCCATCGAAGCGGCCGACATCGAGCGCGCTGCCACGCCGCCCAAGGCAGGCGATTCGATGCGCCGTGCCATCGCCGCTGCGATGGCGAAGTCGAAGCGGGAGATTCCGCATTACTACCTGCAAACGCACATCGACATGAGCGCCATGCTGGCGTGGTTGCAGGCGGAGAATCAGAAGCGCAGCATCAAAGACCGCCTGCTGCCGGTGGTGCCGCTGTTGAAGGCTCTGGCGAAAGCATTGCGCGACGTGCCGCAGCTCAACGGTTTCTGGATTGATGGTCAGCATCGCGTTTCGGAAGCGATTCACCTCGGCTTTGCCATTTCGATGAAGGGCGGCGGCCTCGTGGCTCCGGCGATTCATGATGTGGACAATAAATCCTGTGACGAACTCATGGCTGACCTGAGCGATTTGATTCCTCGCGCTCGCAGTGGCCGGCTGCGCAGCTCGGAGATGACCGATGCCACGATTACTATCACCAGCCTCGGCGATCTCGGCGTGGAGACGGTGTTTGGCGTGATTTATCCGCCGCAGGTCGCCATTGTCGGTCTCGGCAAAATCATGGAGCAGCCGTGGGCGAAGGATGGCATGCTCGGTGTGCATCCCATCATGACCGCCTCACTCGCCGCCGATCACCGCGCCACCGACGGTCACCTAGGCGCGCAATTCCTCGAAGCCCTCAACCGTCACCTGCAAGCACCCGACCAGCCATGAGCGAAGCCGAACTCAAAGCCATTCTCTTCGACGGTCTGCGCGAGATCGCGCCCGAGGCCGAGCCGGAAAAACTGCGTCCTGATCAGAAGATTCGTGAGACGCTCGACATCGACTCCTTCGACTTCCTCAAGTTCCTCATCGCCTTGAACGAAAAGACCGGCGTCGAGATTCCCGAGGCCGACTACGGCAAGCTGAACACCCTGGACGCCATGCTGCGTTATCTGGCGCCGAAAGTGTGAAACCAGCGCAGCACCATGAATGACCGATCGTTCATCTCGCGACTCATCGACGCGGGCATCGTCCTCTGCCTGCTCGTCATCCTTGGCACCTTGATTTACGGGCACATGGGCGGAGCGGAGAGCGGGCTGAGCCTCATGGACAGCTACATCACCGAGTACATGAAAAAGGCGCCGCACTGGCCGTGGCTCATCGTGACGAGCTTTGCCTTCGCGCTGCTGCTGTTCCTGCTCGCGCTGGCGTTTCTGCGGCAGAGTGGGGGGAATGTCCTGGTTCTCGTCGGCAGCCTGCTGCTCACCGCCACGGCGATGGGCAATTTCTTCGTGGCGTACGCGCCGATGCGCCGCGTGGAGCAACCGCCACCACCGGCACACGAGTGGTGGACGCCGACGTGGTGGTTCACCTCGCAGACTTCTCACACCGGCTACGAGCACGGTATGGCGGACGCGTATTCCGATGTTCACTATCGTGCCATTCGTCTTGTCGTGAGCATGGGCCTGACAGGCATTTCCTTCATTGGAGCGGGTTTGCTTTCGTCTTCGCTTAAACGTTTTTTCGCTTGGGGAACCTTCGGCGCGGTACTGGCGATGTCCGTGCTTTTTTTGATGGGCGATCACCTGGAGTTCCGCCGTGGGTTGTGGCAGCGGCTGGGCTTTGGGGTGATGTATGGCTGGTTGTGGAGCGCATGGCTGCATTGCCGGCGAGGTCACCCACTCAGAGCGTAAACGGCCATCCTCTGGCGGTGCTCTCAGTGATCCCAAGGAAGCGGTTTGGAACCGTCCAGGCGCTTGCAAAGCGCCTCTCCTTGAGGACTGGTCCCACAGGCTGGCAGCCTGTGATTCACTGCGCGCCGTTGACGGTGATTTTCAAACGACCGTCAACCACTGCAAACAAACGCCAACCTCCTAATCGAGTAGGAGGACGAGGCCGAGCCGAAGGCGGACTTGCGTCCGCTGCTACTGCCAGCCACCTGCCGGGTTACGGGGCGGGCACGATCCACACGGGGCGGTTCGCCTGGGGCTGAGCCTTGATGAAGGTGGCGCGGCCGGCGCGGAGGAGGATGGTGTTGTTTTGCGAGGTCTGGGCGGGGTCGAGGGGAGAAATCCAGACGGGCATGGGCTGGCCGGGCATCTGGAAGAGCCAATAACCCGTGTAGCCGCTGAGGGCGGCATTGGCGTCGCCGGACCAGAGCTGGAGTTGATCGGCGCTGGCAACCTGGGTGCTGGCGACGAAGCCCGGACCGGTCAAGCCGGCGGCGGCAGGCGTGGTGTCGATGGGCCAGGGATTGGCGACGAGGTTGTAGCCGGGCTGCAAGTCGCGGGCGAGCGCTGTGGTGCGCACGCTGCCAGCGAAGAGCACCGGCTGCGGTGTGGTGGCGGCGATTTTGAGCATCACTCCGGTGCCTGGGGGTAGGATCACTCCGGACTGGTCGGCGAAGGTGGGCTCGCCTTCGAGCAACCAGCGGCGCTGGGTGCCATCGTCGTACAGCCAGTGGGTGAGGTAGGTGCCGTTCGCGTGCAGCAGCACCTGATCGGCGCTGCTGGTGGCGGTGTGGCCCTGGAAGCGGGCGGGATCGAACACATCGGTGAGGATGACGTGCGGGTGGATGTTGAAGCGCGCGCTTGTCCAGTCGATGGCGGCGGGAGAAATCGTGTGCAGAGGTGAGTCGGGGGAGAACACACAGGCGCTGGCGGTGATGCTCTGCAATTCGACGCGATGACCGGCCTGCGGGCCGCTGATGATCTCGATGTAACAGGTGAAGCCGGGCCCGGTCACGCTGGCGAGCGTGCTTTGAGCGCTGAGCGTGATGCCGGCGGCGTTGGCGCTCTGGGCCGCGCCGGTGAAGACGGGCGGGTGGGTTAGATTGAGGCCGAAGCTTTGGATGCCGGCGCGTGGCGCGAGCTGCTGCCAGCCGACGGGCGTGGTGACAGCGGTGGTACCCGTGCTCTGCGTGACACGCAGGCGGACGATGCCGCGAGCGAGGCTCAAACCGGTCGTGTTTTGCAGATTGGACCAAGTAACGCGCTCGCGGCCGTCGCCGAGGTTCACGATGGAAGGGAAAAGGGCGAGCGGCTGCCAGTGGTGCAGATCTTCCGTGCTTTCGAGCGTGAAGGTGATGGCGCTTTGACCTGCCGGGCGCACCAGCACGGCATCGACGGCGGTGTGCTCCCGGTGAACGAGTTGCAGTCCTTCTCCTGGCTGGGCAACGCCGCCGTTGTTTGAGAGGCCGAGGGTGAGGGCGAGCAGAGTATCCCCCGTGGCGGGAGGCGCGAGGAGGCGGGTGAGGGTTTGGTTCGCAGGGGCGGAGGCGGCTTCCAACGGACGCAAGGCGCTGGAGGAAACCGCGCTGAAGGCGATGCCCGGTCCTTCCCAAAACAGCCGCGCCACCGCGCCGCCGCCGTTCTCATAAAACTCCATCTTCACCGTCACCGGCACGCCGGCCTGGAGATTGAGCGTGATGGTGTCCCAGCTCTCGCCATGATCAGCCCAGTTGTTGATGACGAGCACGCCGTTGAGCCAGAGACGCACGCCGTCATCGCTGCGGGTGATGAAATCAAACGCGCCGCTGACCGGCGGGACGATGCTGCCCTGCCAGCGCACGCTGAAACCATCGGCGGGAAGCCCGGGCGCGGGAGAGGCGGGCCAGTCGAAGTTGATGTCGGCATCGACGCGGTTGAGAGCGAGTTGCTCGAAGTTCTTGCCGATGAAATAATCAGCGGTGACTCCGTTGGTGACCACGGGCGGCGGTGTGTAGGCCACGGTGAGCGTGTTGGAGACCGTGTTGCCGTTGCCTGCGGCATCCTGCGCGGTGTTCGCCGGCAGGGTGACGATCACATTGCCAGACGTCGCAGGTGTGACGGTGGCGGCCCACACGGCTCCTGCGGCGGAGAGCGCGGTGACGGTACCGTTGGTGACGCTGAACTTGGAGCCAAGCAGGCCGCTGACATTCTCGCTGAAGGTGGCGGTGACGACGAAGGGGGCGGTGACGCTGGAGGCCGTGGTGCTGAGCGCGACGGTGGGAGGCGTGTTGTCGGTGGAGCCGTAGTTCACGGTCAGGACATTTGAGGCGAGGTTGCCGAGCGCGGTGCTGTCGGTGGCGGCGTTGGCGGGAACGCTGATGGTGACAGGTCCAGAGGCGGTCGGAGTCACCGTGAAGGTGTAAGCCGAGCCTGTGCCGGTGAAGTTGGACGTGGTGCCATTGACCACCACGACATCGGTCAGAGCGAAGCCGGTGGCGGATGAATTGAAGATAGCGGTCACATTGAACGCGGCGGTGACCGTGGTGAGTGGTGTGCTGAGCGCGAGGGCGAAGGGCAGGGGGGCGGAGGTGGGCGCGTCGTCGATGCAGGAGACGAAGGCGACGAGCTTCGCCATGTCGGCGGCAGACAGAACGACTCCTTGATGCGCGGCGATGGCCTCGGCGAGCGTGGCGGCGGAACCGTCGTGCAAATACGGCCCGGTGGCCCATACTCCGCGCAGGGTGGGCACGTCGAGCCCGGTGAGCGGAGCGCCGAGGCGCGTGCCACTGGAGGGCTTGAGCGTGCCGATGTTCGCGAAGACGTTGAGCGCGCTGTCGGTGAAGGTCGTGCCGCTGTGGCAGGCCGCGCAGTTTTGCGCCCGGAAGATCTGCTGACCGGCGGTGGAGATCGAGCTCAAGCCGCCGCTGCTGGTGCGGCCTGGGCTGGTGCCGCTGCTCGTGAGCGATTTCACATAAGCGGCGAGCGCGTCGAGATCAGCACTGCGTCCCGCGTTGGGCGTGCCGAGCGTCGGATGCGGTGATCCGCTTGCGATGAGGCCGGTGCCGCCCGCGAGAGCGCGAATCTGCCCTTCAAAGTCCTGCACCTCGTCGAAGTTGCCGGTCCAATGCAGCGTGCCGTGATTGCCATGGCCTTTGAGTGTGATGGTGTTGCGCAAACCTTCGCCAAAGCCGGTCAGATCCCACACGCGGCCGTCCTGGCCGCCCTCGTTGTGGCAGGTGGCGCAGCTCATGTATTCCTGAAGCGCGAGACGCGCGTCTTTGGCGTCATAAAAGAGCTTTTTGCCCTGCAAGACCTGCGCGGTGAGCTTTTCCGTGGTGATGGCGTTCAGCGTGGCGAGCGTGACCGGCGCGGCGGTGCCGCCGCTGAGAATGCCACGCACGTCATGCACGCTGATGCTGCGATCCATGAAGTTTTGAACGTAGAGGGTGCCGCCATCCGGGGAGAGCGTGAGGCCCTGTGGCGCACGACCGGTGGGGAAGCGCAGAACCTCCTGTCGCGTCCACGCATCCAGGATGGCCACTTCACGGCTGGCTTCCAAAGCAGTGAAGACATAGATGCCCCACGGATCGTAAGCAGCGGCGGAGGGCATGCCCGCGTTGTCGATGTCCACGCGTGAAGGCAGATGCTCGGCCTGCGCAGTTAAATCCAGTCGCGAAACGATGGAGCGCACGGTGTCCTCGTGATTGAGCGGCTTGGCATCGCGCAGCATGCCGCGCTGGATGTTGTCCTGCTTGGAAGGCACCCAGGCGGAGAGGCCGTCCGGTGAGATGGCCGCCGCGCCGAGGTAATTGGGCAATCCACGAGCGGAAGTCTCGGTGTCGGCGGCGGTGCTCGGATTGATGAGGATCGTGCGCTGCACGGCGAGCGCGGCGGTGCCGATGACGACGATCTGGCCGCCAGTGCCGGTCAAAATAGGCGTGGCGGTGTTTTCACCAGGCACACGCGGCGTGATGAAACGCGAGGCATAGAGGCGTGTGCCGTCGGCGGAGATGGACAGATGCCGCACGGGGCCGCCGACGTCGATGCTGGCGGTTTGAGCACCATTGGAGGGATTCAGTTGCAAGACGCGGCCCGTGCCCTCCAGCGCCATCCAGCCATTCCCACTGACAGGATCAAACACGAGGCCAAATGGCCGTGATCCACGCGCGAGAGTGACCGTGGAGGCTACTTTGCGCGTGCTGGTGTTGATGATGCTGAGAGTGCCGCTTTCGTGATTCACCACCCAGAGTCTTCCATCCGGCGCAAAGGCCAGCGCGCGTGGCGAGGTGCCCACAGCGATTTCGGCATAGCGTGTACGTGTGACGACATCGAAGGCGGAGACGCTGTTGTTGTCTGGATTCACACACCAGACGCGGTCGTTGCCAGTGGCGAGGTCTTGAAACGCGATGCTGCTGGAGGTGTTCGGCTTTTTGGCCGTCAGCGGCGCATGCACAGCCTGATAGAAAGTGCTGGTGATGGTGAGGCCGGTGTCGTCCGTGGCGGTGAGTGTCACGAGATAGCGGCCTGGATTGGCAAAGGTATGTGAGACGGTGGGGCTGGTGCTCCAGGCGGTTTCGGGTGTGCCATCGCCGAAGTTCCACTTGAAGCGCGGGTTCAATCCGTTCGCCGCCTGTGCGGTGTAAGTTTGCGCTGCGCCGGAGGGCTTGGGATTGGAGGCGAGCGGCTGGAGTGTGATGCCGTTCGTCACCGTCCACACGAAGGCCGCGCTGGCAGGCGGGCTGAGTGTGTCGGTTGCCGTGATGGTGACGTTGAACACGCCTGCGGTGCTCGCCGAGCCGGAGATGACGCCGGAGCTAGGTGAAATGGTGAGTCCCGTGGGCAGTCCCGTGGCGGAGAAGGTGAGGGGATTGTTTTCAGGATCGCTGGCGCTGAGCGGCAATGAAACCAGAGCGCCGACGAGCGTGCCCTGCGCGCCTGGATTCACGAGCTGTGGCGATTGATTCTGCGGTCCGCCGCCACCCTCGGTGGCATGCCGCAGATCACGCAGCGCAATGATGTCCAGCGCCGAGAGAGGGGCCTGATGCAGCGTTACTTCATCCAATGCTCCGGCAAAGAAGGCCGTGCCCGCGCTGCCCGCCGCGCCGAAGACGAGCGGCTGCGACGCATTGATCTGATATATGCCGCTGTCCTCGGCGACGAGGACGCCGTTCACATACAAACGGCGGATGCCGGCGCGTGTGCTGGTGTTCGTCGTGTCAAAGGTGGCCGCGAGGTGCGTCCACTGCCCAGGCGTGATGGCGGGGCCGGTCAAGGCGTTCGCGGCGATGCCGGTGCGAAGCTGCCACCGGCCCGCCGACGAAACCCACAGGCTGTAACCACGCTCGGTGGTGCCGACAATCTCGCGTGAGGCCAGGATGCAGCGCTCGGCGCCGTTCAGTGCGTCACAACGCACCCAGGCGGCGATGGTGAAATCGGTGGGATTCAACGCGGTGTTGAAGGGGACGATCACGCTTTGGGAGGTGCCGTTGAAAACCGCGCTGCGTCCGGTGCCAGGATTGCCGTTGAGTGCGGGATTGTTCACGGTGGTGTTCGCGCCGTTGCCTGCGGTGCCGTTGAGACGGTGAATGCCTTGGTCGGAGGCTTTGACCTCGCCGCTTGTGCCGTTCCAGGCGCTTTCTTCCAGGCTCCAGAAGATCGCGGGATTTTGCACGGGCAGGTAAGGCGTGAGGTAAGTGCCTGCGATGACGCTGATTGTTGTGTCACCCGGTTTTTGCCAGCCGACGGCCAGATGATCGCCTCCACCGCCCTCCTTCATGATGGCTTCGATGTAATAGCGCGTGCCGGCATTGAGCGTGATCAAAGCCGAAGTCTGCTGCGCATACCAGGACCATGCGCGGGGTTCCGTCCAGTCGGGCTGGCTGGCGATCTGCACGGCGTTGGCGGGATTGGCATCGATGCTAAGAAGGAGGGCGGACTGGTCATCACTGCTGATGGCAAAACGATATTGGCCTGTGACCGGCACATGCAAGAAGCCGCGCACGCGCTGGCCGGTGCGGTCGTCCCAGTTCTGCGGCACCTCGAATTCAGCGAGAAGATCGCGGCCCTTTGGCGTGCCTGGATAAGATGGATCGGCGGTGAGAGAGGCCACGGTGGTGCCGCTGATCTCCGTCCACCATTCACGCATGATCTGGCCGCTGCCGAGATTGGGCAGCACCACGATCCAGTTGAATGACACCGAGGTCACCTGGCCTGCTGCCGTGGCAAAAACAGTGCTGCGATACGTTCCCGGCGCGGCGGTGAGGCTGCCGGAGATTAAACCGGTGGTTGAGTTGATGGCAAGACCGCCCGGCAGGCCGGTGGATGAATAACTCAGCGCACCGCCTGTGGCGCTGGCGTTGATGGGCAGCGAGACGGCGCTGTTTTGCGTGACGTTTTGCGTTCCAGGGTTGGTCACGACCGGCAGCGTGGCATTCGTGACCTGCATGATGCGGGAGACGGACCACACGCCGTTCGCATCGACTGCAAACATCATCCAGTAGCCCGGTGTGAGCACGTTGATACTGCCGGGCGCGGTTAGCGCGTACTCGCCCGGCGCGGTGACGCTGTGGGTGAAGCGCAGGTGACGCTGGTCCGTGTTTACCGAGTGCGTGAGCGAGGACAGGCGGATGAAGCTGAAATACTGCACGCCGGGCGAGGCATTGACGGTGAAGACCGCACCGGGGCCGATGCGATCGGGTGTGGCAAGAATCTGCGGGCGCGGGGCCGCGCTGCCATCGGCCTGGAACAACTGTGGAGGTGTGAAGACCTGCGCGTCCTGGTGATCGACCGTGGCGTCGCCATACAGTCCACCACCACCCGACCATACACGCCCGTCTGGCAGCAGCAGCGCGAGCGAGTGGTAGTTGCGCGGCACACTGGCATCCGCAAGGGCTCGCCATTGACCTGTCGTGGGATTCCAGATTTCCGGGGTGTAAATCGTGCCAGCGTCGCTGAAGAACGCGCCCACGTTGGTGCCGCCGACCACCATGACTTCGCCATTGGGCAGCACGACGGAGTTGGAGAACGAGCGTGCGTTTGCCATCGGCGTCGCAGGCGTCACCACTGGTGTGGGGCCGTTCAAATCGACCGTGAAAGCCTGTTTCACCACGGCGCCGTTGTCGATGGCCTGCAAACCGCCGGCCACGAGCACCTTGCCGACGTCATACATCGCCCACGCGCCTTGTTTGGGATAATGCGTGCCGGGCAGGTTTGCGCCCGCAGAAGTGAGTGAGCCTGTGCCGCTGTTCGTGATCCAGTTCAGCGCCTTGTGCGGCCCGAAGTGCGCGAGACGACCGTCTGGAGAGACGAGCAGGAAGGGATGCCAGTTCGGCTCGATGGCGTTCGGAATGGATGTGTTGACCGCGCTGGACCAGTTGATGCCGCTCATGCGCCGCCAGCCGGAGATGGCGTTCCATTGGTCGGTGGTGCCCGTGCCATTGTCACCGCCCGCGCCACCGGCGGTGAAGACTTCGCCTCCCGGCAGGGCCACACTGGTGTTGTACCAGCGGCCTTCCGGCATGGTTTGCGCCGCGCTCCATTCATTCGTGCGCCAGTCGAACAAACTCGCCAGCGCCGTGGTGCCGAGGATGCCGTTGCCACCGTTCACCATCACGCGCCCGTCCTGGAGCTGTGACAAGCCGCCGCAGAACATGTCATGACGCGGGTTGTTCAGCTCGGTGAACACACCCGTGGCCGGATCCCACACCGCCGCGTAAGTGAACTGCGGGCCGTCGGGAAACGAGGTGCGTTGATTGGAGGCGAAGGTCAGCAGACGTCCGTCCGCCAGCAGCGCCGCCGAGACAGGAATGTGCGGATCCCAGGGAATGACGGGACTCCAGTTTCCCAAAGTCGCGTATTCCGCCGGGGAAGGGGCGGAGATGTTCATCTCCACCGCCTGTGCCGCCGGAGCCAGACGCGCGGCCTCCATGAGCAAGGTGTCAGCACCGGCGTGATGATCCACGTCTGCCATGACAGCGCAGGTCGATGACAAAATCATCCCACATGCCAGAAGGCGAGCCAGCCTTGGCCTGTGCGAGCCTTGTAGGAGATTTGCAAGACTGCGATTCATGGACGGGAGAATTCCAATAAGTGGCGATCCTTAGCTATTCACGGCTCTCTCACAATTCAGGAGTTTGAAAAATTGCTCACCGACTCCGGACCATCGGCACAAGCTGAATGTTGGCCCGGCCGGGTTTCGCGCCCTTGCACTCACCTGCGCACGCTCTATTCTCGCCGCCCTTTCCTCCTTTTCATTTTCCAGCCGTGGCCAAAAAGTCTTCCTCCAAAAACACCGAATCCCACTCGCCCATCCTGCCTTCCGCCGCGCCGGTGGAGCACAAGCCTGTCGATGATCTGTACGGAGACTGGTTCCTGGACTACGCCAGCTACGTCATCCTTGAGCGCGCTGTGCCGCACATGCACGATGGTTTGAAGCCCGTGCAGCGCCGCATCCTGCACAGCATGGACGAGCTGGAAGACGGCCGGTACAACAAGGTCGCCAACGTCGTGGGCAACACGATGAAGTATCATCCGCATGGCGACGCCTCGATTGGTGACGCGATGGTGCAGCTCGGTCAAAAAGACCTGCTCATCGACACCCAGGGCAACTGGGGCAACACGCTGACGGGCGACAACGCCGCCGCGCCGCGATACATCGAGGCGCGCCTTTCCAAATTCGCGCTGGATGTCGTGTTCAGTCCCAAAGTCACCGAGTGGTCCGCCTCCTACGACGGACGCAACAAGGAGCCGGTGACGCTGCCGGTGAAGTTCCCGCTTCTGCTAGCACAGGGTGTCGAAGGCATCGCCGTGGGCCTGTCCTGCCGCATTCTGCCGCACAATTTCATCGAGCTGTGTGACGCGAGCATCGCCGCGCTGCGTGGCGAGGAGTTCAACCTGCTGCCGGACTTCTTCACCGGCGGCATCATGGACGCCAAGGACTACAACGGCGGCCTGCGTGGCGGCCGGGTGCGCGTGCGCGCCAAGATCGAGGAAGGGCCGAAGAAAAACACGCTCACCATCACCGAAATCCCTTACGGCACGACGACGGGCGGTTTGATGGACAGCATTGTGGCCGCCAACGACAAGGGGAAGATCAAGATCGCCCATGTCGATGACAACACGGCGGAGAAGGTCGAGATCGTCGTGCAACTCCCCGCCGGCACCGATGTGGAGCAGACCATCCAGGCGCTCTACGCCTTCACCGACTGCGAGGTCAGCCTGCCGCCCAACGCCGTCGTCATTCATGACGACAAGCCGCGCTTTTTGAATGTGAACGAGCTGCTGAAGATCAGCGCCGAGAACACCAAGCGGCTGCTCGGTCGTGAGCTGGAGATCGCGCTCGGCGAGTTGGAGGAAAAGTGGCACTTCAGCTCCCTGGAGAAGATTTTCATCGAGAACCGCATCTACCGCCGCATTGAAGAGTGCGAGACCTGGGAGGCCGTGCTCGACGCCATCTGGAAAGGACTCAAGCCGCATCTCAGCCTGCTGAAACGCGAGATCACCAACGAAGACGTGGCCCGCCTGACCGAGATCAGAATCAAGCGCATCTCCAAGTTCAACAGCTTCGAGGCTGACGAGCAGATCCGTGAGCTGGAGGAGGAGATCGCTCAGGTGAACAAGTTCCTGAAGCAGCTCACCAAGTTCGCCGTGGCGCACTTTGAGCAGTTGAAGAAGAGCTACGGCGCGGGCCGCGAGCGCCGCACGGTGATTTCCAGCTTCGACCGCGTGTCCGCCGCCGAGGTCATCATCCAGGGCGAGACGCTTTACCTCAACGCGAAGGAAGGCTTCGCCGGCACCGGCCTGAAGAAAGAGGGCGAGCCGATCTGCAAGTGCTCGCCGCTCGACGATGTGATCTTCTTCACCCGCGAGGGCACCATGAGCGTCACCAAGGCCGCGCCGAAGTTCTTCGTGGGCAAGAACCCGCACTACATCAGCCTTTTCAAGAAGGACGATGAGGCCGTTTACACGCTGATCTATCGCGACGGCCGCCAGGGCAGCCTGATGGCCAAGCGCTTCCGCATTGGCGGCGTCACGCGGGACAAGGAATACGCCCTCACCAAAGGCACGCCGGGCAGCAATGTGCTCTACTTCATGCGCCACGAGACGGAGGAGGAGTCGAACGCGCAGAGCGTCATCGTTCATCTCAAGCCCGCGCTCTACCTGCGCAATCTCACCATCAAATTCCCTTTCAACTCCATGGCCATCAAAGGCCGCGAGTCGCAGGGGAACATCATCACAAAGCATGCGGTGGATCGTGTCGTGCGTGAGCCGAGGAGCGGCGAGGCATAAGCTGGACGAGCGTCGTTGCGGCGGGCTTGCCTTTTTGCCAGGACTCGTCCGCCACGGTGAAATCGACCGCGAATGTGAGCCAGTGCCTCAAGCGTTTTAACCCAAGCTGGCGATGAGGGAAGATCCCGGGGAACTGGAGCGCTTCCTGGAGCGCTTCCTGGAGCGCTTCCTGGAGCAAGCCGCTGTCGCGAAGCCATGAATTCGATCATTTTGTCAATCAGTTGCCTGACCCCGTCCCCCCCCAGATGAAAAAATCCAATCAGTCTGTCAAAATTTTGCACCCGTTTGACCCCGTTTCCCGCCGTTTGACGGAGATATCATCCTTATCAGGGTCATATTCTATCGAGAGAACGGAGATTTAAACATATCACGAAGGAGCGCCACAAATAAAAGCAATGGGATATAGAGCATGATCCCGACTGTCCAGGTTATGACCCTCATGATCCACCAATTGTAATACCACGCGCGATTCCTCTCGATCAACTCCAAGGTATCCAAATGGCTTTTGAGTTCCATCCAGATGCTATCATGTTTTGTTCCTACCAGAGTAGAACTCACCTGCTTGCCGAGCCTGACCTTCTTTGGTTTGAGAGGTTTCAGGCTATTATGAGCTTCAGTGCGCAAACGCTCCACCTCATGGTTTTTGCCCACGTTACCTCCATTGACTTTGATAACGGTTCCGCCATGAATTGAGTCCCGAATTCTTTGTGCTTCCGCAAGCTTTTGCTGAGCCCTATCTTTCTCGTCCTTCAGGTGTTGAGTGTCTGCCAATCGTGGGGTGCTTTCGACCAAGGCTGTAGGCACTGTAAGCGCGACATCTTCTATTTTGTTCTCAAGTCTATGGTATTCGCGCTCTTGGATGTGCTCTAGCAGCCTGTTGAAAAACGCACCGGTTGAGCGAGAAATGCTCCCCGTATGTTTGAACAACGCGAAGCAGGCGGGGCGTAAAAAGAGTTTTGGATCATGGCCGGGGAACTGCCTGCGGCGACGCCCGATGGTTGCTACCCGCGGGTGAACCGGACACTGGAGAAGATGAGCTTTGTTGCCGATGTCTGGAAGATCTGCGCACCCGCCTACGCCGAGCGCAGCAAGGGCGGACGCTCTGGCATTGATCCTGTGGTGTATTTAAAGATGCTCATGGTGGGCTTCTTCGAGAACCTGCCCAGCGAGCGGGCCATCGCCTCGCGGTGCGCACCAAGCACGGCGCCACGGACATGATCTACAGCCGAGCGGAGCGAGACAGCCTGCCGAAGGCAGCCCGCGCAGCGGGTAAGCGCCGAGGGGCGATGTGATGGTGCGTCCTGGAGATGCTGCGGACAACGATACAAGCATGGCGCGGCGGTGGGCACGCTGATCGAGGTGGTGCCCGAGGCCAAGGCACGGGAGAAACTCGGCGTGGCCGTGGTGGCTGATGACGGCTACTTCGCGGTGGAACAGATCGGGCAGTTGCAACGCTGCGGAGTGCGCGCCGTGATTGCCGATCCGCATGAAGGGAGACGCCATCGGGACGCGCCCCTGGAACACCGCCAGACGCTGCGCCGGGCCGCGTGTGCCACCCGCAGCGAGAGCGGCAAAGCGCTGCTGCGCAAACGCGGCGAGCATCTCGAACAAGGATTTGCCCATGTGCTCGATCACGGCGGGTTGCGCCGCGCCACGTTGCGGGGCTGTGAGAATCTGACCAAGCGTCAGCTGATCGCCGCGTTGAGCTTCAACCTCAGCCTGCTGCTGCGTACGATGTTCGGCAGCGGAACTACCAAACAGTGGCTGGCAGGCCCGCTCGAGATCATTTTCCGCTCAATGGGTGTCATTGACCGACTCCTCGAAGCCTTGTTGGGTAAACTCGGAATGTATTTGCGCGCATTGGTCCTTATCACCGACTCAGACGCTGAACGTAAAAGCGGGCAGCTCCAACCCGCACGTTGAGGGGTAAATCAACAGGCTGTTAAGGCAAAAATTTTTTGAGATGCTCTTTGAACGGACCTCACCACGCAAAGCGTTGTGCTACATCGACACCACTTCATGTCTTAACATCCGTCATTTGCCAATTGACAGGTTTTCAAACACGCCCTTGTGATGAAGGTAAAATAATTGAGCACGGAGCTCCCCCAGAGTGGACAGGGGACGCCACCTTGTTGCATCATGAATCAATGAATGATTCCAAGGCATGGTTGAGTCGGCTAATGGTTCCATTTTGTGCCCTGTTGCTACTGCTGGCTGCAGCGCTGGTGCCGCACATGGAGAAAAGACAGCGGTTGAGGGTCGCACCTGGCGTGTGGCCTGGTTCAGAAGCGCTTTTGCTGGCGCACTCTCAAGGGAAGCTGCCTGCGGATCGCTTTCAAATGATCGAGCTCCCATGGTCATCCGCAGTGATGCGCGCACTGGGCAATGGTGCGGCGGACGTGGCGGTGGTGACACTCGACGGCGTTCTGCGCATGCGCGAAGGTGGGCAGCAACTGCGGGTGTTGATGGTGCTGGATGCATCCGCTGGTGCTGATGCGGTGATGGCGCGGCCGGAGGTCACCGATGTGCAGGGGCTCAAAGGAAAGCGCGTGGGCGTGGATGTTCGAGGTGCCGGCACCTATTTACTGATCAACGCGCTGGAAAGCGCAGGAATGTCAATGGGTGACATTCACATTGTGCAGTTGATTCAACGGGAGATGGAAAGCGCGGTGGAGGCAGGTGAAGTGGATGCCGTGGTGGCGTCCGAGCCCTGGTTGTCAGGCCTGTGTTCGAAGGGGTTCCACAGTGTTTTTGATTCCTCCCGGCTTTCGCTTCCCATCGTGCGTCTGCTGGTCGCCTCAGAGAAGGCGCATGCGCAGTTCCGAAAAGAACTGGCGCTCTTGCTGCGGACGCAGATGGACATGACACGGCTGGTGAGGACTGGAAAACCGTTTGATGGAATGGAGCTGATTCTGAGGCGCGAACGGCTTCAATTTGAGGAATTTGCCTCCAGCCTGAAACACTGGAAGCCGCTGAACATGGAAGAGAATGCAGCGATGCTGGCAGGAGACAGTCCGCAGCTTGCTCAAATGGCCGCAGTGATGGAAGAACAAATGATACGGGGTGGATTGCTGCGTTCGAAACCGGCCCCATCAGACTGGATTGATGCCACACTCCTCAAGGAGGCGCTGCCGTGAATGTTTCACACTCCATTCAGGGTCGAATCACCCTCATCGTGTTGCTGTTCGGATTGGCGATGATTGTGCTGAATAACTGGCGAAATCAAAAATGGCTGGTGGAAAGACGACTGAATCGATTGGAGCAGGAGGCAGCGGACACGGGAAGCCACCTGTCCGGACTGTTACAGCATCTCTCCCGCAAACAGCAGGAACGTGCCGCAGAACTGGAAATGGCCTACGTTTCGCTGTCCGCTGATGTGGAACTCGGCGTCGTTTGCGACTGGGCCGGAGTGGTCAGTTGCGCGACTCAATTGCAATGGCGAGGCATGCGGGTGCTGGAGACTCCGCTGGCATCGGAGTGGCAGCATGTGATGCCAACTTTGGAACGCATGGACACCTTTATTTCATGGGATGATGAGAAGGCACATTTGATCGTGATCGCACCCTTTTACGAAGGCTATGACACAACCAGCAAAGCGGCAGTGCTGATACGTTATAACTCCACACAGGCACTGACCCAGGTGCGTGAAGAGGCTCTGCATGAGTCCCTCCGGCAGGCCGGAGTGTTGCTGGCGTTGAGTTTGCTGATGTGGTTTGCGCTTGATGAACTCGTGACGCGACGAGTGCGCAAGCTGGTGAGCAACCTGCGCGCCGTGGGAACGAGCACAGCGCCACCGGAGGTACTACCTGGCAACGATGAACTGACGACGATCTCGCGCGAGTTCTCCCGGACGGTGACTCAACTGCGGGCAGCGGAGAATCTCGTTCTCGATGCCGCGGAGCAGGAACGCAGAAAATTCGGCCGAGATTTGCATGACGATGTCTGCCAGCGACTTTCGGCTATAAAAATGACACTGGAGGTGATGCGGGGACTGATGCCTGACAAGGATGGCAAGGTGGCCGGCCTGGCCCAGCAGGTGATAGATGATCTGGCAAAGACAGTTGTGATCGCCCGAAGCATGGCCCGGGGGCTTTCTCCGGTGGGCCTGGAGAACCATGGATTGAAGGATGCGCTTGAGAATGTGGCGTTGTTTGCAGAGAGGATGTATCAGGTCAGGTGTGCCGTCGAATGCGTAGATGTGCATGGACACTTGCCGGTGGTCTCCCAAGAGTTGCTTTTTCGGATCGCCCAGGAACTGGTGACCAATGCTTGCAAGCATTCCAGTCCCGGAGTCCTGAATCTGTCTGTACATCTTGCGGATGATCAGATCGTGCTGAGTGTGATTCATGACGGCAAGCCATTCGATGATGCAGATGTGAGCAATGGAAGCAGTGGCATGGGGCTTCATCTGATGAACCAGCGTCTGCGCACTTTGTCCGCGACTCTTGAGCGAACGATTAAAAGCGAAGGGCGAGATTTCTCGATTGCCACCGTGCGCATTCCGTTAATGTATCCCGTATCGAATGAACGCGAGATCTCAACCAACAATCATCAGGGTGGCAGTGGTGGATGATCACACCATGATGCGTGAAGGGTGGCGTCTTTTCATCGAGAACACCGCTGACATGGCTTTTGCCTGGATGGCGGGCGACGCTTCCGAAGCAGTGCGGAAGGTTGACGAAGACACGCCGGATGTGCTGGTGCTGGACATTTCACTGCCAGATCGCTCAGGATTGGAGTTGATCAAGGATCTCCGCCTGTTGCGCCCGAAGTTGTCCATGCTGGCCGTGTCAATGCATGACGAAAAACTGTATGCCCAGCGAGCCTTGAAGGCCGGGGCACGCGGTTATGTCATGAAAAGCGCGCCGCAAAAGGCGCTGGAGCAAGCGCTGCGCCGCGTGGCGGCCGGCGGCATCGCGGTGAGCGAGGAAATGTCCGAGGAAATTTTGAAGGCGTTCTCCACAGGAGCAGTGACTGAATCCCAGGACTCCATCGCCGGACTGAGTGACCGTGAATTCGAGGTGTTCCAGCTCCTCGGCCAGGGAAAAAACACCGCACAAATCGCGGAGGGGCTCCGTATCAGCACCAAAACTGTGGACGTTCACAAGATGAACATCCGGGAAAAGCTGGGCATGAGCGATCCTAGTGAGCTGAGTTACTTTGCCATCCGCTGGGCAGAAGGACAGAAAACACTGTGATGCTTGGCTCGCTCTCTCAGGATCAAACGCTCAGGGACATGGATGCCGCGCCTTTGGGAGCGTAACCGTAGCCAAAACCAGCAGCGGTGACGAGTGCGCGCAAGGTTGGCATGGACATGCGCGCGGCCTCCGGCCGATGATGCGCCAATACCCGGCGCAAATCGGTGGCCGTCCATCGAAACCTCGTGGTGGGCGGCTCGTGCCCCATCACCTCCCGGATGAGAGGCACAAACTCGGATTTGGGATAACACTGCGGGCGTCCCGGACGCTCCGCGTCATTCACCGCGCCTGTCACGCCATAGATTTGACAGCGCTCGACCAGTCGTTTCAGCGTACGCGAGCATGCCTGTGTCTCGCTGGCGATGCTGTCCTTCGACTTGCCCTCGTCAAGCAGCAGCAGTGCCTTTGCGCGGCGCAGCCTGCCTTTCGATCCCTCACACGACTCCAGAACCTGCCGACAGAAAGCACGCTCAGCCGCGGTGAGGCGCACCGGCGTGGTCACTGGCATGGGCAACTGCTGGCTCATGCTGAGGACCTCTTGGATGCCACCCCACAGATATGTTTGACGCACCTCGGCCAGCACCTGGCACGACAGGCCCGTGCGTTCAGCCGCATGTTCCAACGATGACAGACGGCCCATTTCCAACAGCAGCCGGGCCATGTGCCTCACCGCAGGAGCGGTTTTCGATGACACAGCAAGACGCTCGCTGAGATCGCGGTCATAACTGCTGAGAGACAGGAATAACGGGGGCGAATCAGCTCCTGTGCCCGACTCCAGTCCGTCCTGCTCCGTTCCATGGAAGGATGATGAGTGCGTGCTGGTTTTCATGGCAGGATCAAATTGAAGAAGCCCGACGGCGGCGGAAGAACAGCCCCAAGAGGCCAAACAGCAGCAGCAGCGCACGGGACGGCTCAGGAACTACGACGATGAAGCCGTTGCTGGCGAACAATTGTGTATTGAAGGCGAGGCCTGATCCGAGAACGACACCAGAGAAGTCGAAGCTGGTCGCACCACCGAGGTTGGAGACGGCAGTCCAGTCCATGAGGTCGAAGATATCGCCAAAGACCGGAGTGTAGCCGTTCAGGAAGGTGGGGGCGATCTTGATGGTGCCGTCAATGACAGGGGCGGAGCCGCCGTTCACAAGGATGTGATCGTGGAGTGACACGGTGTTGGTGTTTTCCCAGCCAGTGATGATCCCAGAGTCGATGCCGGTGAGATTGTTCTCGAAGCCGCGTATCGTCGGATCGTCATTCAGCGTGAAGCCGCCGAGTTGCATCACTGCAGAGGAGCCGGAAGCGATGGTGAGATTACCGTTGATGGTGAGAGTTCCGAGTTGGTCGCCGGCATTGGCGAGGAGACCACCGGTGCTGTCACCGGCTCTCAGCGAGCCAGTGGTATTGATAGAGCCGACATTGCTGCCGATGGTGATGTCCCCTGAGATGGTGCCCACACCGCTCACAGTGGCGTCTGTGATGTAACCACCAACCGCCGTGCCGAAGGTGGCTCCACTGTCGATGCGGATGAAGGTGGTGTCGTTGATGGAGCCGCCGGTGCCAAGCTGCAAGGTGCCATCTGTGACGTGGGTGGTGCCGTGGTAGGTGTTCGCGCCAGTGAGGGTAACGGTGCCGTTTCCGGTCTTCTCAACGGAGAGCGTGTCGTTGATGGCGTCGGCCTCGGAAATGACGCCAGAGAAGGTGATGCCAGTGCTGGAGCCGTTGGTGGCCGAGGTGAGGGTGACGGTCTTGGTTTCGATGCCAGTGGCACCGGCCTGGAGGTTCTGGAGCGCCACATTGCCACTGAAGGTCGCGGCTCCGGTGGTGAGGGCTTCATCACCACCGAGGGTGACACTGCCTGTGCCTGCGGTGGCATTCACATCAATGGCGTTGGAGATGTTCAGGGCATCGGCCGTGATCACCAGGGCGACGTTGTTGGTGGCAAACTCCTCACGGAAGCGCACGGAGTCCTCCACCGGGAGGCAGCACTCGTCGGCATCATTCTGCATCATGAAGAAGTGTTTCCCGGCAGAGGTGCCATTCACCACGGCAAACTGGGTGCCATAGGTCATCTCGCTTGGAGCGTCGAACTCCACATGACGGACCAAATTCATGGTTCCACCAGACACGCTAACAATGGTGTAGATGCCGTTGCGGGTGGGGTTGGTCTCCTCGTTCTTCACGAGGATGGTCTTGCCCACATCGCCCACACCATAGGTGTTGCCGTCCACCGTGGAGGAAACGCCCGTGAAGGAGCCGGACTGCGCGCTGCCGCCGATCGCGTCAAAGACACCGCCGCCAGCCGTCAGGCTGGCCGTGGAGGCACGGTCGATGATGGTGGTCATCACGGTGCGTGTGTCACCGAGTTCGACGTGCTTGGCACCCAACGCGCTGCTGCTGCTGAGCTCAATCCGGCCGGAGCGGACAATCGTGCCGCCGTCAATCAGGGTGCCGGCACTGCCGCTGACGCCAGAACCGTAAGTGTTGTTGCCAGAGAGCAGCAAATTGCCGCCGTCCACCATGGTGATGCGGCCTGTGCCGCTGACAACGTTTGCGCCGCCAAGAACCAGGCCCGTGAGAGCTTGCACCCCCACAAAGGTGTCACGATTGAGCGTGACATTGCCGGTGATGGCAGAATCCGCTCCTGTGGATTGGATCACGCTGACGCCCGCTGAGTTTGTGTTGTTGACGATGATGTTGTTGGCGAGCGTCACACCTTGAAGGTTGAGCACGGTCATGTCATCCGTTCCTGTGACCGGGGCGATGCCAAGGGTGATGCTGCCAGAGCCGAGCTTGCCATCATTGGTCACGGAAAGCCTGCCATTGGCGATCTCGGTGGACCAAGACTGCGCGGAATGATCCACGGTGGAGAGAGTTTGGGCGCCGTGGGTGCTGACGCGGAAGACCCCGTTGCCGGTGATGGCACCCGCATAGACGGCGTCGGAGGTGCCGTCACCGCCTACGCTGAGCGTGCTGGAACCGAGGATGACGCTGGCGTTGACCTGGGTTGCACCGGTGCTGGCGAGGGAGCCGATGGTCTGGCTGAAGCCACCGAGATCAAGTGTGCCGGAAGCCGTGTCACCGGTGATGACGACACGGGAGTGAGAGGAGAAGGCATTGGCCGCGCCACCAAGCAGGGTGCCGTCGGTGACATTCATGTCGCCGCTGAGATCACTGCCGGAACCGGTGAGGGCAAGGGTGCCTGTCCCGGTCTTGGTGAGGTCGCCGGTTCCGGTGATGGCAGAAGCGATGGTAAAGGTGGTGCCAGCGGTCGTGGCAATGGTGCCGCCGCCTGCATCGACCGTCACACCGCTGTTGGCAGCCAGTGTGGTGTTGGCGGTCACTTCGAGCGCACCGCCGAGGAACCGCAACGCGGCAGCCCGGAAGGCATTCGAGACATAGCCGAGACTGGATGCCTGTGCGACGGAAATGGTGCCGCCCTCGATCTCAGTGCCGCCACGGTGGCTGTTCACGGCGGTGAAGGTGAGCTTGCCCGCGCTCTTCTTCCGCAGGGTGACGTTGCCGTTGACCTGACCGCCGTAGGTGGTGTTCGCGG
Organism: Prosthecobacter sp.; assembly: GCF_044232965.1. Classification (GTDB taxonomy): domain Bacteria; phylum Verrucomicrobiota; class Verrucomicrobiia; order Verrucomicrobiales; family Verrucomicrobiaceae; genus Prosthecobacter. The sequence goes on from NZ_JBIIKX010000023.1 coordinate 54,312, forward strand.
CTTGGTTGACGGTGAGGGTGTTGTTGTCGAAGCCGCCGTTGTTGACGGAGCCGCCGTCACCGGTAAGTCCCGCCACTTCCTGATTGTAACCGTTGAGATCGAACATGCCTGAGAACTTCGTGGTGAGAGTGCCTCCGAGTGGCAGGACGTTGTTCGCGCCGATCTGCAGGATGCCGTTTTCGACGGACGTGCTGCCGTAGGTGTTAGCGGTGCCGGAAAGCTTGATGATGTCCTGGCCGACCTTGGTCAGGTTGAAATTCCCGGTGATGTTGCCGTCGATCTGGAGGTAGGAGCCACGCAGTCCTGGATCGTTTGGATTCAGGTTGGTCGTGGTGTTGAGCTTGCCCATGTCATAGAACATTGAGTTCTGCCCGTTGGAGGTGCCGGCGGGGTAAATCTGGCCAAGGAAAGAGTCGGAGGTCAGATTGAGGGTCACACCGCTGCGCACGGTCTGGATGACAGCCACCTGTTCATAATCGAGCGGCAGGTAGCCCATGATGGCACCGCCATTGAGGTCGATCCTGCGAGTGCCAACGAGGTCGGCATACACCTGAAGGTGGACCCCCTCGGCCAGAGTGAAATTTCCTGTGCCACGAGCATCACTGACAGCCCAGCGCTCAATGGAACCCCAAGCCTGTGTCAGATTCGCGGTTGGCGTCCAGTTGGACACGGCGATTTCTAGGGCGGCGGTCGGATTGATGATGGCATTGATGGTGGCGTTGCCGAAGGCACCATTGTGGGTGACTCGCACACCACCTTCACCTGCGGTGAAGGTGCGGCCGCCGGTGAAGCTGCCGCTGTTGTCACCCAGAATGAGCATGCCGTCCCCCACTTTGCGGAAGTCGTAGAGACCACCGTTGTTGAGGCCGCCCAGGCCTGTGCCGGAGCCGAGTTGCACGCCAACGGTCGAACCCGGACCAAAGGACCCTGCCTCGACATGCATCAGGTAGTGGTCAAAGAGAGTCACGGTGCCGGTGCGTGTGACAGAGCGCAGGCTATCCACCTGGAAGAACAGAACACCTTCCTGTCCCGCTCCCGCCACTGTGTTGGTGGTGCGCAGGTCAATGTCAGCGATCTGGACCAAGCGATCGCTGGCCGTCGGAGTGTAAACACGCCCGATGTCGTAGTTGGTGATCTTGCCGGTATTCCAGATGAAGAGATCCGGCGTGCCAGAATTGAAGGTGAAACGGACCTCCGAGTGGAAGGATTGCAGGTAGTTGTCGTTGTCATTCATGTGGCCGCCACCCAGGATGATCTGATTGCTGCCGTTGCCCACGGAATCCGGGGTCAGGAACTGAATGATGCCGTCCTGAATGACCCAGTCGCCACCGAACTGCGACTGATCACCACGAATATTCAGGGCACTCAGGCCAGACTTGGTGACCTGGCTGGCGAAGATCTTGCCATTGATCTGAAGAGTATTGACCGAGGTGTTGATGATCGCCTCGCCATCTCCGAGCCCGGAGGCTCCAAAGTAGAGATCAGGATTGATGGTCGGTGTCTGGCTGCTCCCAAGCAGGAGACCACCGCTGCGGATGATGATGCGGTTGAACTGACCGTCCGCGCTGACGTTGATGTCACGGTCCAGGCGCAGGGCATGCACATCAGCATTGATGCCGAGAGTGGTGGTGGCGGTGGTGAGATTTAGGATCTCCGTGCCGTCGTTGAGCGAGAGTGTGGTGCCGTTGAGGGTTCCGCCTGCGAAGGTCTTGTAATTGGCCGGCGCACCGCCTGCGGTGACGAGTTCAAAGCCTCGGACCGTGTCATACTTCAAGAACTGATGCTCTGAGCGGCTGACGATCCAAGGATCAATCATATTGTTGTTCATCAACGGCGAACTGCCAGCCCAGGCGGTCACGATGAGGCGCTCGGCATTGGCCAGGCCCGCGACGCCGAGCCGGTTGGCATTATGCCGGAGGGTCAGCGTGGCGCTGGTGACGGTGTCACGAGTCAGGTCGGCCAGGGTCAGCTCAGCATAGAAAGCACCGCGGCTGACCACGGAAATGTCCGCTCCACGCTTGGCAGTGACCGCGCCGACAGTTTCCCTATATTGGATGGTGTTAACAACCGCCGCAGCATCGTCGCCGAGCAATTCCAAGCTGCCGCCGTCAATGGTGATAGCCTCATTGTCACCCCAGCGGCCATCGAGATTGGTTCCCGTGTAGGGTGTGGCATAGTCAAACCGCAAGCGGCTGGAGGGGTGCAGAATCCACTGGTTGGCGTTGTTGCCGCCAGCGCCGACGGCCGTGCCAGCGGCACCCTCAACGCGCACTTCGCCGAAGATGTCCACCTCACCTGTGCCAAGTGGGGTGCGCGTGCCGTTGTTACCGCCAGCTAGGGAGAGGCCAAAGCCGCGGTAGCCACCGTCGTAGTGACGGGTGCGGGACAGCAGGGAGCCTCCGCTGTAGGTGTTGTTGGCGTTGTTCGCGAAGGCCACGAACCCGTAGGCATTGACGTTCATGCCCGCGCCCAGCAGCATGCGATTACCACCAGAGAACTGCGCTCCCACAGTGCCAGGGTTAAGCGTGAGCGTGCCGCCAGCACCACCGAGACGGAACTCAGCGCCACCCGCGCCCCATGGTTCAACGCTGTTCGCCGTGAGGTTTCCATTCCCATTGCCGCCACCGAGGAACCAGTTGTTGTAGAAGCCGCCATCGCGGGTCGCCATGAGCAGGTCGGCGGAGTAGGTCGCATTGGCATCAATGCTCAGAATGCCAGCGCCAGTGCCTTTGAAGACGCCCGGGGCAGCCACCGCTGCGCTGATGGCGTTGAAGTTGGCCACAGTGCTGGTGCGGACGCCGACGGCTGTCATGGCGCTGCTGCTGTTGACCAGCATGGTCAGGCCGGTCGTTCCGAGGTTGACGGTGGAGAGGGTAGAAAGGTAGGTGCCGGAGAAGAACCGCACTGCACCCGTGCCCAGCACGGTGTTGGCATGCCCAAGCAGGGTCACCCCCTGGTAGGCGTCATAGCCGCCGCTGAAGGTGTGAACATCGTTCTGGTCCAGAATCAAGTAGTTGCCCATCTTGACGATCTTGCCCCGGCCTTGGATGACATCACGAATGTAGGTCGTGATGTCCGTGCGGAGGTTCAGGATGTCATTCATGAGGATGCCAGCCTCAATCACGAGACCGTCGCTGCCATTGGTGATGAGGAAAGGGTTGTTGTTGGTGACGATCATCTGCCCGTCATTGTGGTCGCCAAGGTATTTGTTAACCGCTGCCGATCCACCATTGCGGTCCAGGGTGATGGTGGTCTGGCCGTTGATGAAGATCGTCTGGCCCGTCGTGACGAAGAAGTCGTGGTCAGCGACCGAACTGGCGAGGCGGATCGTGCCGAAGTTCGAGATGAAGTCGCCCGTGCCCACCGCATTGTTGGGAACAGTGCCGGTGCCGGTGCCCTGGAGACGGATTTCCCCGCGATTCAGCGTCACATCGCCCGTGAGACCGGTGTTGTTGGCATCCAGTCGAAGGACGCCGTCGCCGGTCTTGGTGATGCCCGCGGCACTGGTGATTGTGCCGGTCAACTGAGTGGTGCCTGCGCTTACATAGAGTCCCACCTGACTGGTGCCGCTGATGGTCGTCGTGCCGCCGACGATGAGGTTGTAGCTGTTGTTGTTCTGGAACTGCAGCAGCGTGCCCTGCAAGGTGCTGGTGCCCTCAATGGTCAGGTTCTGGATGGTGATGTTGCCGCTGCTGGTGCCGGTATAGCGATTGGTGTCGATGCGTGCTAGCGGCACGTTTTCGGAAATGATGACGCTGTTGTTGTAAGTGCGGCTGGCAGAGTCTGTGCGCAAAGCCAGGACGGGCATCTGAGAGGCATTGTTATTGTTCAGATGGTCGGCATGCAGGCGAACGGTCGAGTTGCCGATCGGGCCGGCTCCCGTGCCCGCCCAGTCGAGATAAAGGATGCCACTATTCACCTGCACTGTGCCAGTGATGCCGGTGTTGTTCTGGCTGGCGATTTGAACGGCACCAGGGCCGGAGGTGGTGAGGCCGGCCGCAGTCACAGAACCCTGGAAGCGCAGAACGTTTTCATCCACATAGATAATGCCCTCTGTCGGTGTGGTGCCGTCGCCAAAATACACCGCCGCAGTCGTTCCAAAGTCCACGCGGGCGTTGTCACGGTTGTCGATGAACAACCCGCCGCTGTGGATGTTGATCTGGCCGGTGCCGCTGATGGTGCTGTCATTGCTGGCCGCCTCGTGATTGATGCGCAACGCATAGGTATTGTAGGTTCCCGCTAGAGTGGCATCACCCGCCGTGTATTGGGCAATAGAGGTGTTCGTCAAGGTGGCGAGGAATGCAGCTCCGGTGCCGGTTCCACTCCAGGCGGCATTGGTCATGCCAGTGGTGGTGTTGTAGGACAGAAAGGTGCCGCGAGTCGCATTGACCATCCATGGATCAAGCATGCTGTTGGCGGAATTGGCTGCGAGCCAGGCTGGGTCAGTGACATAGACACGCTGGCTTTGGAACTGGTTGAGGCCGAGTTCGTCCGCGTTTTCACGAATGGCCAGGGTGGCCTGTCCGAAGCGGATAATATTGCTGGTTCTGAGCGCGATGCCGCCGTTGGTGCTGTTACGTTCCAGATAAATGCCGGCACCGCCTTTGACGGTGATCGCGCCGACGGTTTCCGTGGTGTAGTGCTGGAAGGCTGCCACGAGATTCAGCCCGGCACCGTCGAGGGTCATCGCCGTGGTGTCACCCCACTTGTTGCTGAGGGCGAGGTTGCTGTTGTTCAGGCGGCTGACGACGAACTGGTCGTTTACGTCCAGGCTGTAGTCGAGGCGCAGCACGCCGCCGGGACGAAGTTTGACGTTGTTGGTGTTGGTGAGGCCGGCATCATCCGTCACACGACCCGCGCCACGCAGGTTCAGGCGGCCATAAATATCGATGTTTGGAGAGGCAATCGAGTTGGTGACCTCAAAGTAGTTGCCGATGGCCGCAAAGTCAGCACCACGGAAGATGGTGGTGTTGCCGGTGTAGTCTTGAGTGCCGTAAGCACGGACAATGGCGACCGTGGCGGTCGGATTTTGGAAGCCGGTGTCATATGCCGCGCGCCCCACCTGCACTGAGGCGGTACCGGTGAGCACATTGTCCTGCACTAGGCTCAGGGTGGCTGCGTTGGTGCCCAGGAAGCGATAAGTGTTGTCCACCCCCGCGCCCAGAGTGTCAGCCATATAGAAGGTGTTGCCGTAGGCGGAGAGACCCCACTTGCCGTTGCCCATCTGGGCCTGATCGAGTGTCTGTGTGTAAAGCCCCGCGTCACCCAAACCTAGGGCGAGTGTGCCATTGGTGGTGGAGCGCAGGTTGTAACTAGTAAGCGGGGCATCAGCACCGAGATCCACGCGGACACTGTAAGCCTTCTCACTGCCTAGGATGAGGACATCCTGCCCGGCCACCACATTGGACGGAGAGTTTAGGCGGATGGCTGTGGTTTGACCATTTTGAAGGGTGAACGCCTGGTTGACCACGATGTCACCACTGCCCGCATTTGCGGTGCTGCTGGGAACAAAGGTGACGCCTGGGAAGAGAATATCATCTGTGCCGCGGCTGCCAAACAGCAAGGTTCCGACACTGACCACGGTGCCACCGGTCCAAGTGGCAGTATTGTTGCCAGAAATCGTCAGGTCCGAGGCGCCGATCTTGTTGAGGGTGTAGCCCTTGCCACCGTCCGTGATGCCGCCAGCCAGGACGAGTTGCACGTCGGTGATGATGCGGGCGTGATTGGTCAGGGTGGTCAGGCCGTCAAAGCGAGGGATGTAAGTGTTGCCACCTGTGACACCGAAATACTGCACATCCAACGACAGCGTGCCAAAGGTCAGCAGTTTGCTGGAGCCCGCAGCAAAACCGGGACGGTTGACGTCAATGTAGCTGTTGCCGCCTTGGTGAATGATGTTGTTGCCGATGAGGATGCGCTGGCTGTCGCCGGTGTTGTCACCGATGGCCCGCACTTCCCACTCGCCGCCGCGGAGCAGGATGTTTGTGAAGTTGGGAATCGAGGAGACAAATCCTGTGGGTGAGGCCCAGGACTGGTCATTGACCCAGGATTCAACAAACCCCTGCGCGATGTCCAAGGTGCCAAGCGAGTTCGGCACCAAAGTGTCCCAGTTGTCCAAGGTAAGACGGCCACCGCCGATTTTGGTGATCTTCGATCCCACACCCCCGATGATCTGGCCGGAGTAGGTCTGATTGCTGCTTTCACGGCCTACGACCAGCGTGGCCGTGCCGAGATTGAGGGTCCCACCTGTGTTTTGCACTGCGTTGATCACGCTGGTGCCACCCAAGTTGCCGAATTCCTGGTTGTTGTTGTTGAGCAGCACCGTGGCTCCCGGCTGGATCGTCACCACCGAGCCCGTCACCGCATTCAGGTTCCCAAACGTCCGCAACACATTGGCATCCGTCAGGCTCAGCGTGCCCTGATTCACCTGCACGTTGCCCTGGAACGTGTTTGCCCCGCCCAACTGCAGCGTGCCCGGCCCGTATTTGACGAAAACGGTCGCCAGCGTGTTGCTCGCATTGTTGCGGAAGTTCGTGATCGGCGCGCTGATGATGGAAGCTGCCGCGTCATCGGTGTAAACGGAAAGCACATTGGTGCCAAAGTTCACCTGCGAGCCGGGGAGGCCACCGATGCCAGCCCCCGCGTTCAAGATCAAACCTGCCTGACCCAGCGTGCCCGCATGGGCCGCGCCCAGGTTCAAGGTGAACACGCCCATATCCACATTCGCGTTGGTGCGCAGCGCATACACCGTCTGGTTGCCCAGCAGGGTGCTCGCCGTGCCGCCGGCGTCATGCGTGGTGGTGGCTCCGCCCGCTGCCAAGCCTAGATCACCCGTCGTGTCGTAGGTGTGGGTGAAGACGTTGCCGACGCTCATCGTCGCGTAATGGCCGCTGTTGTCAGCGCCCGCGCCCTGGATCACCGCCCAGGTGCCGATCATGTCGTTGAGCAGTGTTGGGGTCACCGTGAAGCTAATCTTCTCCAACCCAGCGGTGCCGAGGTTGGTGGTGACTCCCTTGAGCGTCAGCGTGGCCGCGTTGCTGCGTGCCAAAGAGCCGAAGGTGAACTGCGTGCCCACCGCGCTGCCGTCGTTGACCACCAAGGCCGCGTTGCCGGTGTTGACCGTCAGGGCACCGGTGGTTGTCGTGTTCGTCGCTCCGGTTGAACCATTGAGCCGCAGTGTGCCGTTGGCCACCGTGAAGGGCGAGGCCGCAACGCCAAAAGGACTGCCGCTGGTGGCCTGCGCCTGACCCACCAAGGTGCCGTTGCTGACGGTCACACCACCGGTGAAACTGTTGCCCGTGCCGGTGCCCGGATTGAGTATCACTGTGCCAGTGCCCACCTTCGTGATACCGGTGGCCCCCGCGCCGCTGATCACACCGCTGAAGGTCACGTCACCGCCGGTGATGGAGGTCAGGTTCAGACCGCTGGTAGAGAGGTTGATGTTGCCGGTGAAGAGTTTCGCTCCGGCGTCCAACCCACCAAGAGTCTGAATACTGCCAGTGGCGGTGTTGATGAAGTTCCGGCTGATCGTACGCGCACCGGAGGCCAGGATTTGGGAAAACACCGTGCTCCGGAAGGTGACATCCGAGGTGGCGGCACCAAACGCGTTGTCATGCGCGGCGACCAAATAGCCGTTCGAGAGGATCGTGCCGCCCAGGTAGGTGTTGTTGTTGCTCAGCCAGAGGGTGCCTTGCTCGGATTTTTCCAGATCATTGCCCGCCGCGCCCGCGACCACACCGCTCAGCGTGGTCAACGCTCCGCGGGTGCGGAACACGATGTCACGGTTCAGATTTGTCGTGCCCGTGACTTCAAATTGATATCCATTGAAACCGTCGAAGTAAATGGCGCTGCTGCCCCCGCCGTCAACGACATGAGTGCCCCCGTGGCCGATGGTGAAGTTGCCAGCAAGCTGCACAGTCTGGTTGGAGGACATGCCGTTGAATGAGCCCACCGTGATCACACGAGTCTCCCCGCCATCATTGCCGGAGGTGACGATGTTGTTATTGAAGACAAACGGGCCGGCGCCGTCCATGCGGAACTCCAAATCACCGCGGCGGTCATTCTGCATTTCCATGACGATGTTGGACCCCTCGTTGCCTGCCGCGCCAGTGTTGGCGAGCACGAGCCGTCCCTGCTGCACCTGGGTGAAGCCGTTGTAGGTGTTGTCCGCCGTGAGGATAAGCGCACCACCTTGGCGCTTTTGCAGGTTCACCGCGCCAGATCCTGTCTGGCTGACCACGCCGTTCAGCGTCACCAAGCCGATGCCGGATTGGAAACTATTGTCCGAGCCGATATCAAAGAAAGCGTTGCGTGCAGTGGTGCCGTTCTGCAATTCGGTGGTGCCGTTGAACATGGTGTGGATGTAAGTGGTGCCCGCGCTGCCAACGACGAAAGCACGATCTGCGTCATCCATGCGCATGGTCAAGTTGTTGAGTGTCAGGTTGCCGAAAGTGCCACCGCTGATTGCCCAGGGGCGGAAGCTGCCGGTGGTGCTGCGGATATCCAGGTTTCGCACGGCATACTGCGTGTCCGTCTGCCCAAAATGAGCCTGGGCGGCATTCAGAGCGACGCGAAGTTCGCCACCACGGAAGAGGATGGTGTTATCAGCGGCATTGAGCGCTCCATTTTGACCCACAAATAGAACACCGCCCGCTCCAATCAAGGTGCCGTAGGTCACCGCAGTGCCGATCGTGGTGGTCAGGGTGCCGGTGTAGTTCTGCGCCTGGGGAAGATAAACAAAGCCGCCGATGTTCGTGCGTGCGGTCTGGTCTTCGGCACCGACGATGAGAGCGAAGGCTCCGTTGAGCACATTGGCATTGGCAATGGTGATCGTGCCACTTCCAGTACCGAGGCGGAAGGCCTGGTAGAATCCAGCAGCCTTGTTGCGCCCGTTGGCGCTCAACGTCGCACCGGTGTAGGTGCCATTGCCGGTGTCTGCACCAAACCAAGCTTCCACATCCGGAGCCACCGCCTTGATCTGGGCAAGGATGTCGGTTTGGAAATCATGATTGCCGCTGATTTGAATGGCCACTCGATTGCGACGATCCGCTCCCGTCTGCTGATTGGCTAGCAGGACGCTCAAGGGGCCCGTTTGGGGAATGCCTCCGTTGTTAATCAGACTGCTGAAAGTGATCCCATCACCCGTGCCGTAGCCGGCACCGAAGGCGATGGCGGAGGCGTCGGTGTCACTGGCGTTCTGCAGCATGATCATCTGGTTCGATCCGACATTGGATGGACCGTCGAGTTTCAAACGCGAAGCAGCGCCGATGAGGATGTCATTGCCCATCACATTCGCGCCTGCCGTGCCATTTCCCCGCAGCCAAAGCTCACCTTCCTGGATCAGGGTGGCATTTTGATAAGATTTGGAGCTGTCAAACATCAGCACGCCACCGCCACGCTTTACAATGCCGCCGTTGGTGATGTCTCCAGAGATAGTGCCTATCACAGCACGGTTGCCGGCGGAAGCGTTGCCATCCAGCCGGATGTAGCGCTGCTCGCCGCCAAGGTCGAGGTTGTTCACCAAGGTCACGACATGCGTGGCATTGCCGCCGTTGAGAGTGAAGATGCCGGGGTTGAAGGGAGAACTGTCGTTGAAGGTGGCGCTGCCCCACGTCACCGTGGCTCCGGCCCCGCCAAAGTTCACATCAATCGGCGCCCCAAAGGCGGAGAAGCCCGCGCTGCCGCCGCCCGCACCACCGCCGCCGATGATCTGCACCTCCCCGACGCCCGTCCCAAGCGCCCGTGTGAAGTTGCGGTCCGTTTCATAAGCCGCCTGGATGTTCGGCGAACCTCCGAAAGTGAGATTGCCAGAACCGAGGGCGACGCGATTGGAACCAATCACATCCCGGAACATGCCCTCATTCAGATAGGTGGTGCCGGTGTAGGTGTTGGCACCAAAGAAGGAGGTCGTGCCGCCGCCGGTCTTCACCAGCGACACCGGATTCCCGCTGTTGTCAGCGATGACCGAGGAAATCACATTGCTAGCCCAAGCGATGTCGTAGAGTTCGTAGTTGCTGGCCGCCCCGGCTGTGATAGTGGGAACGGAGATCGTGTGCGTGGTCAGGCTGGTGAGGATGCCGCCGGAACCGACCTCCAGAACCGTTCCGGCATTACCCGCCAGAGCACGAGCGGTGGAACTCTGCATGCTCAACGACTGGATCGTTCGGTTGGCCGTGATAGTCGCTCCACCGGCAGAAAGTTTGATGTTGTCTGTGCCCACCCAGCCGACTTCTGCCTGATCGACTTTGTAATCACCTGCCGTCAAAGGCGTGTAACCAAAGCCGCCGAGGCCGACGGTGTTGTATTTTACAAATTCCGGATTGGCCGTGCCGCCTGAGGAATAAGCCCAGCCGCCGATGAAGGGCACGTTCACCCCGGCGGTTTCCAAGGCCGAGTTGATGATTCGGTGCTTCGCATCAATGCCGAGCGCCGACCCCACAAGGCTGTCGATGTAGAATTCCAGCGCGGTCCCGGCATTGGGCTTGAGGATTTCCGCGAAGGTCAGCGTGGTGCTGCCTGTATCGGCCGAACGACCACCGATGCGGTTGAAGCCGCTTTCTAGAGTCACTGCACCGAAGGTCTGGGACACCGCGTAGTCGAACAAGTTCGTGCCGGTGCTAAAGGCGGCGTTTTCCAGATAAATCTGGCCGGCCTTCATGCTGATGGGCGCGGTGGTGGAAAACCGGCTGTCTGGTTTGTCGTTGGTAGCAGGAGCACCCGCCCCCTGCGCATACACAATGCGCAGCCACGAATCCCGCAGATTCAGAGCCGAAATGTTGTTGTAGGGATTCGTGTTGGCGGCCTGTGACCCAACTGCAGTGTCGGCACGAATATCCCCCAGCACTGAGCTGAGGGTGCCGGTGAAGTTCTGCGCCGTCGTGACGTTCTGCATGCGGAAGCCGCTCACCCCGTAGTGGATGATCTCACCCGCTCCCACCACCGGACCCGTGATCGACGTGAAACCAGCACCGCCCATGCGCAGCTCATGATTATTGGTGAGCACGCTGCCGGTGAGGGTCAGCGTGTTGTAATCGGACTGCACCCGCGCCGCACTGCCCAGTGTTACCGTTCCCGAGAATGAATTGCTCTCGCGACCCAGAATGCTGCGCAGAGCACCCATGTTGCGGAAACCCTGGCCGTTGATCAGCAACTGCTCGGGGTTGTTGGCACCACCGGTGGTGTCTCCAGCAAGGTTGGTTGCGTCATTGTTGATCGCCAGCGTCGCACCGGAGTTCACGACCGTGCCCTGCCAAAGGTTCGCCCCACCCAGCACAGCCAAGTCATTGTTCGCCGGCGAGATCATCGTCATACCATTGTTCAGAATGGTCAGTCCGGTGTAGGTGTTGGCACGGCGCAACACCAAGGTGCCCTCGCCGTTCTTCGTAAAGCCATTGACGCCGTCCACCAGACCGTCCAGCACGAGGATGCCCGCGTCCACATTGAGCGTCAGTTGGTTTTGCAGCCCCACATTGGCCTGAATGACCGCCGTGCCACTCCCAGTCTTGTTGATGGCCGCCGTGGCACCACCGTTAAAGCTCAGAGTTCCGCCCACACCGCTGGTCAGCACGATGCTTGATCCTCCGGTTGCATCGCCAATATTCAGCGTGCCCAGCGTCAGCGCATCATCCAAGCTAATGAACTGTGTGCCAAGGATGTCGAGATTCAAATTTGCTGTGTCCCCGACGATGGATGTTGGGATCAGGCCGCCATTCCAGTTGGTGAAATCCTGCCAGATATAACTGCCGGAACCGGTGGTGTCCCATACAAAAGTACTAGCCTGTGCTGTATCAATCCAGAGCGGGGAAATGACGATCAGGGCGGCCGCAACAGGTCGTTTCATGTGACGACGCAGCCAAGGCATTATAACGCTGGATAAACTCATGATTAGGTTGGATTGGCTGGAACTTGGAAGGGAGCGTTGAACCCAGCGTGACTTGCCGGATTTGAGCGCTCATACTGCGTCAAAGCCTTGATCCAGAACCATTGGAGATTGGCTTGTAGTTACCCAAGCCATGGACACCATTGAGCCAATCCAATGCTTTATATTCTGTAAAGAATTGGCTTAGCAGTGTGGCTTTACCGTGCTCTCAATGCTCGTGAGGATATCGCAAAATAGTTGTCGTGACAGATGAGTGCGAAGTGATCTTTGCGGGTTGAACGCATCACCGAAATGAATGCTTTTTCTTTGCCCTTCTATACTAGGCTAGGGCGTGTCATGAACTTTAGAAGAGGTTGTGGAGCATGAGGAAAACGGATGTCAGCCAGTGAAGGCCCGCGAGGGTGTCCGGGAGGTGTTCGTAGTCGCGGTTCAGGCGGCGAAAGCATGCCTGCCAGCCGAAGCGCGTTCCACTACCCAACGTTTTGGCAGCAAAACAAAGTCCTTCTTAGCTTCTGAGCGCTTCACGATCTCCAGGGTGTCCCCCTGCTTGGCAGCCTCCTCACTGGGTTGTGCTCCTGTGTAGCCTTGATCGGCGAAGGCTGCCTTGACGTTGCCTCCAGTGTCCTTCTGCATCAGGGTCGTGAGCTCGCTCCTGTTCGCTGGCTGCTGTCACTTTCAGCGCGAGCGTGTCTCCGCGGCATGTACCTTGGAGCCTTTGCGACGCTTGCTGCCGTCGTAGCTGGCACGCGGCCCTCTTTTCACAGGAGGATTGCAGCGTGCGGCCATCCAGCACGGGGGCGGTTGGCTGCGTCTCTTTTCCCGCAGGATCTCACGCAGATCGTGCGCCATGGCTTCAAAGCATCCCGCCTTTATACAACAGCGCGCCTGCTGATGAATGGCAAAATAGGATGACGTCCATTTCAAGTGAGGCTGGCAGCAATTTCCCAGCGCAGTTCGTGTTCGTCTCGGCAATAAACCCCTGGAGATTCAAGGGGTAGAGGCATGCGCGAGAGTGAAGATGTTTTAACTTGTCTGATGTGGGAATTTCCTCCCCATGCGGCACTTCAGCCTTGAGGCGGGTTGGGTGCGCTTTGGATTATCGCCTCGTTCGGCGCGATCCAAAACACCTGGCGGCGGTTGTCGGAAGCCTGTGTGAACGACAGTTCCATCAGCGTCGGATGCGGGAATGTCTTCCAGACCGTCGTCCATTGACGTGTGGCAGAATCATACGCCCGCCATTCGCACTGCATAAGGTCATCAAGCAGCACTACGTTCACGTTTGGTGTGGTGTCCGCGAGTTTGCGGCAAGAAAGTCGCAAACGCATGCCGCCGCCAGTAACGGGTTCAGTGAACAATGTAACCAGGCGGTTGGGGGAGCCATCGAATGGTGAAGGCACGTTTTCCAGTTCAAGTTGGGTTAGATATTGGCCGCCTTCCTGCGTCGTGTTCAGATTCAGCTTGGTGGTGGTGGTAAGATTGGCAAGCAAGTGCTCGCAAAAGCCGGTGAAGGCATGCTGGCGGCTCTCACGCCGCTGTGCGCGCCGGATGTCATCGGCCAGCGTCAGCGTGCCCTGCGCGATGCTATAAATCACCGAGAGCAGTAGCGCGACAATGACCAGCACGATGACGACTTCGAGCAGCGTGAAGCCGTTGTTCTGCCTGTGATGCTTAAAGGACACCTTCATCATGATTCAAGTGCCTGGCAGGTGGAACAATGGCGGATAGACCCAGGTTTCAGCGGTGGCCTGCTGCATGATACTGCCTTCCAGCCACTCCGCCGTCACACGCACCTCAAACAAATCATTGAGAGTGATGCCATCCTGGTTGGTCAGCTCCAGTTTCGTCCGCTTCACAGTGTAAGTGACATCACCTTCCTTGACCTGTGCCTCGTCCTTGGGATCAGGCAGCCGTGTGTGCTCGATGAGCAACGAGCGCATGCGCTCCTGAACCTCCGCCTCGCGACGCATGAGCAGCGTGGTGCCACCGAGCTGATGCACGGCCTCCACCAGCGACACGACGGCCATACTGAACACCATCAGCGCCAACAGCGTCTCCAGCAGCGTGAATCCGCGTGTTCTCACAGGTTTTCCTCCGTTTCGGTGAAGCCACCTGTGAGTGGATCAAGCGTGGCGCTGATCCAGGCCGCGTCCTTCTGCCAGCGCAAGGTCAGCGGCTCGCACAATCCGCCAGGACGCAGCAGCAGACGTTGTCCGGCTGCTGGCGTGAACTCATCTGCACCCATGCGGCGCACCGTGAGCTTTGCCTGTCTGCCCAACTCCTCAAGATTCACGCTTTGTGGCTGCGTGTTGGCCAGCGCTCGCGTCACCGCCTGCAGGAGCATGACCTCCGCGTCATGAGCCACTTTCCGAAGCTCATGCTCCTCGGTGAGCTGCGCCACGGCGCTAGCCCCGACGCCGATGATGAGCGCCGCGATGACGAGCACCACGATCATCTCTAGCAGCGTGAAACCGGCGGCGCGTCGTTGCATGGTGGATCACCAGTTGCCGATATCGTCCTCGGTGTTGTCCAAGCCGTCCGGCCCGAGTGAGTACACATCGTAGCCGCCCGCGTTGCGCTTGCCGGGGTTGCGGTAGGCGATCTTGCGCCCCCAGGGATCGATTAAACCGTCCGCTTTCATCACCGCGTTCCAGCGGCGCGGTTTTGGCTCGGCGGTGGGACGTGTGACCAGCGCCTCCAGACCCTGCTCCTGCGTGGGATAAACGAGATTGCTGATCTTGTAGGAGGTCAGCGCGGTTTCGAGCGCCTTGATCTTGCCACTGGTGGTGACTTGCTGCGCGTTGCCCTCGATGCCCTGCACCATGACGGCCACGCTGCCGATGATGAGCGCGATGATGAGCAGCACGACCATCATTTCGAGGAGCGTGAAGGCCTTGGGGCGTGAGTTGAAAGTGCGGAGATGTTTCATGCGATGGGTTGGTTCAACGATTGAGCTGGCTGAGGGTGGAGAAGACGATGTTTACCATGGTCCAGACGAGTCCGCCGACGAGGCCGGCCATGAACAGGAGCAAAATCGGCTGGATCAGCGCGGTGACGCGCTCGATGACGCGAGTGAGCTGCGAGTCCATGCGCGCGGCAGCCTTGCCGAGCACTACGGCGAGCTGGCCGGTGTCCTCGCCGATGCGGATGACATCAATGGCCTGCGATCCGAGCACAGCGGTCTTTTTCATCGCGCCGCTGAGCGAGGAGCCCTCCTGCACCATCGCCTCCGCCTGCATGATCGACTTTTTGATGTGTTGATTGGTCACGGCCCGGCGCACCAGCTCCAGCGCGGGCAGCAGCGGCACACCGCCGCGCAGCAGGCTGCCGAGCGTCTCGAAGAATTGCAGCTCAAAGCGCGAGCGGTTGATGTCGCGGATGCCGGGCATGCTGATCATGAAGCGATGCCAGCCGGAGACAAACGCGGGAGTCTTGCGCACGGCGAAGAGTGTCATGAAGACAAGCCCCAGGAAGATCAAGATGGCCCACCAGTAGCCGTTGATGAAGGCGGAGAGCGCCAGACTGGCCTTGATCATGAAAGGCGGCTCCTTGCCTGTGCCGCTGAGCAGCGTGGCGAGCTTTGGCAGCAGATACGTCACCATGATGAGCGCCAGCGCCGCCCCAGCGGTGATCAAAAACGCCGGATAGATCAACGCACCCGTCACCTTGGCCTGCACGGCCTCCATCAGCCGCAGATGCCGCGCCTGGCGGTCCATGATCTCGTCCAAAGCGCCGCTGTTCTCACCGGCGGCGATCATGTTGCAGTACAATTCATCAAATGACTCCGAAACCTGCCGCAGCGCGGCTGAGAGCGGTACGCCATCACGCACGAGGTCGCGCACTTTCTTCGCCAGCGTACCGAGTTTGGACGCGCTGCGGTTTTCCATGGCCTGCAAGGCCTGCTCCACCTGCAAGCCGGAGGCCAGCAGGTCGCCCATGTCCTCGGTGAAGCGGATCACATCGGCCTTGGTGATGTGCAGCGACGTTTCAGCGGCGGCTTCGGTTTTTTTCTCGCGTTCGGCGGTCTGAGATTGAATCGACCGTGCCTGCAATCCGCGCCGGGCGAGCAATCGTACTGCATCACCACGATCCGCCGCCTCGATCGAGCCGTTTTTGACCGATCCGTCCGCAGACAAGGCTTGGAAGGCGAAGGCGGGCATCAGACAAGCTCCTCACTGGTCACACGGGCGACTTCTTCAAGCGTGGTGATGCCTGCGAGCGCCTTTTGCAGGCCGTACTCGCGCATCGGAATGAAACCATCTTTTCGTGCCTGCGTGTGCAGATCCGCCTCGGAGGCACGCTGGGAAACCATCGCCTGCATGGTGGGCGTCATGAGCGCGATTTCATACAACGCCACGCGTCCCGAGTATCCCGTGCCACGGCAGTGCTGGCAGCCGCCTTGAGTGGCACGCCAGACGGTTTTGCCCTTCGCCTCGGGGAAGCCGAGCTTGGTGAGTTCATCGCTTTTGTACTTCGCCGGAGCCTTGCACGACTCACACAGCACACGCACGAGCCGCTGAGCCAGAAACGCCCGCACCGAGGAGCTGACGAGGAAGGGCTTCACGCCCATTTCGATTAAGCGCGTGATGCCGGCGACGGCGTCATTGGTGTGCAGCGTCGAAAAGACCAGGTGACCGGTCAAAGACGCACGCACGGCGATCTCCGCCGTCTCCAAGTCACGAATTTCACCGACCATGACCACGTTCGGATCGCCACGCAGGATGCTGCGCAACCCGCTGGCAAAAGTGAGGCCGATCTCGTTCTTCACCGGAATCTGCACGATGCCCGGCAGCTTGTTTTCCACCGGATCTTCGATGGTGACGATACGGCGATGCACGCTGTTGAGCTGCGAGAGGAAGGTGTAAAGCGTGGTCGATTTTCCCGAGCCCGTCGGCCCGGTGACGAGCACGATGCCATTCGGCTTCGCCAGCAGCAGCTCGATGGTTTTGCGATGCGCCTCGTTCAGGCCGAGGCGGTCGAGTGTGAAGCGTTCCTGGCCGAGCAAGCGCAGGCTGATCGACTCGCCCTCGACACTCGGGATGCAGGCCACGCGCACGTCGATGGACTGCCCCTCGGCCTTCAAATGAATGCGTCCGTCCTGCGGCAGGCGCTTCTCGGCGATGTCGAGCTTGCTCATCACTTTGATGCGGGCGATCACCGAGGCCTGGAGTTGCTTGATGTTCTCCGGCACGGGAATCTCATGCAGAAAACCGTCGATGCGGTAGCGGATGCGCAGGCTGTCCGGCTGCGGCTCCACATGGATGTCCGTGGCCTTTTGTGCCAGCGCCTCACGGATGATTTGATTCACAAACTTCACCACCGAGGCATCCTCATCCTCGTCGTCGATCACATTGGCCTCGTCGCGCAGATGCAGCTCATCCGTGCCACCGCCACCAGCGGCGATCAGCGCATCAAACGTCTCCGCGCCCACGCCGTAAAGCTGCTGCACCGCGTTGAGCAGCTCACCACGCGGTGTGAGGCACCAGCGAACGGGCAACTCGGATTGCCGCGCCACGGCCTGCCGCGCCATCAGATCACACGGATCATGACAGGCGAGCACTAGGCGGTTGCGCGCCTGCGTGGCCTCGTCGCGCTCAAATCCGACGGGAAACACCTGATGCCGCACCGCGAAGCGAGCCGGGATCATGCGCTTGAGCTCCGCCATGTCATCTGTCTCGGGCTGCGGCGTCTCCAGCCACTTCCAGCCCAGATCCTCGGCCAGATGTCGCGTGAACACGCGCTCATCCACCGCTCCGCTTTCAATCAATGCCAGCACCGGCGAGATGCCGCCCGCCGCCGCCATCGTCATGGCCGCCTGCACATCCGAATCATCGACGCCGGTGGCACGGGCGCTGGACTGGAGGATGGAGATCATGGTGGCTGGAAAATGAAATAGAAGCGAATGCCGCGATGCTGTGCCGTCAAGCTGGCGAATGATACAGGCCCGTCACTTGACCGCACCTGCTTTTTGCAGGGGCGTCAGGCCGTTCGCGGGCGTAGAACGAACTTCCAAGTTCGTTCCCTGAGTGCGCGGTTCAACTTGAGACCGAACTTGGAAGTTTGTTCTACTTTTGCGCCCACGTCGGCCTTGGATAAACGAGAATTTATGTCCGCTCCCACGGGGAGTTTATGTGAGCGGGCTATCTTCCTTCATGAAAAGTTTCTTTTCACAAATCCCTCCAGCCCCAGCCCGCGCTCCCATGACCCCTGCCTTCTTCCAAGCCGCCCGCACGATCCTGAGCAAACGCCGCTGGCTCTGCCTCGGCCTGCTGCTGGTCACGCGGCTGGAAGCGCAGCAAGGCGTGCTGGACCTCACCACGCTGGCCAACTACGCCGCCCAGCCGGTGCCCGCTTACATCAACGCCACCAAGGACAACACGACGCCCGGCAACGCCATCACCAACGCCGGGGCCACACTGGGCCGCGTGTTGTTTTATGACAAGCGCCTCTCCCGCAACGACACCGTCTCCTGCTCCTCCTGCCATCAGCAGAGCAAAGCCTTCGGTGACACCGCAACAGCCAGCACAGGTGTCAACGGCACCACCGGGCGGCACTCCATGCGCCTGATCAACGCCCGCTTCGCCACTGAGTCCCGCTTCTTCTGGGATGAACGGGCGGACACCCTGGAGGCCCAGACCACCCGACCGATCCAGGATCATGTCGAGATGGGCTTCAGCGCCACGAATGGCGATCCCGCCTTTACTGACCTCGTCACCAAGCTCTCCACCATCGAGGAATACCGCGTGCTTTTCGCCCTGATGTATGGCGACGCGACAATCACCGAAGCGCGGGTGCAGAACGCCCTGGCGCAGTTCGTCCGCAGCATCCAGTCGTTTGACTCCCGCTACGACCAAGGCCGCGCCCAGGTGGCGGCGGACAACGTGAACTTTCCAAACTTCAGCGCCTCGGAGAATGCTGGCAAGCAGCTCTTCCTCGCGGCTCCCGGCGGCGGAGGTGGCGCAGGCTGCGCCGGGTGCCATCGCGCACCAGAGTTCGATATCGACCCCAACAGCCGCAACAACGGCGTCATCACCAAGATCGGTGGCGGCACCGATCTGACGAACACCCGCTCCCCCAGCCTGCGCGATCTCGAAGGACCATCCGGCACCCTCAACGGCGGCCTGATGCACGACGGCAGCTTCAACAGCCTGCTCAACGTCATCAATCACTACGCCGCCATCCCCGGAGACAACGCCACCCTGGACCCGCGCCTGCGCCGCCCCGGTGGCAACGTGCAGGTGCTCAATCTCACCACGCAGCAGCGCAGCGACCTCGTCGCATTCCTCCGCACACTCACCGGTAACGCCGTTTACACGGATCCCAAGTGGTCCAGCCCCTTCAATGCCAGCGGCGGGCTTGATCTGATCATCATCTCCTCCAGCGCCATCACCTTCCAGTCCAATGGCAACGGAACCGCGACGCTCACTTGCAAAGCCGCCCAGGGTCTCAATTACCAGCTACAGTCGTCCCCCACGCCTGCCGCCACAGGCGCCTGGACCAACGTCACCACCGTCACGGCCGATGCGAACGGCCTGCTGCTGCACACCGTCAATGTCGGCACCGGGGCGACGTTTTTCCGCTTCACCTACACGCCACCAGCGTCGTAAGTGCAATGCACGCCCATTCGGGAAAAGAAGCGTGTCCTTCACTCATGCACGCCCTGCGCTTTATATCACTGCTCCTGCTGCTGGGCTTGCCAGCGCGGGCGGCGACTTTGCACGCACTGCTGCGGCATCAGGCGGAGCAACAGACGCTGCTTCTCGACTCATGGCGTTATCAGAGCCGCGCAGGCGAGACTTTTTCCATCACACGTGCCAGTTATCTGCTCAGCGGCTTCGCTTTGCAGCGTGGCGACGGTTCGTGGCTGGAACTGGCAGAAACCGTGGCCTGGATGGACGCGGCGAAGAAGCGCACGCAGTTCGCGTTGCCGGAGGTGCCTGCGGGCCGTTACACGGCGTTGCGTTTTCATGTGGGGGTCGACGCGGCCGCCAACGCGGCCAATCCGGCGCAATACGCGTCTGATCATCCGCTGAATCCAAACGTGTGTGGCCTGCACTGGAGCTGGCAGGGCGGTTACATCTTCCTCGCGTTGGAAGGTAACTGGCGTGGCGCGGACGGAGCGCCCGGCGGCTTCTCCTATCATCTCGCCCGCGATGCGAACCGCACGACCATCGTGCTGAAAGGCGATTTCGACCTCACAGGCGATGCCACGGCCGAGATCGGCTTCGATCTTGCGGCATCGCTCAACGGCGCGAAGCCGCTGTCGTTCGCGAAGGACGGCGTTTCCACACATTCGCAGCCCGGTGATCCGATTGCGGCGGCGCTGGTGGCCAATCTGCCGGGGGCCTTCACCTTGAAGACGGTGACCAGTCATGTGCCGGACATCGCACGACCGTCCGAGGTCAAACCCATCGGCCTGCCGGCCAAGTTCACGCCGTTCAAGTTCAAGATGAGCCGCACGTTTCCCATCCCGCCGCTGCCGCGCGACAATCCGCTGATTGAGGAGCGCGTGGCGCTGGGAGAGCGGCTGTTCAACGACACCGCGCTCTCACGCGACGGCACGCTGTCCTGCGCGAGCTGCCATCCGCGTGAGACGGCTTTTGCTGATCCGCGCAAGTCCAGCGTGGGAGTGGAAGGACGCACCGGCACACGGCAGGGCATGCCGCTGTTCAACCTGGCGTGGAAGACGAGCTTCTTCTGGGATGGCCGCGCACGTTCGCTGCGCGAGCAGGCGCTCATTCCGATTCAGGACCACATGGAGATGGACGAGACGCTCGACAATGTGGTGAAGAAGCTCGGCAAGAGTTCTGGCGAGCACTTTGCGCGCGCGTTTGACTCACCCGAGGTCACGCCGGAGCGCATCGGCCTCGCGCTGGAAAATTACCTGCTCACGCTGACCTCGCACGACTCGAAGTTTGACCGCGCGATGCGTGGCGAAGGGAAATTGAGCACCGAGGAGCAGCGCGGTTTCGAGCTGTTCATGCAGGAGCGTGAGCCACGCATGGGCAGCCTGGGCGCGGACTGCTTCCACTGCCACGGTGGGGCGCTGTTCACCGACCATCAATTCCGCAACAACGGCCTGGCGATCACCGAGGCCGACCTGGGCCGCTTTCGCGTGACGAAGGCCGCGATTGATCGTGGCACGTTCTCGACCCCGAGCCTGCGCAACATCGCCGTGACCGCGCCCTACATGCACGACGGCCGCTTCAGCACGCTGGAGCAGGTGCTCGATCATTACAGCGAAGGCGTGCAGCGTACCGACACTCTCGACCCGAATCTGGCGAAGCACCCGGATGGCGGCCTGCATCTCACGGCGGAGGAAAAGCGGTCGGTGATCGCCTTTTTGAAGACGCTGACGGATCGGCAGGTTGAACCGGTCTCTAGGAGACGGTAGCACGATGACACGTTGAAAGCCTGCTTTAACGACCCTGGGAATGGGCGCAGTTAGCACAC
The DNA here is from genome assembly GCF_044232965.1 of Prosthecobacter sp. Classification (GTDB taxonomy): domain Bacteria; phylum Verrucomicrobiota; class Verrucomicrobiia; order Verrucomicrobiales; family Verrucomicrobiaceae; genus Prosthecobacter. The sequence continues at coordinate 75,637 of NZ_JBIIKX010000023.1, forward strand.
CCATGGGAAAGAGCAGCAAGGGAAAACCGCCTCAAGTGTCTGCCGAGAGGCTTGAAAGCGGGCTCTCCTCCGCGACGAGACGGGCTCGATTTGCATCGACAACGCGGGCGTCAAACAGGTAAACTGCTGGTTTTCAATGCTCCGCTTCATGTTGTGCTTTCGCCATACTCTCGTTTTTGGACTGCTGTTGTCTGGCGGGGGACTCCTGCAGGGCGCGTTTCCGACGCTGGCCCTCAAGCCGGTGGTGCTGGGGCAGGTGCATGCGCCGACGAATATCGTGAGCGCGAACGACGGCAGCGGGCGGCTGTTTGTGTGCGACCAGTTGGGGAAGATTTATGTCATCCAGGGCGGCATGCTGCTGCCCACGCCGTTTCTCAACCTCGCCAGCACGGACAACGCGGCGCCAAACAACGGTCCGGGACCGGTGGTGAGCGTGAGCACGGGCTACAGCGAGCGTGGGCTGCTGGGGCTGGCGTTCCATCCTGGTTTTGCCAACCCGGCGTCGCCAGGTTACCGGAAGTTTTATGTGAACTACGTGAAGAACTACGTGGCGGGCACCGATCCCGCCCCACCCCAGGCGGGTGATCCGGTGAACGCGGTGACGGTGGTGGCGGAGTTTCAGGTGTCGGCGACGAATCCGAACGTGGCGGACGCGGCGTCAGAACGTCGTCTTTTGATGTTCACGCAACCGCAGAGCAATCACAACGGCGGCCAGCTTTTGTTTGGCCCGGACGGCCATCTTTACATCGGCACGGGCGATGGCGGGGGCAGCAATGACAACGGACTGGGTCACACAGGCCGGGAAGTCTCCACCACGAGCTGTCTGGGCAACGGGCAGGACAAGACGCGCTTCCTGGGCAAGATTTTGCGCATCGATCCGCTCGATCCAGATGGCGCGGGGCCGCTCACTTACGGCATTCCGGCCGCGAACCCGTTCGTGGGCGCGGGCGGCGGTGTGAAGGAGGAGATTTATGCCTTCGGTCTGCGCAACCCGTGGCGATTCTCCTTTGACCAACGGGCTGGCGGCACGAACCGGCTGTTTTGTGGCGATGTCGGCCAGGGTCGCATCGAGGAGATCAATCTGATCGTCTCCGGCGGCAACTACGGCTGGCGCTATCTCGAAGGGTTCGAGATGCCCACGTTTTCCTCCGGGGCAGCCACCGATCTCATGCCTGATCCTGGTGGAGTCAAAATCGCGCCGATTGCGATGTATGCGCATCCCGGCGTGACGACGAGTCCGGTGCTGCCGCAGCTCGGGCTTTCGGTCACGGGTGGTTTTGTGTATCGCGGCACGGCGATCCCGGCATTGCAGGGGAAGTATGTGTTTGGCGACTATGGCTCCACTTCCGGGGCTTCCGACGGTCGGTTGATGGGGCTGGAGGAAACATCGCCCGGCAGCGGCGTCTTCACGCTCACGCAGGCTGTTCCACTGCTCGGGCTGGCGAATCCGATCATCGGGCAGCGCATTCTCTGCCTCGGCGAGGATCAAAACGGCGAAATCTACGTCGGCATGAAGACCAAGGGCGGCGTGCTGGAGCTCGACGGCGGTCTTCCCTCAGGCGGCATCTACAAAATCATGCGAGTGGAGACGACGACGGCGAATCTGTCGCCCTCGCAGGACAACACGATCTTCTCGGAGAGCGGCTCGCTCAGCGACGGGCAGGGTTATCTCTATGCCGGCAGGACGGGCATCAATTCCAGCTCGTCAGATGTTCGTCGGGCGCTGCTGGCCTTCAATGTGGCGGTGATTCCAGAGGGTGCGCAGGTTCAGTCGGCCCAGATGAGGCTTCGTGTCGCGAAGATCGGCCCGGCCGGGGCGGGGAAGACGCTGACCCTTCAACGTCTGAACGAAACCTGGGGAGAGGGCACCTCGGTGAACCTCAACGGCGGCACAGGAGCGGCTGCCACCACCACCGACGCGACCTGGACACAGCGATTCTTCACCACCAGCCCGTGGAGCACGTCCGGTGGTGTGTTTCAGGGGACGGTTTCGTCGTCCACGCTGGCGGCCAGCGGTTTGATCACCTTTGCCTCCACCACACAAACGATCGCCGATGTACAAGGCTGGATCAGCGCGCCCGCCACGAACGCCGGCTGGATCGTGCGCAGCGATGAGGCGACCGACGGCACGGCCTGCCAGTTTGACAGCCTGCAACAGGGCATCACCATCCCGCTGCTGACGGTGGTCTATGATCTGGGGCCGCAGCCGATGCCGTTCGAAAACTGGCTGGCGGCCTACTATCCCGCGAACCTCACGGGGCAGTTTGTCGATCCGAATGGTGATGACGATGGTGATGGCATCCAAAACCAGATCGAGTACGCGTTCGGACTCAGCCCGCACTCGAAAGACAGCAGCAGCGACTTCGCCGCCACTGCCGCACCTGCGGCGGATGGCGCCACGGATTTCGTTACCACCTTCCGGCGCGATGCCAGCGCGACCGACCTCACCTACCGGCTGCAGACCAGCTCAAATTTGAGCACCTGGACCACCATCGCCAGCAGCACCGCCGGCGGCTTTACCATCGGTGAAAACGGCGGCGAGGTCGTGTCCGAACACGGCCTGGTGGATTCAGTGAACCTCGTCACCGTGCGCGTGACGCTGCCCGCAGGCGCGAACGACAGGCAATTTGTACGGCTTCAGGTGGACCGGCAGTGAAGGACTTTGCCCTCCTCTGATGGCTCATGGAGTGGCGATGGAGTCGCCGGTCTCGACGTTCCGCGTGGGAGCGTAGGTGTAGCCTGAGAGGGTGATGCCGGTGATGGTGAAGGTGAAGGTGCCGCGGTTTTTCGTGCGGGCGGAGGTGAAGGCGGCATTGCCGCTGCGGTTGGTGACGCCTGAGACGTTGGCGGTGGTGAGGCCGCTCCAGCGTCCGGTGACGGTGGCGTTGCGCATGAGGGCACCGTTTTGGTTGCGCACGGTGACGGTGGCGGTGGCGGCGTAGCCCTGCTTGGTGGAGCTGCGGCTCATGGCGATGTTGGCGACATAGACGACACTGTTGTTCTGCACGACGATGGTGACGGTGTCGGCGACGGAGGAGAGGCCGCTGTTGTCCACGACGACGAGGGAGGCGGTGTAGGTGCCGGGGGCGGTGTAGGATTTGACGGGACTGGCGGCGGTGGAGCCGGTGCCATCACCGAAATCCCAATCGTAGGCGGCGATGCTGCCGTCCGGATCGTAGCTGCCGACACTGGAGAAATTCACGGCGAGCGGGGCGGCGCCGGTGACGGGTGCGGAAGCGTCCGCGACGGCGATGGGGGACTGTCCGTTGACAGGGACGATGCTGCCGGTGACGCGGAACTGGCCGAGGCTGCCGTAGTCGTTGTAAGCGGTGAGAGCGTCGCCGGTGCCGACGCCATCGACGGCGAGGTAATAGGTTCCCTGGGCGACCGTGGCACTCAAAGCAGCGTCGAGGGTGGTGGGATTGGCGGAAGTGACGAGGTTGCCGAGGCCGTCGTAGAGAGCGAACTGGACGTCGAGATTGGGCGAGAGGGCGGCGGTTGTGGCATTGAATGAGATGGTGCCCGCGCCAGTGGTGAAGCCGAAGATATCCGCGTCCGTGCGGTGCTCGATGATGCCGGCGGCGTCGATGGCGGTGCCGGTGAGCGGGGTGGCGTTCACGATGCTGTCGCCGTGCTCGTCCACGCGGTAGCCGGTGATGCCTGCGATCATGGCGGTGTCGTCCTGCGTGTTGTTCGCATAGGGGTACTCGCCTTTGCTCCACTGGGTGACGTCCTTGTAGTAGCCGACGCCCATGATGGGAGCCCAGTTGGCATGCCCCTGGTAGTAACCGACGGCGGCAACGGCGTCGTACGCCACCTGACCATCGTGGCTGAGGTTGAAGGTGTGACCGGCCTCGTGGCTGGCGGCCTCGGCGGTGTATTTGACGTTGCCACTGCCGAGCTGGGCGGTGAAGACGAAGCAGGGTGTGTCCGAGTTCCAAGTGAAGGAGTTCAGGTAGGCCACGCCTCCAGCACCCGCGCCATACCAATCGTAGCTGCTGCCGCCGATGCACACGCGCACGCCGAACTGCGTGTCCGAAGTGGTCGTTTTACGCAGCGCTTCGAGTCCAGGATCCTGTGTGGTCACGTCCACGTCAAACGGGGCGAAATCCTCCGCGATGCGCTGCCAGATGGCCTGGATGTTGTTGAGTTCTGTGGTGGTGAAGGAAGTCGTCGTGCTGTCGGTGCTGTAGGGCGGTGTCACGATGTTCGCGCCGCTGGTGAAATTGGTGTTCCAGTAGGTGCCGGAGGTGGTGTGACCGTCGAAGTCGAGGTAGATCACCTTGCTGGCAGCGGGTTTGCTGTGCAGCAGGAAGGTTTGGTCCACGGGGAAGGGACCGGAGGGGATTGTAGTGCCGGTAGTGGTTGTCTCGGCCCTGGCAACGGCGTTTTGCAGCGGGAGGAGGCCTTCGCAGACGAAATGGAGGCGGCCCTGACGGTCCATGCGGAGGGTTTTTTCCTTCTGACAGAGATCGCGGAGCTCGGCATCGGTGCGGTCATACCATGTGGCGACTTGCTTCAGCCGTGATCCCAGCAAGGCGGGAATTTCAGTTCCACGGCTGTGCTTGGCGAAGGATTGCTGCGGGAACGCCTCACCCCGGCGGTTGGTCTGCGCATGGGCAGTGATGCCGAGGAGAGTGTTCAGAATCAACACGGCTGTCAGGCAAGACACACGATGAGTGAAAAAGAAAGGCTGGTTCATGATTATGGAAAATGCAAAATAGCGGATTGGCCGGCTCTTTGTCCATCCTTTCCGTCGAGTGTTAGATTTTTTTCAGCCGCCTCAGGTGCTTTGGCGTCAATGAGTTGTCTCATCGTGTGAGGTGAATGCCCAAAGGGGCGGTGATGACACGGCCATCAACGCGGAGCTGGCAAAAGAGGCGCAGGTAGCCTGGCTGCGGCGGATAGATTTTGAAGGCGAGCCAGGGGCCGCCGCGCAAATCCTCGCGAAGGATGTCGCCACCAACGGGATGGACGCGAAGGACGGTTTTGCCGTCGTCGTAAAAGCCGGTGAGGTGAGCGAATGCCTGCATGAGCGGCTCCAGGCGTGTGACGAGCTGGCCGGAGGAGTCGCTGACATGGATGCGCATCAGGCTGACCTGACGCAGCGGTGGTGAGCCGCCGTTGCCGCCAGTGAAGGTGAGGTCAAACCGAAAGCCGCCAACGGTGGTGCTGACGACATCGAGAAAATCGCGTGTGGAGCGGCTCACGATCTTGAACTCGCCACCGAGGTCGGCGGCGGGATATTCGGGGAGCGCGGTTTCAGCAGGGGCGATCTCGGCCCAGAGGCGGTAGGGGCCAGCAGCGGCGGGGGTGAAGGCGAACTCGAAGATTCCTGGCTGGTCCGTGCCTGTGGGCGTGAGGAGATGGAAGTCCTGCAAGGTCTGGTCCACGAGCAGAAAGCGGACGGGCGCACCGTGCAGCGGCACGAGCTGATTTGAGGCCAGGGGTTGACCGGTGAGGGTCTGCAAGCGGACGCGCAGCCGTGTTTCGACGCCTTTCGTGAGCTCGACCTCGGATTCGAGGTTGAGCCTGGTCAGTGGAGTGAGCGGCGCAGGGTTGACGTCGGTGTAAGGAATGCGGCGGACTCGCAGCGGGCTGTTGCAAAGGGGGCAGGGCGCGTCGGATTTGGTCGAGAGCCGTTCGGGGTGTTGCGGGCAGACGTGGATCTCGGCAGTGACTTCTGCGGGATCGAAGGCGGGCTTCAATTCATCAAGGATAGCCTGCAAGCGTGCGAAGCCTGCGGCGGTACTGGCAGGAATGCGTGCCGTGCCGGCCTGGGCGATGTCGTTGACGAGCCGGAAGGCCAGGGCGGTGTTTTGGTCGATCAACTGACGATGTTCGGGTGCGGTGGAAGCACGCGCGAGCAGACGCAGGGCAGGGCTACAAAGGGAAACTTGCGCGGGCACTTCCTGGAGGCGTTCTTCTTTAAGCAGTCGTGCGACGTTGGTGGTGGAGAGGCGGATGACGTTCCAGGCTTCGGCAGCGGTCAAGGGATCGAGCACCTGGGGCGGGACTGGCAGGTCGGCGAGAGCCGTGAATCGGCCGAGGAGGCACAGAATGAGCAGAGAGAGGCGCATGTGGATCACTGCGCGATGATGTCGTCCTGTGTCCAGAGGGTTTTGTCGAGACCGGCGGAGCGGATCTCCATCTGCTGGGCGGACATCTGGTGGAAGAAGTAGGGGGTGCCCCAGATGTCGAGGAGTTCGCCAACGGCGTTGGTGCGGCGGGAGGCGGGGAGGTAGTTGGCGGCGGCGGCATTGCCACCGTTGAGGGCTTTGGTGATTTCGGCATTGGTGCCGACGGGGTTGCCGCCGAAGCGCAGGCTGAAGTTGCGGAGGTTGAGGGCGACTTCTTCGGCTTCTTCGCGGGCAGGATCAGGCTGGGTGGTGGCGGCGTAACCGCCGGGAATTTTCACGGGTGGTGGTAGCGGGGCTTCGATGCGCTTGAAGGTGCCGGGCTGCGCAGGTGTGAGTAGGGCCTGAACCTGAGCTGGACTGGTGATGGGAGCGGACGCTGCGGGAGCGGTGACTGTGGCGGCTTTTTGCGGTGGTTTAACGGCCTGCGGGGCACTGGGAGGTGCTGCGGGCGTTTCGGAGGTGCCGGGTGCTGACGGGCGGGCGAACCAGTAGATGGCTGCGGTGAGGCCGAAGAGCAGGAGGAGCTTCCAGAGGGTTTTTTTCATGGTGGAGGCTTGGATTCAAAGTCGAACCCGGCAATCGAATGTTTGCGCATCATCCATCAAGCAAGGGCGACATGATGACACGAAGATAGATGACTCGATGGATGAGCAACCGTTGGTTGATGACCGAGGTTTTTGCGACCCAAGCCAATTTGCCGCGGGTCATGCGGGCTTCATGAAGCCGATGAACTTGTTCGCGAAGGAGGTGTTGAAGCGGCTGAGGTTGGGGAGGAGGCCGGTGACTTCGTTGGAGTCGAGGCCATACCACTGGGCGAGGGTGGCGGTGTGTTCGTCCACGGAGAGGGTGGGGAGCCAGCGGCCGGTGCCAGTGTCGTCGGGACCATTGATGGCAAAGGTGGGAAGTTTGCCGAACATTTTGCCGCCATCGACGGCTCCGCCGACGATGATGTGATGGCTGCCCCAGCCGTGGTCGCTGCCCTGGCTGTTGGAGGGGAAAGTGCGGGCGAAGTCGGAGGCGGTGAAGGCCGTGACGCCGGTGGAGTAGGGCTTGGCGGGGGCGCCTCCATCGAGCTGCTCCATGGCCCGCTGGAAGGCGAACATGGCTTCGCTGACCTGTTGGAGTAGGCCGTAGTGGGTGCCGGCGGTATTGGTGGGCTGATTGGTGAAGCCTGGGCCATCCACCTGTGCGGTGTGCGTGTCCCAGCCGCCAGCGGTGACGTAGAAAATCTGGCGTTTCATGTCGAAACCGGTCGGGCCGTTGGCGGCAATGAGGCGGGCGACCATCTTGAGCTGAGTGCCCAGCGAGGTGTTGGGGAAACCGCCGAGACCGTCGGTGAAGCCGGTCAAAGCCGGATTGTAGATGCCAGTGAGACCGGTCGACCACTTGAAGGTTTGTCCACCATTGAAACCGGTGACCTGCTGGGCGTTGGTGTAGCCGCCTAGGGGGCTGTCGGTGGGGTCGGCCTTGGCGGTGATATTGCCGTTGAGGAGGTCGCCGACTTTGATCGCACTGTCGAGCACGCTGGCGTAGGCCTGGCGTTGGAGATTGGAGTTGCTGAGGGCCATGATGTCCTTCATGGCTCTGACACGTGCACCTGAGCCGCTCATCATGGCTCCGCCGCTTAGGGTAACAGCTCCGGTGGTGGCGGCGTGGTATTGGGAGACGAGATTGCCGATTTCGAAAGTGTTGGCTCCGGCAATGGAGACGTTCATGGAGATCTTGCCAGTGGGATTGGCGACGGAATTGTAGATGTCGGCGACTCGACCGCCCCAGCCGGTGGTGGGGGGCACATCGGGGATAGAGGTCTGCCACTGGGTGACCTGATCGCTGTGGGAGAAGAGTTGCGGCGGACGATAGGCGACGAGACCGGAATTATATTGGGCTTTGGTGGTGGGGCGGACGAGGGTCCCGACGTTCTGCACGATGGCGAGCTTCTTTTCGCCAAAGAGAGTTTGGAGTCTCGAACAACTGGGGTGGAAGCCATAGGTGCGGCCCTGGTAGCTGTAGGCGGGATCGGTGCCGAGCGGGCCGGTGCGGAGGGGCAGCAGGGAACTCTGCGGGAGAACGAGGTTCCCACGAGCGGCGGCGTATTCGCCGTAGGTCGTGTTATCGGTGGGGACGATCCAGTTGTTGGCATCGTTACCACCACCGAGGAAGACGCAGACGAGGGCTTTGTAGGGGCCGCTGGGATTGGGATTCTGCGCGGCCATGAGGGAATTCATGAGCCGGAAATCGCGAATGGTGCCAGCGCAGGCACCCGCGCTACCGAGCACGGCGGCGCGGCGGAGAAAACTACGACGGGTGAGGATGTTGGGAGAGTTCATGGGGTGAATCAGCGCTGGATGGTGAAGTCTGGGCTGGTGAGGATGAGGTGCAGGATGGCACGGAAGCGATCTCGGCGCTGATCGGCGCCAGGATTGGCATTGCCTTGGTCATAGATGACCTGAGAGGCGTGGGCGTTGGCGAGATTCCCGGCACTTGGGGCAACGGTGCAGTTTACGCCGGTCATCGTGAAGGTGTCTGCGTCCACCACGGTGATAACGCGGGCGGTGGAGTTGCTATTGACTGAGACTGAGAAGGTGCCACCTGCGACGCCACTGATGCAGACGCTTTGTCCAGTGGCGTAGCCATGCGGGCCGTTGGTGTTCACGGTGCAGGGATTGCCAGTGGTGATGGAGGTGATGGGCTGGCTGACGAAGTTCCGAAGGCGGCTCTTCGTTGCAGTGGAGAGCTGATCGGAGGTAAGAAGCACGCTCATGTGATTGATGAGCGTGGCGATATTCTGATTGTGCGTCCAAGGCACGGTGGTCGTCGGGGCGGCACCAAGACCGAGGCTGGCGGTGGCATTGCCCGTGATCCAATTCGAGTAGTCCATGCTAACGGCGTTGTTTCCGGTGGCAAAGCTGCTCCGGCCATTGGTGGTGCTGGGATTGAAGATAC
>NZ_JBIIKX010000078.1:0-25765 GCF_044232965.1 Prosthecobacter sp.
CAGTTCTCCATTTTGGAATGAGCCGGGCCCAGGAATCCCGCCGCGTGGGGAGGAGAGCCGGTGTCCGTGGTGAAGTGCAGCAGCGAACCGATCCAACGCGAAGCATTGTGCGTGGACTCCGTGCGCACCGCCTGCAACGCACGGCGAAAATACGGCGAATAAGTCTGCTCCACCTCCGGGCAGATGTGCTGGTAGTGCCGGGTGGCGGCGGGAAAGAGCAGGTAGTCGTCGGCATAGAAAACCTCGTCCGAGCGCACGAGCAACGACTGCCGGAGATCTGCCATCCACACATATTGAGCGAGTCGTTTCGCATCGGGACCGAGCCGCTGCACCAGCGGATCATTTGCGCCCATCGCGTCGAGCGCCGCCTGCGCGATCTCGCTATGCGGCCCCCAGGCGAAGGCGTTCACCGAGAGCAGGACGGCGCTGACAATGGTAACAGTGAGCTTCATAATGAGTGGGTGAGTGGAATGAACCGTTCTATGCCGTCAGCGCGAAACCGCTTACCGCGCATTCGGTCATGCGCAGCGACAGCGTGCCGACGTCCAGACAGCTTTGCGGGATGGTGAAGGTGACATACGAGCCATTGCGCTCGGTCGAGTTCTCGATGGGGTCCCAGGCTTTGCCGTTGGCGGAAACTGACAACCCGGTGGGTTTGTCGGAGATGGAGGCCATGAGGACGACGCAGCGCTTTGCTTTGCCTTTTGCGAGGCTGAGCGGGAACTCGTAGTCGAGCTGGCGCACATAGGTCCAATAGTTCAGGCACCAGGCGGCCTTGGTCGTGCGGCGGTAAGGTTCATCGCCTTCACCGACGAGCACCTTCCACAACAGGTCCGCCTGAGTCTCGAAAGGTAAAAACAGAGGCTCTGCTCTTGCCGTCACTTCGGGTGCGGAGAGTGTGTAACCGGCGGCATCTCCGACGTGGCGGAAGATGCGGCCCACGAGCCGGCCTGCGCTAAAGCACCAGACCCAGTAGCCGGGATTCTCCTTGCCCCAGGAGGTGCGGTTGCCCGCGGTGATCCAGGCATTCATCACATTCTCGCCGCGCGGGATGGCAAACTGCCGGTCACGATTCTCGTGCTCATGGCCGCCGATGAGCCAGAGCTTGCCACGCGCTTCCGCTAAGGCCGCACGCACGGCGGAGGTGATGCCACGCTCGCGCACGATGCTGCCAACGGAGGGCTGATGGACGGCGGTGATGAGTGTGCCGCCGGGGCGATGCAGCTTTTTCACCTGATCGCAAAACCACGCCTGCTGGGCATCGCCGAGCAGTCCGCAGCTCCCGCCATTGGCGATGATGAACGGCACGCCTTTGGTCTCGAACGCATGAGTCACGGGTGTGTCGCCATAGACGCTGCGAAACAGTCCGTGGTCATCCTCGCCGGGGTAAGTATCGTGATTGCCGAGCGTGAGCTTCACCGGTGCGAGTCGCGCGAGTTCTTCATAGTGCGGCTTCATCGCGCGATACTCTTCCACGGCGATCTTGCGGTCGTTCTCGCTGGGAATAGTGCCAAAACTGCTGGAGGCGGCGCAGATCAGATCGCCCACGATGCCGATAAAGGCCGGCCGCGGATTCATCGGCGCGATTTCGGCGATCATCGGCGGCAGAATGTCCTCCGGCTTACCGCCGCCGTAGTGAATGTCAGCCATCCACAGCGCGGTGAAGCTGTCGCCTGCGTGCGGGTCAAACCCGAGCTGTTTGTAAGCCTCCTCCAACGTGGCGGCGCGGCGTGGTTCATTCACGACTGCCGCGAGGGAACGATGCAGCGGCGTGAGGGCGGTCGAACCGAGAGCGGCTCCGGTTTGATGCAGAAAATGACGACGGTTCATGTTGGAGTGTTGGAGTCACGGTTTCTGAAACGGCACAGCGGCTTCACGCAAACGCCGCTGGAGTTCCGATGCATTCACGCGCTGCACGGTTGTTTTGTCCTTCTGCGTCATCGCAGCGGCGGTGCCGGCGGCTTGGCCGAGCATCATCCAGGTGGGCTCGACGCGGAGGGAGTTGAAGGCGACTCGGGAACTGCTGAGGGCGCAGGTGACGAGCAGGTTGTCGCACTCGGAGGCCTTCGGTGCGAGGGCGCGATAGGGAATCTGATAAATGGGCGGGATGACGAGATAGCCGCCTTCATTGATGACTTCTTTGCCATCCGGCGAAGCGAGGCGGCGCACGACGTGCGAGTCCACGGGGAAGCTGCCGAGGGCGATGGCATCGGGCTTGGTGAAGTCGGCAAAGAGGTCGCGCTGGGTCATGACGAAGTCGCTGATCATGCGGCGGCCTTCGCGGGCGTAGAGGTCGTAGGGCCAGTGGCCGTTGTCGGTGAACTCATCTTTCGGCAGGCCCCATTGCTGGAGATTTTGCCGAATGGACTCGGGCACGGAGGGATCGGTGCGCAGGAACCACAGCATGCGATGCGTGTAGCCACGATGCGTTTCCCAAATCTGCCTGCGCTCTTTCGGCGTGGCGGCGGGATAGGCGTCCGCACCGCCAGCGAGGCCCCAGTGGAGCAGGTAGTTCACGCCGTCGTTCATCTTGGTTTTTTGGCCGGGGACTCCGCCGCCGAAGCCAAACTTAGCGTCTTTGCCGAGTCGGGCGATTTCGCGCCGCAGCAACTCGAACTCGGCGGGATCGTAGTTGGGCGGCACGGTGAGTTCCACGCGTTTGGCGGGATCTTTGGTGAGGCAGGCGTAAAGATTGGCGCATTGCAGGTGCTTGTCGCCATCGCCTTCACGCACATCGGTGGTGAGGCCCTGCACATGCGGAAGCAGCGTTTTGCCATCGGCAGCAAGGCCGCTGATGGGGCTGCTCATGATGGGGAGATCGATGGGACCAGGCGGATTCTCGAGTTTCAGCAGCACGCCGGCGAGTGACTCGCCATACTGCGCACGGGATTCGCGACCGATGGTGAAACTCACACCCGCGAGCGGCAGCAGATCGCCGTAGTAGGTGGCGTCAATGAACACCGGAGCCTCAATGCGGCCACGATAGTCGGAAAAGATCCGCACGAGATGCGCTCCCTTCTTTTCGGCACGCACGGGCTGGAAACGATCCGCAAAGACCACGCCCTCGGCTTTGAGCCATTCACTGAGGATCTGCTCCATGATATGCGGCTCCGGCGTGGCGGTCTTTTTGCCGTAGTGAGCATCCACTTTGACCCGCAGCTCAGTCCACAGTCCGCCGACACTCTCAGGCTTCATGCGGTCGATCTCGCCAAAGCCAATCGTCTCGGCAAAACGTCCGCCGACATGCGCGGAAGGGTCCACAAGTGTGACGTGCGCGAGACCAGCGCGTTTTGCAGCGATGGCCGCTGCAATGCCGCTGGGTGTGGCCCCGAAGACGGCCACATCGTAGGGCTGCGTGATGGGATTTCGCCCGGTGGCCTGATTTACGATGACACGATGCCTTGCCTTTTCGCTGAAGCTGCCGCGCAGGACATCGTCTTCGTGAAAAACGGTCATGAGGACCTGCTTCTCGAGGGTCTTTCGATTGTAGTCGTAGATGAGGCGGATCTCGCCTGGCGGACCCTCGATGGCATCGGGATAGGAGACGCCACCGCGTTCATCAATGAGCAATCCTTTGCCCCAAGTGCGGCCATCATCCTCCGAGAGATACGCCGTGAGATGCGAACGCACCGTGCCCGCATGACGCACCATGAGCAGTCGCCCGCTGGCGAGCCTGCGGATGAAAAAACGCGACTCTGCATGCTGGATGCCTGACGTGGCGACGTCCGTCCACGACTTGCCGCGATCTTTGGAAAACGATTCACCGAGGCCGTAGCCTGTGCGCACGAGCATCCAGAGCGAACCGTCCTTCCGCTCGACGATCATGTTCTCGTCGCCATTCCGGTCCTCGTATTTCGGGATCGTCGCACTGCCGAACTCTGTAAAAGTCGCGCCCTGATCGGTGGAGCGCAGGATGCGCGAGCTGTGTTCGTCACGCCAAATGCAGGTGGGCATCAGCCACTCGCCCGAAGTGAGCACCGTGGGCTTGTTCAGCATCACGCCCTTGCTGAGGTAACGCGGCTGCGACCACACCGGGTTCTCCACCAAAGCGTCCTCCGTCATGATGGCGAAGTTGTGCATGGAGGCTGGGTCCTTTTGCGACCAAAACAACCACAGACGCCCCTGCGGATCGTGCCACAGGCAAGGATCAAAGGCCCGCACCGGCCCGCTGCCATCGGGATCAATGACCAGCTTCAACTTCGACCACGAGAGCCCGTCGTCGCCGCTCGTGGCGAGCATGACAAAGTTATGCTGATCCTCCCCAAGGCCCCCGCCATACCACGCGGCCCACAGTCGGCCATTCTTCGCCCGTTCGATGCTAGGGATGCCCTGATGCATGCGCCGATCATCCGCATACTCCGCCTTCGGTGAAAAATCCGGAAGAGTGGCCTTGGCAGCAGCCACTGGATTAGCGGCTTGTATTGTCGGCATCGTGGCGATGACGAATAGGATGATGAAAACCAGTTTCATGATGGGCTCATTTCTTCAAGACGATCCGTGCCGCGTGGATGTCGCCATACAGCTCGCCGGGCGAGCCTTTGATCTGTGCCCAGATGGCCGCGAGCGTGCCGTCGGGGAGTTCGGTCAGGGTGGGATAGCAGATGGACCAGCCACCGACTTTCGCGGGGCGATCGGCGAGGAGTGCGGGCTCGCTCCACGTCACGCCTTCGTCGCGGGAGGTGCGAATGTGCAGTGGAAAGCGCAGAGGCGTGGGGCCGGGATTGTAAGTGAGCACAAGCGTGCCATCGCGTGTGCAAAGCAGGTGCGAGGCACTCGATGTGGCGGTGAGGCCTGTCTTTTCAGGCGCACTCCAGGTCTCGCCTTTGTCGGTGCTGATGGAGCGCCAGAGCTGGCCGTCCTTCGTGCGCAGGATCATGTGGATCTTGCCGGACTTCGTCTCCGCAATGGTCGGCTCGCCGCCCTGGCCTTCGGGATTGGCCACTGCACCGAAGCGCGTCCACGTTTGGCCACCATCGCGTGATTTCATCACGCCGCCGGCCTTTGTGCCGCGTGTGTGAAGCGGCACGAGCAACTCGCCGGTGGACAAAGTAACGCCATTGGAGCGTGTGGTGTGATTGGGCTGGTGGAGCTTCACCGGTGCTGTCCATGTCTGGGCCGAGTCGCTGCTGCGGCGGAAGTAGATGTCGATCTGCGGATCGAAGCAGGAGAAGAACAAGAACGTCTCTTTCCCGGCGACGAAGAGTGAGGGATCGAAGTCGGCCCTGCCCGCGATGTCCTGCAAGACGGTCGCCTCGCCCCAGGTGCGGCCTTGATCCGATGAAAACGCCTGCACGATGCGCTGCGACTCGGCCCCTTCCGATGGCGACGAGAACCACGCGGCCATCAACCGGCCATCCGGCAGCAGCGCGATGCTCGGCCCGAGATTGTATCCCGAATGGTTCGCTGGGTCCTTCGGATCGGTGCTGGTGTGCGCGAAGAGCACCGCGCGGTCTAGGATATGGATGGCGGATTTTTCAACGGCGCGGAGTGGGGCTAGCGATGCGAGCAGCAGCGTGATGAGAAGTGTGAAGGTGATATTCATGCGTGTATCAGGTGATCGGTGTCGGCACTCCACTTGGCGCATCCCAGTTTCCGGCTCATCGATGAGCCGGGAGCTTGAGAGACACCTCTTCTGCTTATCGCAAAAAGACGAACAGCAGACATGGGTCACTCCTCTTTGGCATAGCTTTGGAATCTCGCCTCCAGAGTCTCGGGCTTTGGCTGGCCTTTGGCGAAGTAGAAACGGTAGCGCAGGGTGAGGCTGTCGCCTTCCTTGATGGTGTAGTCGCCAGCGCCTGCGGGCTTGTCGGGTTCGAAATCGTGAAGGCCAAAGGGATTCACGGCGAAGAGTCCGTAGTCGCGGGCGTGCCAGGTGGTGGGAGAGCGGAAGTTACTGGGATGGCTGAAGATGACGACGCCGACGGCATTGCCTTTCGGGTCGGGGCCGTAGTAGCAGACCCAGTTCGCGTGCTTGCCCCAGATATCGAGATCGCGGACGCCGTTGCTGTTGAATGCGTGCCCGGTTGAGGGACCCGTTTTCACGCCGCTCTTGCTGCTATTCATGCTGAGCGATGGGCAGAGACGCAGGGCCATGGTGCCTTCTTTGGTGTCACCGATCAAGACATCGCCTTCAGTGGCCTTCAGCGTGATGTCGAAATCGAGTGTCTTCTCGCCCTCTGGCAGCGCGGTGATGGTGATGCGGCGCTCGTCAGTCATCACGGCCTTGTTGTCCGGTCCGATCCATCGCGTCGAGGCGGTGAAGCGCCCTTGATTGCCTGTGGCCTGCACATCTGAGAAGCCGGAGTGAACTTGCTTGCCGAACACCTGATACTCCGCCCAGAAGTTGATTTCATTGATCCGCGAGTGTCCAAACCACAGCGAGCGATGATGCGGATGATCCACAAACATCGCCTCGCCCGGCACATCCTTTTTCATCGGAAACTCTCGCGACACATTCACCCCAGCCGCACCGATGAGCGGATACATGTAGGGCCGCGCCACCTCCTTGGTGATGTATTCCGTGAAGACTTGCCCATCGATCTCGACGCTCATGCCTGCCTCACTGGGTTTCAGTGAAACGGTCTGTGCATGGGCGAGCAGAGGGAGTGCGAGGAGGGTGGTGAGCAGGGTTACGATGGGCTTCATTTTTGGAATCGGACGCGTGCTATGTAAATCGCGCATGGCAGCTCCACATGGCGGTTCGGAGGTGGATTGCCGTCTTTATCCTCATGCGAGGAGTAGTAGCTGACCCAGAGCTCATCTTTGTGCCACACCATGCCTGCATAACCCGTATCGCTGCCGCCGCTGGGGAGCTTCAGCGCGATGTCGTAGTGCTCACGGTCCATGCTGGCGATCACGGTGGAAAAAGGCTGCCGATAGCTGCGGCCTGCCGAGATAAGCGAGTCATCGGGCAGCACGATGAAGTTCGGTCCACCAAAGCGGTGCTCGGTCTCATGCCAGCGCCATTCGCGATACGGCGGCTTGCTGCTGCCGATCCAGCCAAAGTAGTTGCCGCGTTCGCGCCGCACCATCGCGATCATTTCACCATCCGGGCGAATGCGCACGGTGGCTTCGTTGGGACGGCCGGGCACGTCGAGATGCGTCACCAGTTCCCAATTCAAGCCATCTGTGCTGGTTACGAGCTTCACTTTCCACGGATAAGGACCGGGCGGCACCGGGCCGTTCGTTTCCGCAGCCTCCGCCACCTTGGGATCGGGGTGTTGCGCACGCAGGTAAGGATAGCTGATGCCATAAGCCTTGCCTTCGTGCCAATCAACGCGCCAGAGCCATTGGCCCTCTTCGAGAACTTTGGCCGGCTTGGTCCAGGTGATGCCATCGGTGGAGAACATCACACGCGGTTGCTTCGTCTTGAGCAGCGCTGGCTTGGTCTCCTGGTTCCAGACCGATCCACCCGCGATGATCATCAACTGCCCATCCGGCTTGATCGAGAACTTCGGATCGCGCAAATCAACACCCGCCTCATCGATCAGCGCCGCTGAGGTCCACTCGACGCCATCGGGCGAATGCAGCACGCGCACCTTGCCGTCATCGCCAGCATGCGCGATGCCCTCGCGGAAGCAGCAGAACCACTGGTCTCGAAAGCGGGTGAGATCGGTGAAGGAGTTGTTCTTGGCCTGGTCCCAAATGCGCTTCGATTCGACGAGGACGGGCTTTCGATCCTGCGCAGAAACGGAGGGCGCGAGGCAAAGAAGCGCCGCCAGCGGAGCCAGTAACAGGGTGGTGATGAATGTGAAAGTGTGCGTCATGAGTCGTGTGTGAGTTCAGCCGCCATGACGATTACCGCAGCCAATCCAGTGTGATGCGGCGGATGCGGAGGCGATTGAGAGCGCCGACCTTGCTGTCGCCGGCGCAGTAGCCGATGAGCATGGAGTCGCCGATGAAGTGGATGGCGGTGTAGTGGTAGAGGCCGTCGGGGTCGCTCTCGATGAGCTTGCGCTGTGGCCAAGTTTTGCCGCCGTCGGTGGAAAGAGCGGCGACGAAGGGATTGCGCTTCTTCGGCGGGAACGGAAATATGCCGGAGTGATCGTTGAAGATGGCGAGGAGGTCGCTGCTGCCGGGAAGGCGCTTGATGCTGGCGGGACCGTTGGGCGATTTCAGCTCGGTGGGCTCGGGTGGTGTGAATGTTTGGCCTGCATCGCTGGAGCGGAAACTGTATTGCGTGCCTTGATCGGTGCGGGACCACGAAAAGAGGCTGCCATCGGCGAGTTCGACGACGCCGGGCTCTTGCAGGCCGCTGCCGCTGCGCACGGGCATGGCCCACCAGCTTGAGGATTCGGTCCAGGTGGTGCCTTCATCATCGGAGTAGAGCCAAGTGGCGATGGCGCGTGCGTCCCACGATTTGCTGGTGTGCGGATCGGTGCCGCGGGAGCGATGAAAGGCTAGCGGCACAATGAGACGGCCTTTCGCGGTCTGGATGACGCGGTCGTTGTTCAAAACGAAGTAGCCGGGAGCTTGCTGGATGAGCTTGGGCTCGGTCCAGGTCTCGCCGTCATCGCTGGAGAGGCGCATGTGCGGGCGGCAGTCGATCCAACTGTTTTTGATGCAGTAAAACATGGCCAGCTTGCCGCTGGCGAGGCGCAGCAGCGAGACGCTCATCACGTTGTTGCCTGCGGTGTTTTCCACCACGGTCACCGGAGCACTCCAGGTGCGGCCTTGATCATCGGAATGGATTTTGACGAGGCGTGCGGGGCTCTCATCGCCATTGCCGCCGTAGAACTGCGAGTAGATGAAGATGACGCGGCCGGAGGCCAGCGTGGCGAAGGAGCCTTCGGAGTTGCGCGGGTGTTCCTTGGAAGGTTCGACGTTGAGCGTGATGATGCTTTCGGCGTGCGCCAGACAGGCGATGGCAAGAAAGAGTGTGATGAGTTTCATGAGTCTTGATTTGGCTACCACTCGCCTTCGCGGCTGAACTTGGCTTTCACGTTGGCACTGAACTGAGTGATGGAGGCTTCGAGATTGGCGAGGAGTTCGTCCGTGCTGCGGCCTGCGCTGTCGCGGGCGGCGGGGATGACGGTGGTGCATTCGTTTGAGTCCATAAACCGGGCGGCTTCGAGCAATCTCGGCTGGTCTTCGGGTGGGATGACCATGAAGCCGTGCTTGTCGGCGTGGATGAGGTCACCCGGATGAACGGTTCGGCCAAAGACCTCGACTTCGCAGTTCCAGCGCACGGGATGCACATGCGCATGGCCGACGCAGAGGCGGCGGGCGAGGGCTTTGAAGCCGGCGTTGGTCATTTCATCGAGATCGCGGATCGCGCCGTCGGTGATGGTGCCGACGCAGCCGAGGGCGCGAAACATACTGGCACTGACCTCGCCCCAGGCAGAGCCGAGGACGCGTGGTTTGTCGAGATCCTGCACGACGATGATCTTCGGACCTGGAATGCTGGCGATGTAGCGGCGGAACTCTTCTCCAGCCTTAGGATTCGTTTGGCGGTGCGAGGCGTTGCCGGGTTCGATCACCAAGGTGACCGCATAACCAACCATCGGGCCCATCTGCGGCATGAAATCGCGGGTCTCCTCGATGTTGAAGGCGTCGGCGCCGGGGTTGTGCTTCGTGATCTGTTCCCAGCCGTTGTAGATCGTTGGGGTGTTCCAGCGCTTGAGTTGAAGAAGATCGCTGTGAGAGAGCGGACGCGAGGTGGGAGACATGTGTTTTAAAGTAGGCTTTTCAAACGAGCGGCAACAAGCCTATGATGCTGGTCTGTTGCCAGCACCAGATGAATCCCCCCTCCCCTTCCGGCCCCAAACCACCCCAGCGTGTCTCGCTGGCGGGTCTGACGGCGCAGAGCCTGCGCGAGTCCATGCAAGCCGGGCACTGGCAGGGGCATCTGCCGGGCGAGCGCGAGCTGTGCGCCCGTTTGCAGGTGAGCCGCAGCACACTGCGCTCCGCGCTGGATGAATTGCAACGCGACGGCCTGCTGGAGGTCACGCAGCGGCAGCGGCGGCGCATCAAAGCACCAAAATCTCACGCGGAGCCGGTGCCTTCACGAGTGATCGCCATCCTGTCCTCGCGTCCGCTGCTGGCCATGGCCGCTTCCTCGGTGGTGATGGTGGATGAACTGCGGGATAAACTCTCGCAGGCCGGGTTCAGCCTCGAAATCCATGTCAGCGTGGCCTGTTTCTCCAGCAAACCGGCACGGGCGCTGGAGGCGCTGACGACGAGATCGCCCGCCGCCGTGTGGGTTCTGTTTGGCTCGCTGGAGCCGGTGCAGCAGTGGTTTGTGCGTCGTCAATTGCCCTGCCTCGTGGTCGGCTCATGTGCGCACGGCGTGCCGCTGCCATCGGTGGACGCGGACTACCGCGCCGCCTGTCGGCATGCCGGGGCGCTGCTGCGGCGCAAAGGCCACCGGCGCATCGCTCTGATCCGCCCGGATGGCGATTTCGGCGGCGATCTTGAGAGCGAGCAGGGACTGCTCGAAGCCCTGCGAGGCGATGCAACCGCCAGCCTGCTGGTGCTGCGGCACAACAGCACGCCCGAGCATCTCTGCGCCCTGCTGGAAAAGGCGCTGCGCTCACCGCAGCCGCCCACGGCCTGCGTCGTGGCACGGACGGTGCATGTGCTCACGGTGATGATGTTTCTCATGCAGCGCGGCAAGCGCATCCCACAGGACATGGCGGTGGTCTCGCGCGACAACGAGCCGTTTCTCCAGCATGCCGTCCCGCCCGTCACCTGCTACGCCGCGAGTTCGGCGCAGTTTGCCCGCAGGGTGTCCAAGGCGGCGCTGCAACTGGCGGAAACCGGCAAGCTGCCGCCGAAGGCGCTGCGCCTGATGCCGCAGTTCGTGCGGGGGGCGACGGTTTGAGGAATGATGGAAACTATTCAGCACCCATCTCAAATTCGCGTTTATTCGCGCTCATTGGCGGCCATTCGCGTTGAAAAAAAGCCGCGCCTTCAATTCTCAACGCGAATGATCGCGAATATCCGCGAATGAGCACGAATCCCCCTCCTCCTGAATAGTTACGAATGCAGAATGAACGCGCAAGTTCGTAGCGGAAGACGTGCGTCTTCTCACGAGGATTGATGGGCATGACGAGAGCTCTTTCGGCGTGCTGACTCCCGCCGCTACGTCACCAGGAGGTCCAGCCGCCATCGACGGCCAGATTTTGGCCGGTGATGAAGGATGAGGCATCGCTGAGCAGGAAGATCACGGAGCCTGCGATCTCATCCGCCTGTCCGACACGACGCAGGGGCACTTTCTGGGAGAGACGCTCGATGAACTCGGGCTTCTCGCGTTGCAGCGTCGGATTGGGGAAAGGACCAGGGGAAATGCTGTTGCAGCGCAGGCCTTGCGGCCCCCAATGCACGGCCAGGTAACGCGCCATCTGCTGGATACCCGCCTTGCCCACGCCATACTCGATGGGGTTCGGATTCATCGGCGCGGCATACACCGTGGGATCAGGCGAGACACTGCCATACATGCTGGAGAACAGCACAAGGCTGCCCCTGCCCTGCTCCGCCATGCGCTGGCCCACGGCGCGTGCGAGCGCGAAGGTGGCGGTGAGGTTGCCGTGATTCGCGTGATCAAAGTCCTCCACGGTGAGATCATTGAAACGCTTCGCCGTGGAGGCGTATGTCATCACCACCAGGCCGTGCGGCACACCGCGTGTGGCGGTCTGATCCTGCACAAAGGCGTTCACTGCCGTGGTGTCTGCCGCATTGAGCGTGGCGGGCGTCACCGATGATGACAGGTCCGTTTCATGCACCATCCGGGCGGCACGATCTTCGAGATCCACACACAAGACCCGCGCTCCCATCGAGACCAGTTGCCGCACCACGGCCTGGCCGAGATACCCCGCTCCGCCGAAGACCCAGATGTCGCGCCCGTCGAGTTGAAATGCTGTGGATGGATTCATGCGGGCAACAAACGCCGCATGAACCCGCCTGCCAGCCTGGATCGGTGGAATCTATGCGAGACCAGCGTGGAGCTATTTGACCACTTCTTTCTTGGTCATCTTGAAGGAACCTGGGGATTTGGCGAACTTCTGCATGCAATCGGTGCAGCAGAAGGCCACGAATCCGTCTGCGGTCTTCACGCGGTAGATCGGGCGGGCAGGCTTGCTGTCCACGGGACAGAGTTCATTGATCGGCCAGGCGGCGAAGACGGTGGCGGTCATCGCCAGACTGAGGAGGAGCGGGGCAAGGAGTGCTTTCATGGGATGTGGGTCAGGTTGGATTTCCGTGCGCGTTACCCCATGAACGCGCTCCTGCCGCCGCCTTGTAGCCCAAAGCAATTCACGCCCACCGATGCGCAAAGCTGGCGCAATCCGAGGTTATTTCTCTTCAATGTCCCAGTATTCCAGCTTCGCGATTTGCTCGGGTGTGAGTGAGTCAAGCCAGCTTTTGCCATCGGGGCCGAGGTTGTTGGGAGAATGCCAGTCCAGCGTGCCGTCAGGGCGAAGTTTCTCCACAGCAACAGAGCCGTCGTTGCGCCCGATGATGTTTTCGCTACCTCGCCAAGACCGGCCTCTCTTTCGAGAAGTGTCGCCGAGCCACTGGGGAATCGCAGGGCGTGCGATGTCCCACTTGGGAGGCCAGGATGGCTTCAAACTGTTTTCAATGATGATAGGGATCTTTGGATGGGAGGCGTCTCCCTGATGTTTCAGCAGCATCCAATGGCATTCACCGGCACCGAGAGCTTTTTCAAAGGCGGGCGGGCTGCCTGTCACGCCGTCCGGCTGAAAAGGGCTGTCAGGACAGCCAAAGATACGTTCATCGTCAGTTTCAATTCCGAACAACTTTCGGAAAACTTCGTTGGATGAACGCAAAGAGCCACCGAGGCGATCTGGATAGATTCCTCCTTTGTCTTTCGAATACATCTTCAGCACGAGAATGATCTGCGTGCAGTTGTTCATAGCTTTCAACTGCATGCCCATCATTTGAGCCCGAGGATGGGTGCCTCGAACATCAAACAACCCCACGAGCAATAACCCGAAGCCAATTGCGCCCCACTGCAAGCATCCCCAGCGCTGTTTCGGAATCTCAATCATGTGCCCATTGCATCAAAACCGCCCGCCCATGGCAATCTCATTTTGCGAATCAAGCGGCCACCTCAGCTTTCCCGCTTGAACCCGCCCCTGGAGAGCGTTTAGACAGTCCCAATCCATGATTTTTCTCGCTGAACTGCCCGCTCCCAGTCGTCTGGGGGACGTTTTGATGTCCTTCTTGAGCATTGTCTTCGAAGGCGCTCCCTACATTCTCATCGGCACGGTGATGTCCGGCTTCATCGCGGCGTTTCTGCCCTCGAAGCTGCTGGAGCGTGTGCTGCCGAAGAACCGGGTGCTGTCCACGCTGATCGCCGGGTTCATGGGGCTGATCTTCCCGGTGTGCGAGTGCGCGGTGGTGCCGGTGGTGCGGCGGCTGGTGCAAAAGGGGCTGCCGCTGTCCTGTGCCATCACCTACCTCGTCAGCGCGCCGATCATCAACCCCATCGTGATCTTCAGCACGATGAGTGCCTTTCAAAACGTGGAGGCCAAGACCGGTGTGCTGGGCAGCGGCGGCATGGCGTTCGCGCGTATCTCGCTGGGCTATGCCATTGCCGTGATCGTGGGCCTGCTGCTGCTGCGCAAGAAGCCCGGCGAGGTGCTGAGCGCCAGCGTGGCCGCCGGAGTGGCCAGAGCCGCCGCCGAGACTGAGGAGCCAGCCAAGCCGCCCTTCAACGACCGCTTGGTGCATGCCATGCGCACAGCGATGCGCGACTTCCTGGACACGGCGATGTACTTTGCCATCGGCGTGATCATCACCAGCGTCTTCAACACACAGATCGACCAGGCCAAGGTGGATCTGGTGGCGAGCAGCGACTGGACGGCCATCCCGTCCCTGATGGGCCTGGCCTTTGTGCTGGCGCTGTGCAGCACCTCGGACGCCTTCATCGCCGCGCCGATGGCCGCCTTCTCCAGCGCCGCGAAGCTGGCCTTTCTGACCTTCGGGCCGATGCTGGATGTGAAGCTCATCTTCATGTATTCGGCGGTGTTCAGCCGCAAGTTCGTCATCTGGCTCTGCATCGTCATGTTTGTGATGGTGGCGGGCCTGGCGAAGCCGTGGACGATGATGATTGATCAAATTCAGCCAAAACCCGCCGCCGCGGTCAAAGCCTCCCACCCCTGATTTCTGCCATGAAAGCGCAACGTCTCCTCATTCATCTCCTCAGCGTGCTGCTCCTGATCCTCTGGGGCGGCGTGATGATCTACTTCCACGTCAGTGGGCGCGTCATCAACTATCTGCCCTCGGACGGCCTGTTCCGGCCGCTGATGCTCATCGGCGGCATCGGCCTGGTGGTGCTGGCCTTGTTCAACCTCTTAACTTACTCCCAGGACGAGGGTGCCTGCTGCAGTCACAACCACGATCATGCCCACGACGGCCCTTGCGGTCATGATCATGGGCATTCACACAAGGAAGGCGGCTGCGGGCATGATCACAGCCATGACCACGCTCATGAGCACCAGCATGAGCACAAAGACGGCTGCTGCGGCCACGATCACGGGCATGCACACACGCACGAGCACCAGCACGACCCCAAAGAGGGCTGCTGCGGTCACGACCACGGCCATGCGCACACGCACGATCATTCCCATGATCACGCGCAGCACGACCACGCCCACGGCATCCTGGAGGAAGGAAGCTGGATCGGCCGCCTCACGGCCATTCTCATCCTCGCCGTGCCGCTGACCCTGGCCGCCGTGCGCACGCCGGACCAGTTCAGCGCCAACGCCATTCTCAACAAGAACTTCTACACCCCCAACTACGGCACCGGCGCACGCGCTGAGCAGTTCTCCCTGGCAAACAAAATGGAGGCCGCCAAGGCCGCCGCACCGAAAACAACCGCGCCCAAGGCGGATGCTGGCACTGCCACGCCCCCCACCACGTCCAACAACGCGCCGCCCCCCGGAGTCGCCACCGCGAGTGCCGCGATGGCCGACGGAACCAAGAAGGTGAACGAGAAAGATCTCCCCAAGCCTGCCCAGGAATCGAAGAGCTACGGCACCTTCACACTTGAAGACCTCAAGGCCCAGGTGCCACAGAGCAAGGACGGCAACTTCATCCTCGAAGTGCCCGAACTCTACTACACCGGCGGCGATGTCGAGGTGCAGAAGGTGCTCACCGGCCAGATGGTCGAAACCATCGCCCAGGTGCTGCCGGAAAAGGTGAACAACGCCGAAGGCCACCGCCTGCGCATCTTCCGCATGCTCGTCCAGTGCTGCGCCGCCGACGCACGGCCCTATTCGGTGCCTGTGGATTTCGGCAAGAAGGCCCCTGAGTTCAAGGAAATGGCCTGGATCAAGGTCGTGGGCAAGATGGGCTACAAAAAGGAGGGCGACCAAACCGTCCCCATCATCGAAGCCACCAAGGTCGAGGAAACGACCGCGCCAGACAACGCGATGATTTATTGAGGCGTACAGTAGCCATCTTGCTCCGCAAGATGAGCTGAGCGCTTTCGCACAACATCAACGTCTCCGAAATCCGGAGACGTTTCAGTCATGTGGCCGGTGAGCTCCTCTCGCGGAGCGAGAGGGCTACTTTACGGCACATCGTAAGTCTTCAGGCCCGCCACGTCGAAGCGTGCCGAGCCGACTTCATCGGCGATCTCGTTGAGCGCCTCGACTTCGGCGGTGGAGAAGAGCAAACCGCCCGCTTTCGCGGTGTGCGCGGCATTTTGCGCCTCGGGCTGGCCAGGAAGCATGCAGTTCTCGTTGCCGTGGCCGAGGATGTCGTCGATCACCGCCTTAATGTTCTCATTGAAGTTGCGACCGTTGGAGAAGAGGCCGGTGCTGATGGCGTCAGGATGGATGACCTGGAAGTAGAAGCTGCTGGTGCGCTTCTCGCCTGCCGGGAAGGGCTTCGATTTGATGTCAGGATGCGCACCACCGCCGCGCAGCGTGGGCAGACCGCCGCCGATCATGCCGCCCATGACTTCGATGAGGAGCGAGAGGCCGTAGCCTTTGTGTGCGCCAAAGGGCAGCAGCCAGGCCGCTTCATTCGCGTCGGTGGTCGGTTTGCCTTCTTTATCGACCGCAGCACCGGGAGGCAGCGGCTTGCCTTCGCGCTTGAGCTGCTGCACGCGGCCCATGGCGACGGTGGAGGTGGCCCAGTCGATCACGATGGGGAAACCGCAGGCATCCTGCGTCGGCAGGCCCCAGGAATGCGGATTCGTGCCGAGCACGGGGAACTTGCCGCCAAATGGCACAACCTCGCCGAGGGTTGAAGTGCAGTTCGTGTAGGCGATGTAGCCTTTTTTCGCCGCGTCCATGACGTAACCGCCGCCCCAGAGGTAGTGGAAGGCGTTGTCCACGCTGACCTGGCCGATGCCGTATTTGTCCGCCATCTCCATGCAGCGCTCCATGGCGCTGAAGGCCACGCTTTGGCCGAGCTTCAATTTGCCGTCCCAAGCTTCACTCGCAGCGAAGGACTTCTTGATCACTTCGATCTCCGCGCCGGGCTTGCAGCCGCCGGTGGCGCTGCCAAACAAGTGGTCTAGATGCAGCGCCTTGATGGCGTTGTGCGTGCGGATGCCGTGAGCGGACGCCATCTCGCAAAACCGTGCACCATCAGCCGCCTCCGCCTGCGTGTAGCCGCGATGCTGGTAGGCGGCGCGGACGAGTGCGTTGTGGGCTTCAGTGGGAACGATATGATAGGTGGTTGGCATGGTTCGCGGATGATGACGAGACACACGCGGCGTGCAAGGCGCGGATTGCGCTTCGCCTCACCAACAAATGCCCTCGTAGCTCCACGGCAGCGCCTTGAGCTCCGGCCAGCCGTTCACATCAATCACATGCTTCCCTGCCCCGGCCACGTCGCGCAGCGATTCCACCTCCACGCACTTCTGGGAAGCGATGATGACATCGCTCTCGCGCACGACTTCTTCGGCCGAATCGCAGAGCAACTGCGCCAGATGCGGCATGCGGCGTTGGATTTCGGCTTCGTTGGCACCGATGAGGCGCGTGAGATTGATCGACGGATCGAAAATGCGGAGCAGGTAGCCGCGTCCGAGCAGCGTTTCGGCAATGGCGACCATCGCGCTGCCCCGCATGTCGTCGGTGTCGGCTTTGAACGCGAGACCGAGCAGGCCGACGCGGCGGGCGTCCTTGCCGGCGATCTGATTGAGCAGCATGTCGAACTGCGCCTGGTTGGACTCCATCACATGATCGAGCAGCGGCAGATTCACACCCTCGATGCGAGCGAGACCACTGAGCGCGTTCACGTCCTTCGGCAAACAGGAGCCGCCAAACGGGTTGCCGGGCCTCATGTAGTAGCGTGAGATGTTCAGCCGCTCGTCGCGGCACACCACGTCCATCACGCGGGCACCATCGACGCCAAGATGCTTCGCCATGCGACCGATCTCGTTGGCAAAGCCGACCTTGAGGGCATGGAAGTAATTGCAAGCATACTTCAGCAGCTCAGCGCCCTCCCAGGCGAGGATTTGCGCGTTCTTGCCGAGCAAATCGAATGCTTCCGTGCTTGTCGGAGCATTCCCATCATGAGTGCCGACAGCGGCGAGCGAAGGATCGCGAAAATCGCGCACAGCAGTGCCCTCACGAAGAAATTCGGGGCAGTAGTAAACCCTCAACAGGCCGGACTTGATGAGATCGGCGAAGAACTCGCTCACAATGGCGCGTGTGCTGCCTGGAAGCATCGTGCTGCGGAACAGAATCGTGTGCGGCTGTTGCTTCTCGCGGATTGCGGTGGCGATCTGCGCGGAGACCTTGCGCACGAAGTCGAGATTGAGCCGGCCTGCGGCCTGGGAAGGCGTGCCGACGCAGATGATGCTGACTTGCGAGGCTTTGACGGCGGCCGTGGCATCCGTCGTGGCGTCGAGGCGGCCCTCACTCCTGGCTGATTGCAGCAACGCCTCAAGTTCGGGCTCGATGATGGGCGAGATGCCTTCCTTGAAGGCATCCACCTTCGCCTGCTGCACGTCGGCTCCAATGATGTGATGCCCCTGCTCCGCCAGACAGCCCGCCGTCACCGCCCCGACGTAACCGAGACCGAAGATGCTGACATGGTGCGTATTGTAGGATGCCATGGGTTAATCAAGCATGCCCTCATGCGACAAACAAACATCTTCACAAGATGCCATGCCTTTGCCAGATTGGGCCGGATGAGGTTCCGATTGAAAATGATGCGAAAAATCGCGACGTCCGCCCTGCTATCCTTAAGCTTGTGCCAAGCCGCCCACGCTCATGTGGCGGACGAAAGCAACCTGCGGGTGAAGGTGGAGCCACACCGGCTGGAAACTCGCCTCACCTTCAATCTTTTCACGCTGACGCGGTTTATGAAGATCGACAGCGACGGGGACACAAAAATCAGCATGTCTGAACTGACGGCGGCGGAGTCGGGCATCGTTGATTACCTCAACAAGCATGTGAAGCTCCTAATCAACCAGCAGAAGACCGCGCTTGGGGCCGAGGCCCGGTTTGCGTGGCTGTGGCCGAATGCCATGAAGAGCCCGCCGATGAACGAGCTGGAGTACACGGCACGAAATGTGGATGTGACCTTCGTGCATGAGGTCAAAGACCGCCTGATCGAGAGCCTGTGGATTGAGTTTGAGATTTTTGAGCAAACCGGACCGCTGCAGACGATTCGCGGCGTCTTTGAGCAGGACGACCTCGTCACTGAGATGCCGTTCAGCGCCCAAGAACCTGAATTCCTCTATGCCACAGGCTTTGCGGATGATCCGTTCGTGAAGGAAGCGGAAAGCAAACCTGCGACGGCTTCGAGAGGGCAACGCTGGTGGATGGTTCGCGCCATGGTGCTGATGGCGCTGCTGGTCCTGGGCCGCAGGACCGTGCTTGCGGCACGCGCTCGCAAGGCCGTCACGCGCCGACGCCGCGCCAGACGGTGATGCCGAAGGATGAAGGTTTGAACGGCTCGCGGCAGAGTTTTGATCAGACATTGGCGATTGAGCATTGCCAGAACGGCACCAAGACATTAAAAAGAACCCTATATGGCCATCACTGAAGTCACTCGCGAAGGTTGGTTTTCCCGTCTGGGAAAAAGTGTGGGAGGAATGTTCGGAGGAATCATCCTGTTTCTCATCGGCATCGGCGTCACCGCTTGGAATGAAGGACGCGCGGTGAAAACCGCCCAAGGGCTAGCCGAAGGCTCGGCCGCGGTTGTCAGCGTGGATTCAGCCACCGCCGACAGCGCAAACGAGGGCAAGCTCGTTCATCTCAGCGGGCTGGCCACCACCACGGAAACCTTGCGCGACGACATCTTCGGCCTCGAAGCCAAGGCGCTGCGTCTTGAACGCCATGTGGAGATGTTGCAATGGAAGGAAAAGAGCACGAGCAAGACAGAGAACAAAGTCGGCGGCGGCACCGAGACCACGACCACCTACACTTATGAAAAGGCATGGTCGGACAAGGTGATCCCGTCAGACGAATTCAAAGAGGCGGACAAGCATGCGAATCCCGGCGTGATGCCGTTGGAGTCGGCCTCACAGTCGGCAAAAGTCGTGACACTCGGCGGTTTCCAGCTTGGCAGCAGCCTGGCAGGGCAAGTGGGGGATTCCTCCCCCCTGCCTCCACCAGCCCAGCTTCCCGCTGGATTCAAGGCGCAGGGAAACACCATCTACCGCTCCGCGGCTGCTCCAGCCAGCCCCCCGGCGGCGACCGCGAATCCTCTGGGCTCTGGCATTGTGACTCCAGCAACCACCACCACGACAACGACAGCGGGGCCGCAGGTCGGTGATGTGCGCATCACCTTCAAGGCCGTCATGCCCACCGAGGTTTCGGTCGTCGCTCAGCAACGCGGGACCAGGCTGGAACCCTACCGCACCAAGGCCGGCACCAGCATTGAACTGGTGGACGATGGCGTGGTGCCAGCGGCAGACATGTTTGCTTCCGCCGTGGCCACCAACAACATGATGACGTGGCTGCTGCGTTTCCTTGGCTTCCTCGCCCTATACATCGGCATGAGCATGCTTCTGGCCCCGCTTGGCGTGCTGGCGGATGCGCTGCCATTCCTCGGCGGCATCATGCGCTTCGGCACGTCGCTGATCGCCTTGGTGATCGCCGTGCCCACCTCCCTCGCCACCATCGCCATTGCCTGGCTGGCCTACCGTCCGGTACTGGGCATCACACTCCTTGTGATCGGAGTCGGTGTGCCCATCGCTCTTTTGATCATGAAAAAGGGCAAGACCGCCGCGCCTGCCCAGGCATAAGCACGACGCGCCATACTCACGCTCAGCCCATCGCCTCAAGCGCTGCCCGCTCACCGGACTCAACGCCGCCGTTAATGAAGCCGGGGGAGACGGTGCTGGTGTGCTCACCGGCGAAGATGAGACGACCATCCAGCGCGGGTTTAGGTGACTCCTCATACATCCAGGTGTACTGGCCGACGAAGGGGCAGCTGTAGCTGCCTTTGGTCAAAGGCTGTTTGGGCCAGTTCATCGCGGCGGCCTTGCCATCATAAGCCTTCTTCAAGCCAGGGATGGCAGCATCCAGTTCGTCAAGATAACCGGCCATCATCCCTTCGGAATAATTTTCCCCGCGGCGGCCACCCAGCAGATTTGTGATGATGCCGCGCTCACCAGGCTGTCCACGACTGGTCTCCCACACGTTTTGAAAGGTCGGCTCCATGGCGAATGCGCTGCCGTTGCCGATGAAGTCGCGCCCAGGCACCGGATCACGCCACATGCGGCGGGTGAAGCTGCGGAAGACCTTCACATTGGTGCCGTAGCCCATCTCGCGGATGCAGCGCTTCTTGGAAGCCGTCAGCGGCAGGTCAAACACCCCCGGCACACCACGCAGCACCGTGAAGGGAATGGCCAGGATCACGCGCTCGTAGTCCACCGTCTTCACACCGGCATGGGTGCTGAACTTCATCGTCACCCGGCCGTCTTGGTCGGCGATGCCTGCGAGCTTGTGCCCCAGGTGCAGGGTGACCTTGCTGCCGAGTCGCTCCATGAGCACGGTGGGCAACGTGTCGTTGCCGCCCTGGATGCGCCAGGCCTCGTCACTGTCGCCAAAGATCTGAAATCCTTCGGACACATCAGAATTGATGAAGTCGATGAGATTCAGGCAGGACTGCTTCTCCGCCGAAGCACCGAGTTCCGGCTCGTACGCGGCGATGAGGAGCTGGATCACCCACGGCTCAATGCCACACCCGCGATCCTTCAGGTAAGCAGCAAGCGACATGCGGTCGAACTGACGCGCCTTGTCCGTGAAATTGCCCTCCGCATCGTACAAACCGTCCGCATCCGCCGCGATCTTCGCGCCCAGCGGCTTGAATGCGGCCGGGATGTCATGATCCGTGCGCAAACGTTCCTCCAACCAGACAAAATCCACCCCGGTCTCGCCCCGGCGCAGGTTTTGCATCTTCACGCCGAGTTCCTTCGCCAGCGCGATGATGTGCTTGTGATTGGTATCGACCAGCTCGGCTCCCAGCTCCACAAACTGGCCGTCCGCGTTGAACTGACGCTTGGTGAACATGCGCCCGCCCGTGCGGTTGCTGCCCTCGTAAAGATGCACCTCATGGCCTTTATTTACCAGCCGCCACGCCGCCGTCAGACCGGCAATCCCACCGCCCACGATGGCAATCGTCTTTTTGCCGTCCCCGCCGGTCGTCGCACAAGCTGGCAGCAGCATCCCCGCTCCCGCCATCGCGGCCTGTTTGATGAACCTTCTTCTCCCCTCCTGCTCCGGCATGCTTTGCAGCAGAAGCTTCATGACTTGGCGAAATAGAGGAGTGCGTCCGTGGATCATAGGTGTGGAGGATAGAAAAATCCTTTCACCTCGGACAAGCTCAAATTGCGCCAGGCCAGCTTTGCTCACCGACCCTTCACACAGTACAAGCGCACGCCGTCGGCGCACATGGCGGTGCCGTTGCCGATTTCACACATCTGCCACTGCGCTTCGGTGAGGCCGTTTTGCAGGGCGATGGCATGTTCGGCGGCGAGAAAGCAAGCGCGGTTTTCCTCCTCGCTGACACCTTCGGCCAGCCAGGCGGCGACGCGCTGGTGGATTTCCGTGATGCGCGGACGATAGGCGGTCAAGTGAGAGGTCACATCGTGAACAGGGCCGAAGTGCGTTAGGTAGAGCGTCTTGAAGTTCGCAGCGCTCAGGCGGTCCACGGACTGGACATAAGCGACGGGATCAAACTGCGGCGGGGCGGCAGGAACGGAGAGATAGCGCGTGTTTTGCAGCCGCATGCCGGCCACGTCGCCGGTGAAGCAGACATCGCCAATGACGAAGGCGTGATGATGACGCGCATGGCCGGGGGTGTCCCAAGCGAGCACTTCGATATCACCAAACTTCACGCTTTGGCCGTCCTGCATGGCGAGGACTCGATCCGCTGGCGCGGGGAGCATGGAGCCCCAGAGCGGGTCCATTTGATCCCCATAGACCATGCGGGCGCTTTCGATCAAACGAGAGGGGTCGATGAGATGCCGCGCAGCACTAGGATGGCAGTGGATCGTGGCCCCGTTTTGCGCGAACCAGCCGGCCGCCCCGGCGTGATCGAGATGAATGTGGGTGACGAAGACCTTGCGGATGGCAGATTCCTCGACGCCTGCGGCCCGAATCGCCGTGCGCAGGGTTTCCAGCGTCGATCCCGGTCCCGTCTCAACCAACGCGTACTCCCCGGCGCTCTCGACGAGATAGGAGGCGATGAGGCCGGGGGTGTTTTGGAAAAGGAGATCGAGAGTCTGGATGCGCATGGGCGGGCGGTGCTCCCTCGTCAAGATTGGTCAAAACGTCAAGTGGTGGTCAAGAAGTCGTGCCGTGACCGACTTGACCTACTTGACCACTTCCTGACTCCTTGACTGCTGCGATCACCGCATGATCTCCAGGCGCTTGCGCAGAATATCCTTCTGGCTGGCGCCGCCGAGCTTGGCCTGGGTGGAATCGATCCATTTCTGCTCCATGGCATTCTTGGTGGGGCGCTGCGTCTGGTAGAAGACGCCGAATTTGCCGGGAGAGGGCAGATCGGCGAGCTTGTAGGCGGCAACGTCGTCCTGCACGTCGTGCTGGGTTTCGTCGATGATGTCATAGACGCCGCCTTTGCGTGGAGTGCTGTCATCGAAGCTGCCTTCGTAGAACATGACGCACTCGCTGAGGCACTCGACGACGCTGAAGCCGTCATGCAGGATGGCGCGCTCGAAGGTATCGACCATGTGCTTGACCTGGGCGGCATGGGTGCGGGCGATGAAGGTGGCACCGCTGGCGAGGAGCTGCTTCATCGGGTTGATCGGACGGTCGATGCTGCCGGTCGGATCGGTTTTCGATTTGAAGCCCTGCGGGCTGGTGGGGCTGGTCTGCTTCTTGGTCAGGCCATAGACGTAGTTGTCCATGATGACGTAGGTGAGCTTGATGTTTTTGCGCGCGGCGTGGTTGAGGTGGTTGCCGCCGATGGAGAAGCCATCACCGTCACCGCCAAAGACAAAGACATGCACATCGGGACGGCTGAGGGAGATGCCGGTGGCGAGGGGTAGGGCACGACCGTGGATGAAGTGGATGCCGTGCGTGTTCATGAAATACGGGAAGCGACTGGAGCAGCCGATGCCGGCGACGCAGACGATCTTTTCATGCGGATACTGGAGCTTTTCGAGCACCTTATAGAAGGCAGCGAGCACGGCGAAGTCGCCACAGCCGGGGCACCAGGTCGGGTGGTCGGCGGTGAGGATCTTTTTGGTGAGTTTGTCGGCGACAGGAGTGGCAGCCGGGGCGTCAAGTGTGGCGGAGGACATGGGTGGAAAAGTGAAAGGTTGGGTAAGCGGGGCGGATCAGTTGGCGGCCATGACTTTTTCAACGCCGGTGACGATTTCGCGGATGCGGAAGGCGAGGCCGTCGGTCTTGCAGACGGACTGGATCTTCGGCTCGGCGTAGGCGGCGCGGAGCATCATGGCGAGCTGGCCGTGGCCGTAGAGGCCGTAGTCGTTCATCTCGACGACGACGACTTTCTTGAACTTGGCCCACAGGCGGTCGAGTCCGGCGGGCATGGGGTGAATGTGGCGGATGTGCGCCGCGCCGACTTTGTGGCCTTCGGCCAGGAGGCGGTTCACGGCCTCCTTGATCGGACCGTAGGTGCTGCCCCAGCCGATGAGGAGGACGTCGCCCTCCTGCTCGCCGTAGATCTCAGGCAGCGGGAGTTTTTTGCTGAGCTCGACGAGCTTGTTGCGGCGCTTCTCGGTCATCTGCGTGTGCATCTTCGGGCTGCCGGAAGGATGGCCGTGCTCGTCGTGCTCCAGACCGGTGACGTGCGGGTATTTGCCCGCGAGTTTCGTGCCCGGAGGCGCGTGGTGGGTGACTTTGTCCAGCGGATACGGCTTGAAGTCCTCTCCACGGTCGGAGAGGTCCAGCGTGGGCTCCACCCAGTGCTTGTCGAGATCCGGCTCGGTGAAGGCCTCGATGCGGCTGCTGAGCGCCTGGTCGCTGAGGATGATGACCGGGCAGGAGTATTCGCGGGCCAGTCTGCCAGCCTCCAGGGCGATGTAGAAGCAGTCTTCCACGTCCTGCGGGGCGAGAACGATGCGCGGGCAGTCGCCATGGCTGCCATAGATGGCCTGCATGAGGTCGGACTGCTCCACACTGGTGGGCAGGCCAGTGGAGGGGCCGCCACGCTGCACATTGATGACGATGAGAGGGATTTCCGCCATGCTGGCGTAGCTGAGCGCCTCCATTTTCAGGCTCAACCCCGGGCCGGCACTACCGGTGACGGCGAGATGACCGGCGTAGGCCGCGCCGATGGTCATGGAGACGGCGGCGAGTTCATCCTCTGCCTGCACATAGATGCCGCCGTATTTCGGCAACTCGCTGCGCAGCGTCTCCATGATACTGGACCAAGGAGTGATCGGATACGCAGAACCGTAACGCACACCGGCGGCGATGAGACCCATGGTCATGATGGTGTTTCCATCGGTGCTGATGCGGTGCTCGTCGGTGTGCTCGCCTTCCTCCAGGTTGAAGGTGCCCATGTCGCCGATGGGGTAGGCGTAACCGGCGTCAAAGGCCAGCATGGCATTGCGCAGCACACTTTCATCCTTCTTGCCGAACTGACGGGTAACGATGCCCGCGAGCTTTTCCTTGTCGAGCTGGTAAACGGCGCAGAGCAGGCCGAGCACGAACATGTTCTTGCCACGGTCGCGGGCGCTGCCGCCGATGGCCTCAATGGTGGCGGCGGTGAATGGCACGCCGATGTGGTGGATGCCGCGATCCGTTTTGAATTCTGTCACCTCGGCGCTCTCGTAGATGCAGATGCCGCCAGCCCGGAGGGAGCTGATGTGGCTGTCATAGCTGTGCTGGTAGAAGGCTACGAGCACATCGGCCTCATCCCCGGCGGTGAGCACATGGCCGGAGCCAAGGTGGAGCTGGAAAATCGACGGCCCGCCCGAAATCGTGGAGGGAATCGTCATGTAGGTCATCACATCGTGCTGCGTCCGGCCGGCGAGCCGGGCGAGGAAGCCACCGATGGACTGGATGCCATCCTGGGAGTTTCCGGCGAGGCGGATGACGGCGTTGCGCAGGGCTTGAGCAGGGGCAGACGAGGCGGGAGCGGAGGCGGGAGCGGAGGCGGTGGCTGTGGACATGATGAGGTGCGGGCACAAACGACCCGCTGGTTGGTGGGTGACAGAAACGCCATCTTATGAGGGCTTTTGCAAATCGTCTATGTTCTCGAACAGCTTTTTTAGGCGAAGCGCCCCCGACGATCAAAGACCTTGCTATCTCCCCTATCGGTGGGACTATGCCGACCCTCAAAACCCGAGGGGATCGCATTATGAGTCAACACACCTTCCCTGAACTGGGAATCGCCC
>NZ_JBIIKX010000130.1:0-7741 GCF_044232965.1 Prosthecobacter sp.
AGTTTCCTGGGCAAAGGTGCCTCTTAGCTGCTGGCAGTGGTCGTCGATGGCACCTGGATGGGTGTTTTCAAACCAGGCACAAACTTGCTCCATGCCGCGCTCTGCACAATGGGCGTGCAAGCATTTGAAACCGGGTGGCCTGCCAGAAAAGATGACGGTGTCGCTGCCAGCCTCGCCTTTGAGATCGCCGGAGTGCTCGTGTTCCCAGGGGCAACGAACCGCCCACTTGGATTGATCGGGATCGAGGCAGTCGCCCAACCGGTCGGCGCTGCGGAACAGTGCGAGAATGTTCAGTGTGGCGAGATCACCCTTGAAGGCGGTCCACCAGGTTTTGTCTTTTTTGCCAGGGGTGGTAGACTCGCTTTTCGAAGCGGGGTGCTCGAAGCCAAAGACGGTGTTGAGGTCAGCCCAGCGAACTTCGGGAATTGGGCCGGTCACTTCCCAGGTGTAGCGATGGCCAGTGCGATGAATGGAAGGCGCGACAACGAGGTTAAAGCCATTGAGATAGAGCTCGGCGCTCACCTTGGCGTTGATTTGCACGGTTGGTGGTTTGCGCGACTTGAGGAGGTGCAGTGGGAGATCGCGGCAGATGAAATGCAGATGCGCGCCGCCACCGGTGCGCTCACGCGGCACGTCGGCAAGGCGGGAATGTTCCGCAAGCCAGGCGCGGACCGAATCGCCTGAGTCCGCCTTGCTGTCTAGGTCCACGGCCACGAAGGGCGGACGCACCACGACGCCCAGATTGTTGGAGGTATGAGGACCGAAGACTTTCGCAAGGTCGGCAGTGGTGACATCGGAGGCCTTGTGATCACGCCACCCCTTGCAGGCGGGCTTCTTGCCGCGTTCTTTGTCGTCGCCCTTGTCCGGCGGATAAAGCTGATGCACGGCCCAACCGAGTTCTTCAAGGTAGTAGCGTGAAGCAGTCAGCCGATCCCAATCATTGATGGCGGCCGGGATTTGGAAGCTGCCGCCAACAGTGGAAGCAAGAATGGAAGCAAATGGATACTTACTTCCATTCGCCTCAACTTTGCTTCCACTCGAAATGGAAGCAGACACTGTTTTGCTTCTATTTGCTTCCTGTCTGCTTCCATCCGAAATGGAAGCAGAGAGTGCCTTGCTTCCATTTGCTTCCTGTCTGCTTCCATTTGCTTCCACTCCAAAGGAAGCAACACCGCCGTTTTGCTTCCATTTGTCGCGTGCCGCTTTCTTGAAAAGCGTGGAGATGGACACGGCGAACCGCTCCGCCACGGCGCGAAGCGATTCTCCCGTCTGCTCGTAATGAGCGCGGATCTTGGGCCAGTCGGGTTTCATGGCCGCACCTCCTTTGCCTGCTCATCGGCCATGGCCTCGATGTGGGCCCGAAGCGAGGCGAGCGAGATCAATCGGGTGCCCCGGAGTTTCTTCGGTCCGCGAAGTGCCGCCGAGCGCACCTTGCCTTCATGAATCAGCAGATAAATCTTCGGCTTGGAAATGCCGAACATCCGCTTCACATCAGTCACCCGCAGCCACTCGGGTTCGCCGGCTTGTGCATTGGGTATGGGCTTCTTGTCGCATGGTTTTTTGTTCATGCGCGCAACTTGCCAGACTGGCCCGTTGCAAGGTTTTGAGCCGTCTTTGCAAGACTAGCCACGCTGCTTGCAAGGCGGCAATCCGTTCATGTCAGAACTTGATACCGACTTGCGAGATTCCTGACCGGATTTGCCAGATTTTTCCGGCTGATGGGTCAAGAGTTTTTTTTGACTTTGCGCGATTTTTCTGGCCGGGATTTCCGCGCTGAGCCTTTTTTAACTCCACCGCTCCGGTAGTATTTCGCATTCCTGGGGCAGTGCGGCGCAAGTCGTCTGGCCAGGGTCCAGAAATCTGCGCGGTCTTTTATCGGGAACGACGACTGGACTTCGTCCACCAACGGCCGCCCGGTGGCTTTCCGCAGGTAATTCTCCAGCCTCAGCAGGAATTCCCGTCTCCTCTCGCGGCTGTATTCACCGCTGATTAATCGAACTGCCGCATCCAAATCGACTGGATAGGTTGAAGGTTCGCTTATCAATTCGGCACCGGGGAAATCTTTGTCGTGATGAACTGGTGACGCGAGCGCAACTGCGGCACCTGTGTTCACATCGAACGCGAGATGGAGGCCGTTGCTCTCGAGTGGGGTCAAGCTTTTGCACTTCTTCCAGGCCCGCATCAACAGCGTTGCCGCGCCGTCGACATCAGGCTCCGTCTTCCCCTTCAATTGAGCCAGACGCACGGCAAGATCAGCAACTTCAAATGCAGTGGCGAACGGCTTGTCTGCCACTTCGAGTTCCAATGCCTCGGGGCTGTCCTTGGGGTGGGGGCCGAGCAGTATGCGCATTCCGCTTCTTTGGCCCGGTCTGGTTCCTGATCAAATGCAAAATCCCTGACTCATGTCTCGACCGCGGCAGCTGCACATCCTGCGAAACCCTGCGGCAATCTCATGCAAATCTAATGCAAACCCTCGTGCATCCTCGCGAATTCTTGCGGCCTTTGGAAAGTCCTGCTACGCTGGAAGCCTCATGAATACGAGGAATCACGCATCATCTACGGTTCCTCAATCAGATGCAGCGGCTGCTGTATTGCTCGCCCTTGCTGGCCATCCGCACTTCCACGAGTGCGGCCCCGTTGAAGTCAAGTCTGGGTGGACAAACATGCCGCCTGTTTTGTCCCATTCGCAGCTATGAGGTCAGGTAGTTCAAGGTCCGGTCTGCCATGCCTTCTCGAACCGCTGCAAAGCTCTGTCCGCATGGCATTTTTTTTGTTCGTCCCCGGATGGAGTTTTACCGCGCTGAATCCGCTCTCATCATGGAGATACTGCGGAGCATTACTCCACTGGTCGAGCGGATGTCAGTAGATGAAGCATACCTGGACGTCAGTGAAATGGGGGATGAAGTAGCGTTGGCTCGCGAGATCAAACAACGCATCAAAGAGGAACGTGGACTCACATCAAGCATTGGGGTGAGCTGCAACAAGTTCCTCGCCAAGCTGGGGAGTGGTTTTCAAAAGCCGGCTGGACTGACGGTCATTCGTGACGAGGAAAAGGTGGAGTTCTTGAAACCTCTGCCGGTCGGAGCAAGTCACGGTGTCGGACCGGTCACAGCTCAAGCACTCCAGGCCAAAGGAATTCAAACCATTGGTGACCTGCAAAACACCAACCTCGATCTTGAATCCGTTGTTGGTTCATTTGCCGGCACACTGAAACAACGTGCCTTGGGGATTGATGATCGGCCGGTGGATCTGAGTGATGAACGAAAGAGCATCAGTGCCGAAACCACCTTTTTAACCGACACAGACACCGGCCAACATTGCGTGTAGCTCTCAAGGAAATGGCGTCTGATGTAGCCCAAACGCTCGATGCTGAAGGTGTCGCAGCACTTACGGTCCAAGTGAAAGTGAGGTATAGCGATTTCACCACGTTCACCCGCCAAATCCGTCTTCAAGAACCTGCCACGACCGCGGTTGAGATTTACCACCTGGCCTGCTTCCTTTTGGCAAAAAATCAATTGGTGAAGCGTCCATTGAGGTTGCTGGGGATCGGTCTTTCCACGCTGGTTCCGCCCACACGAGATCAATTTCTGCTGCCGCTTTGAACTGGTGAAGGGGCTGAAGATTCGTTCTCTCGGTGGCGAAGGTGTTAAAGAAATAGGATTTGCCGAAGTGAAGCGGCCTCTCGAAGACCCAGCAATGCCCGCAAATAAGTGATCAAACCTGCGACATCAATCCTCAAACCACCGCTTCACGGACTCGGGGCTGAAGCGCACCAGATGCCCGAGTTTGCGAAAAGGCAGCCCCTTCTGCTCGCGCAGCGTGGTGACATGGCGGACGCTGCATCGCGCATAGCGGGCAACGTCATCAATGGTCCAAAGGGAGGTTTCAGGTGGAATGGCGGACTGAGGCTCAGGGGAGGTTTGTGGCGTATTCATCGCCATGGATGACGTGTCAACGCCAGCACCTACATTGCCACGCAAATGAATGCAGTTCGTTGCGCAACTGGTTGATGGGACAACTATTCTAGCACCTCTTGATTTGTGGATTGGTTGCACCCTTACACACCCTCGCAGATATTTGCAGGAGGTTTGGGATGTGGCAGGACAAATTATGACAGCAGCACTTCAGATTCCCGCTAATTCTCGCCAGACCCAGAAAACCCGATTCTGCGAAGTTACTCCTGAAATCAACGGTTTCAGAGCGCATCGGCAAGAATCTCCCCCGCCAGAACTCCATTGCCAATCGAAGCTACTGAGAAGTCGGCGGCGACGCGCCCAAGACAGGCCCAGACGGCAGGCGAATGCTCATGAGATGCGCGATAATGTCCCAACGCTGTTCTTCCGTGAGAACCTTGTCGAAGCTAACCATTGGCGTGCCGTTCAGTCCGGTGGCGAGAACCCGAAAAATGTCCGCAGGCGAGTCACCACACCTCGGATGCGGCAGGCGCAGGTCGGAAGGAGCGGCCGGCAAGCCCCAGATGTCCTTCAAAGCCATGGCCGCAGGCCCTTTGCCATCTGCCTTCTCTCCATGACATGCGGCGCAATTTGTGGCGAAGAGTTTTTGGCCGGATTGCGCGTGGACTTTGATATCCACAGGCTTTTTGAACCACGCAGGCGGCGGCGGCAGGGACACAGCGGGCGAGTGATTTTCCGCCTTGCGCCAGCGGCGGGAGAAGGACTTCACATAGGTAATAACGGCATCCACTTCCTCAGACGAAAGGTGGCTGAACATGCCCATGGCGGTGCCGCTAAGGCCGCGAGTGATGGTGCGGCGCAGATCGTCGTCCGTGGGCAGCATGCCATGCGGCGTGGTGCGGAATTTGAACATGCCTTCGCGAAAAGAGCGCGGCTTGGGACTCAGCGTGGGACTCATCTCGCCATTGCCATCGCCACGCGGCCCGTGGCAGACGATGCAGTTGCGCTCATAAACATACTTACCCTGCATGTAGAGGTTGAAATTCAGCGGCTCCACAGGATCTGCCGCCGTCAGGGCAGAGGCGATGGCGAGCAGGGCGAATGAGGCGTGGATTTTCACCCGTACTTCATCGCGCTGAAAAGGAGCGGAGACCATACGGTTCTTGCCAAACGCTGTGCGAGAGCTGCCGCAAAGGCAGCTTGCACGCAGGCGGGCGTCTGCCATTTTGGTCTCCCACCACACCACGTCATGCCGAAAAAAGCCGCCTCCAAAGAATCCCTTCACCGCAAACACAGCGCCATCGTCGTCGATGGTGCGGAGCGCGCCGCCAGCCGCGCGATGCTGCACGCCGTGGGCTTCAAGCGCGAGGACTTCAAGAAGTCGCAGATCGGCATCGCCAGCACCTGGAGCATGGTGACGCCGTGCAACATGCACATCGACCGCCTCGCCAAGGAATCCGCGAAGGGCGTGGATGCTGCGGGTGGCAAGAGCGTCATCTTCAACACCATCACCATCTCCGATGGGATCTCGATGGGCACCGAGGGCATGAAGTACTCGCTCGTGTCACGTGAGGTCATCGCGGACTCCATCGAAACCGTCGTCGGCTGCGAAGGACTCGACGGCTATGTCGCCATCGGTGGTTGTGACAAAAACATGCCCGGCTGCATGATTGCCATCGCCCGCATGAACCGCCCGGCGGTCTTTGTCTATGGTGGCACCATCCTCCCCGGCTGTGTCGGCGTGGAGAAGAAGGACGCGGACATCGTCACCGTCTTTGAAGCCGTCGGTAAGCACGCCAACTGCCTCATCAGCGACAAGGAACTGATCGACATCGAAGAGCATTCCATCCCTGGCGAAGGAAGCTGCGGGGGCATGTACACGGCCAACACAATGGCCAGCGCCATCGAAGCCATGGGCATGAGCCTTCCCAACAGTGGTGCCCAGGCTGCCGTGAGCAGCGACAAGCTCATCGACTGCTTCGACGCCGGGGCGGCCGTCATGAACATGATCAAACGCGGTATCACGCCCCGAGACATCATGACGAAAGAGGCCTTTGAAAATGCCATCACGCTCATCATCACGCTCGGCGGCAGCACGAACGCCGTGTTGCATCTCATCGCCATGGCGCATGCAGCAGGCGTGAAACTCGGCATTGATGACTTCACCCGCATTGGCAAAAAGGTGCCCGTGCTCGGCGACCTCAAGCCCAGCGGCAAATACTTCATGAATGACCTCGTGAAGATCGGCGGCACTGTGCCGCTGATGCGCATGCTCATTGCCGAAGGCCTCATGCACGGCGACTGCCTCACCGTCACCGGCAAGACAATGAAGGAGAACATGAAAAACTCCAAGATCGTGTGGCCGAAGAGCCAGACCATCGTGCGTCCGCTGAGCGACCCGATCAAGAAAGACAGCCATCTCGTCGTCTTCAAGGGCAACCTCTGCCCCGAAGGCGCTGTGGGCAAGATTTCCGGCAAGGAAGGACTCAAGTTCGAAGGCAAGGCCATCGTGTTCGAATCCGAGGAAACCGCGCTCCAGGCCATCCTGAATGACAAGGTCAAGAAGGGCCACGTCATCGTCGTGCGCATGGAAGGCCCGAAGGGCGGCCCCGGCATGCGCGAGATGCTCTCGCCCACCTCCGCTATTATGGGCAAGGGTCTGGGCAAAGATGTCGCCTTCATCACCGACGGTCGTTTCAGCGGCGGCAGCCACGGCTTCGTCGTCGGTCACGTCACGCCCGAGGCCTTCGTTGGTGGTCCGATTGCCGTCATCAAGAATGGCGACCCGATCGCAATCGACGCGGAAACACGACAGATCACCCTCGGCATCCCCGCCAAGGAGCTTAAAGACCGCCTCGCCAAGTGGAAGCAGCCAAAGCCGCGCTACACCCGCGGTGTGCTGGCAAAGTTCGCCAAGCTCTGCTCCAGCGCCAGCGAGGGCGCGGTGACGGATTTGGGGCTATGAGGCAGCGTCTTTTAGGATGCACTCTGCGGACGAGGGCGTCCGCGCTCCGCAGGGTTACTCCGGCACGATGATCTGGTCCTCGGGCTCGAGCTTGATGTCGCGAGCCGGGTTGGCGCTGATATCCTTGAGATTGACTTCGGTGGTGACGCCGTTGCGCAGGAGCTTGGTCTTGCTGGGCTTGGCGAAGGGCGTGAACCCACCGGCGGCACCGACAGCCTTGAGGATGGTCATGCCGGAATTCCATGGTATGGGACCGTTTTTCGCGCAGCCACTGATGACATAGACCATGCGAGCGGTGGCGGCGCTGTCATCGGTGGAGACGGTGACGGTGGGACGGGTGTAAATCTCGCGAGCGATGTAGGTCTGCTCGATGGTTCGCTGAAGCGTGGAGGGCTTCATGCCTGCGGCACGAACCTCGCCAATGTAGAGGAGATTGACGCTGCCGTTGTCGCTGATGGTGTACACCTTGCTGATCTGGGCGACCTCACTGTCTGGAATACCCCCAATCGAAATGGAGACGCGGTCGTTGGCCTTGAGTGGCAGCTCGCCGCTCTGCGCAAGCAAGGCGGCAGGCAGAAGCAGCATGGCAGCAAGACTGAGGAGAATTGGGCGCAGGTTCATGAGCGTGGCTGATTTGAATTAAAAAACATCGTCGCCCTCACCTCGTGAGACAGGGCGGGTGGAGGGAAGAGCGGTGGCCGTGGTCTCGGTCTTGACCCTGCGGCGTCGCGCTTTGCCTCCAGAACCGTCGGGCGAGTTGGTGGGCGAGTAATAGGTGTAGTAGCTGGTGTAATATTGATACTGCGCGTCGCTGCGCAGATCAACGTTGTTGAGGACAACACCGACGACCTTGCCTCCAGCG